>JARRKQ010000038.1:0-26344 GCA_037387885.1 Alphaproteobacteria bacterium | reverse complement strand
CCCGGCCCCGACCAGAGTTCAAGTTACTCGGCAGGCCTTATGCTCGGCAATGAGGCAAAACCGCACATCACTACAATCGCCTCTAATGTCCGCTAAGGGTCAAAAGCAGACGTCGTCTTCCGCCACAGCGATGTCCGCTTTTGGGCGGAAAGCGGACATGCTGGTCAGCTTGGAGAGTGACCGCAAGTAGCCAAGAGCGGACACACGACGATGGCTTGTTCGCTGATTATTCTGCACTTTTCCGCCACACAGCGACCACTACGCTTCCGTGGGCTTAGGACGGTGCGACAACTATGGCCTCGCATCCTGAATTGCAGAGCTTATAGCGACCCACAGCCACGCTGCCGACCGAGATGTACAATCGTCTGGCCGCACCACTTTCTACGGGCCAAGCGCCTGACCATCTCTACCGGGACCGATAGCAATGACGGATGAGACCAGCTTGGCGGCTACGGATCGGATGGCGCCTACCATGCATTGGCACAGCCTTTCTCCGGTAGACGTCCTGGAGCACATCGCGGTCGGGCCGGACGGCCTCGACGCCGCCGCCGTCGAGCGCCAGCGTGCTGCCTACGGAAGGAACGCGCTGCCGCCACCTAAGCGGGAGCAGGTGCTGCTCGTGTATCTGCGCCAGTTCATGAGCCCGCTCATCTATCTGCTGCTGGCGGCCGCAGCGGTCTCGGCGGCGATCGGCGAATGGAGCGATGCGGGCTTCATCTTTGGCGTGCTTCAGGTCAACGCCTTGATCGGCACCGTGCAGGAATGGCGCGCGGCGGCAAGCGCGCAAGCCTTGATGCGCATGGTGCCCAGCACCGCGGTCGTGCTGCGTGACGGGCGCCGCCAGCAAGTGAACAGCGTCGAACTGGTCGTCGGCGACATCGTGCAGTTGGAGCCCGGCATGCAGGTGCCTGCCGATATCCGCCTGTTGTCCGCACACGATCTCATCGCCGATGAATCGCTGTTGACCGGCGAGTCGACGCCGGTTGTCAAGGATCCGGACGCAGCCGTCGCGCCTGTCGCCTCCCTGGGCGACCGGGCAACGATGGCCTATGCGGCCACCAGTATCTCCAGCGGCCGGGCGACCGGCGTGGTCACCGCAGTCGGCGTCGCGACCGAGCTTGGCGCGATCGAAAGGACCCTCTCAGGTGGCGCCATCGCCCCATTGCTGATCCGCCTGCGGCGGTTCGCCCGGCAGATCGGCGTTCTGATGGTGGGCGCCATCGCCGCTATCGCGGTTGTGCAAATCCTGCAGGGAATCGCCGCGACGCAGGTGTTCCTCGTTGCTGTGGCGCTCGCTGTCGCGGCGATACCGGAGGGCTTGCCGGTGGCGATCACGGTGGCGCTCTCCATCGGCATGGCGCGCATGGGCCGACGAAAGGTCATCGTGCGCTCACTCCCCGCAGTGGAGGGGCTGGGGGCCTGCACCCTGATCGCCTCCGACAAGACCGGCACGCTCACCTGCAACGAGCTCACCGTGAAACGGCTCTGGCTCCCGAAGATCGGCGCCGTCGCGGTCGGCGGCGAAGGCTATCATTTCGAAGGAGGGCTCACGCGCGACGAGGCGCCGCTCGGCGATGATGAGCGGCAGATCGTGGAAGACCTGGCCCGGGCCGGCGCACTCTGCAACGAGGCGCATCTCTATCAGACCGAGGACGGTATTCATCACCTGGGCGACACGGTCGACGTCGCCTTTCAGATCCTCGCCGGCAAGCTAGGCATGGAGCGTGGTGCATTGATCGGGCAGGCGCCGGAGATCGGCTTGATCCCGTACGAGCCGCACCGGCGCTTCGCCGCCTCTTTCCACCGCGAGCCCGACGGCAATGTCCGCGTCCATGTCAAGGGCGCGGCGGAAACGGTGGTGCCGATGTGTCTCGGCGCGGACGAGCGCGCGCATTGGCTCGCTGCCGCGGACCGAATGGCCGCCGAAGGGTACCGGGTGCTCGCCGTGGCGTCGGGGCAGAGCGACGAAGCCACGGCCGCTAGGCGCAGGGAAGCCGCGCTGACCGATCTCGCCTTTCTCGGCCTGGTCGGCCTGATCGATCCCGTCCGCCCCGAGGTTCCGGCGGCGATCGTGGCCTGCCGGGCAAGCGGCATCGACGTGCGCATGATCACCGGCGACCATCCGGCGACCGCGCTTGCCATCGGCCGACAGCTCGGGCTTGCACGGGAAACCCAAGAGGTCATGACGGGGACAGAGCTAGCCGAGGTGCTCGGTGATACCGAGGGCGACTATTCGCCTGAGGCGTCTGCGGCGATCACGCGGCCCCGAATCTTCGCCCGCGTCGATGCGCTGCAGAAACTCCATATCGTCCGCGTGCTGCAGCGCTCGGGGCATTTCGTCGCGATCACCGGTGACGGCGTCAACGACGCGCCGGCGTTGGACGCCGCGCATATTGGGGTGGCCATGGGATTGGGCGGCACCGACGTTGCGCGCGGGGCCGCCGATCTCGTGATCGCCGACGACAATTTCTCCTCGATCGTTGCCGGGATCGAGGAGGGGCGCATCGCCTACGACAATGTCCGCAAGGTCACCATGCTCCTGATCGGCACCGGGATCGGCGAGATCGTGCTCTTCGTGCTGGCGCTGGTAGCCGGCCTGCCGATCCCGCTCTTTGCCGTCCAGCTCTTGTGGCTCAACCTCGTCACCAACGGAATCCAGGACGTTGCGCTCGCCTTCGAGAAGGGCGAGGCCGACGTGCTGAGCCGGCCGCCGCGCCCGCCGGACCAGCCGATCTTCGACCGCCGCATGATCACACAAACGGCGCTCGTCGGCGGCTATATGGGTTTCGTCGGCTTCGCCTTTTTCCTAGGCGCGATCCGCTCCGGCATGCCGGAGGACCAGGCGCGCACGACGCTTCTGCTGCTCATGGTCTGGTTCGAGAACGTGCACGTCTTCAACTGCCGCTCGGAGAGGCGCTCGGCCTTTGCCGTTCCGTTGCGGGCCAATCCTTGGGTGATCTTGTCGGTGGTCGCCGCGCTCTGTCTGCACTTGGCTGCGATGCATTGGCCGACCAGTGCAGCATTGCTGGACGTGGCGCCGATCGGGCCCGATCAGTTTTTGATTGCCATACCGCTCGCGCTCGGTCTGCTGATCCCGATCGAGATCTTCAAGTGGTTCAGTCGCCGCAAGGAGAAAAGCGGTGTTGCGCTGTTGCGCTGAACCGAGCACGTCGTTTCGCTACGACTGCACGGTCTTGCCTTCAGCGACGTAGCCCATTTCGGGCTAGCCGAGGCGGATCTGCCGGTGCTTCACTCGCGCTGATTGGCGCGAACCGAAGGTCCAAGGAGTGATGCGTGATCGATCTCAGCGGCATTCCTTTATCTGCAATCGTGGCGGTTTTCCTCCTTTCGGGGGTCTTGGTGTGGATTGCCGGGACGCGCCTTGCCATTCATGGCGACGAGCTTGCTGAGTGATTGGGCCTGACGAAAGAGTTCATCGGGCTCATTTTTTTGGCGACGGTGACTGAACTGCCCGAGATCATCACAACCGTCACCGCCGCACAGGTCGACAACGCGGCGCTTGTTCTCGGCAACATGTTCGGTGGCATCACCATGCAAACGGCGATCCTGGCGGTTGTCGATTTCGTCGCAGTGCGCCACGCGCTGACGTCCTGGCCCCGGAAGCCGACACACGCGCTGCTTGCCATCATGCTGATCGTGCTTTTGAGCTTGCTCCTGGCGATCACGTTTCTCGGCGACGTGTCGCTCGCATTGAACATTGGAATCGGAGCGATCTGCCTTTCCTGCGGGTATCCGCTCGTGATCGCGCTTCTACGGAGCTATGACGAAAAAACGACCTGGGCGCCGGTCGATCTGCCCGACGAGGCGGAGCGTGACACAATCGTTGCCACAAAGGCCAAACGCTCGGCGGGCGCGTCGACCCGAAAATTGATCATTCGTTCGGCCATCTTCAGCCTTGTCATCCTTGTCGCAGGAATCGCCCTGGCAATATCGGCGGACACGCTTGCCGAGAGAAGCGCGCTCGGCTCGTCCTTCATCGGCGTCACGCTCCTCGCTGCCGCGACATCCATGCCAGAACTCAGCACGACACTCGCGGCCGCGCGCATCGGCGCCTACACAATGGCCATCTCAAACATCTTCGGCAGCAATCTGATCATGCTGGCTCTGCTGCTTCCGGCCGATCTGGCCTATCGCGGCGGGCCGATCCTGGCCGAGGTCGATGCGAGCGCGCAATTCAGCCTGGCCACGGGGATCGTCGTGACGGCGATCTATGTGGCCGGCATCCTGATCCGCCGAACGCCGAGCATCCTTGGTGCGGGGCTCGATTCATGGCTGGTGATGACCGTTTACGTCGCCTCCCTCTTCGCGCTCTATGTCATGCAATGAGCCGTTGCCGCTTCCGACGGAGCACAACGTCGCCCGGCTCCCAAGAAGCGGTACTGCGTTCAAGGTCGTCGCGCCGCAACACCGGGCCTTTGCAATATTGCCCCGGTATACTCGCAGGGCGCCGCAACGACCAACGTCGCAAATGGTCTAAATGCCTAACCTCAATATTGTCAGTCTCCGGTCTACGACGAGTAGCACGGATAGGTAATGTTCGCCTTCGGGCGCACAAATGCGGCGCGCCATGACGATATTGCGGTCGTGTGTCCGTTGGGCCCTCTCGGCGTCATCTCTAAGCACCAGATCCAAGCCGCGGTTCAAAGTCTCAACCTCGGCATAATACTTGCGGAGTGCGTCGGCATCGGTCTCAGTAAGCTTCCCCTCGACGAGCAACACAGCGAACGCGTGTGCGTAACAGACAGTGGGAAGTCTGTATGACGGCACCATAACCTCGTCATTCAGGAACCTGTTAGCGATCCTGCCGCACTCTAAGATCTCTGATCTAAGTGCTTGCCAATGTGACGTGAGGCGTACCTTCTGTCGACGCCAGTCTCGAAGCCACACAACGATCAGTACCGACAGTGCAGCCACCAGCCCGGAAATCAAGCTACTAATCATCTACCTAACGGCTGTCAGTTGGCAAAGGGACGCCGACCAAACTCACTTCTTCAAGGCCCACTTAACCGCATCCCGAATACCATGAACCTCAGCATCGGGGTGCGCTGCATTGCATCTCAGGTTGCATATCAGTGCCATCCGCCCGACGGCGCGTCGAGAACCGCAAGCGCTCCCGTCACGACATCGAGAAGCTCTGAGGTAATCGACTCCTGACGCAGGACGTTCTCCGAGCGACGGAGCGTCTGAAGCTTGTCGTCGATGTTGCGATCGGCCGATTGCATGACAGAAAGGCGTGCCGCGCTTTCGCACGCCAGCGATTCCATCAGGGCCCGCGTGATCTCGGCGAACAGGTATTCGCCGGCAAGACGCTGCAACAATACCTCGGGCGCGATCTGATGCAGGGGCGGATTGCGGTGATGCGAGCCGGCGAGCAGGGTTGGGTCGAGCGGCAGAACGGTCTTCTTTTCGATCTCGTGGCCGCCGCCGGGGAGGTGGCGGGCGAAGATGATGTCGGCCTCGGTGGTATTCGTCAGCCGGGCGGCGACGCCTCGCGTCACGCCGGTCACGCCGCCGACATGTGTCGCCATCGGGACGCACCACGACGTTGCCAGGCTCCGCTCCTCGGCCGCGATCATGCCCCGTCGGCCGATGACTGCGAGCTGGCATCCGGGCCGGATTTCGCTTTCCGCCCTGTCGAGCAGGTGCTCGTTGAGGGCGCCGACGAAACCATGTTCCGAGCAGACAACGACGAGAACGCGGGCGTCCTCCCCGCCGGCAGGTGGCGCCCCGGCGTCGACCAGGGCAAGCATATCGGCAACGGACGCGATCGCATCCTCGACGACGGTTGCATACCGACGTATCCCACCCAAAGCCGCGGTTGCTTCCTGCATGTGGGAGGCGGCCAGCACGCGCAGCGCCTGAATGAGATCGCGAAGCTCGCCGAGGCTTGCGATGCGCGCGTGAAGTCGCGGCAGCTTCTCCATGTCAGTCGCTCGCCTCGAGCACAGGCTGTAGTTCGGCGATGAGGCCATCGATCGCGGCAAGCAGGTCCTGCCGGTCGTCGTCTTCCAGAGCCCCGCTTTGCCCGATCCGCTCGAAGGCGCGCGGGCAGCGGTCCCGCAGCCCGTCGCCGAGCCGGTCCTTGAAATGCTCGACGTCGCCCAGCGGAAGGTCGTCGAGCCGGCCCTCGTTCACGGCAAGCAGCAAGGCGACCTGGTGCGCGAGTGAAAGGGGGCGGTATTCCGGCTGCTCGAGGATTGCGCGGATGCGCCGGCCATGCTCGATCGTATGCTTGGTCCGCTCCTCCACCATGGCGCCGAACCGGGTGAACACCTCGAGCTCCAGAAACTGGGCGTATTCGAGCTTGAGCGCCTGGGCGATCGATTTCATGCCGGGCGCCTGCGTCTGACCGCCGACGCGCGAGACGCTCATGCCCACATTGACCGCCGGCTTCTGTCCCTCGTAGAAGAGCTTGGGCTCGAGGTAGATCTGGCCGTCGGTGATCGAGATCAGGTTGGTCGGAATGTAGGCGGTCAGGTTCCCGGCCAGGGTCTCGGCGATGGGGAGCGCCGTCAGGGATCCGCCGCCGAGTTGCTCGGAGAGCTTGGCGGCCCGCTCCAGCAGTCGCGCATGGATGTAGAAGATGTCGCCGGGATAGGCCTCGCGCCCGGGTGGCTTACGCAGCAGGAGCGAGAGCTGCCGGTAGACGATCGCATGTTTCGTGAGGTCGTCGATGATGAGCAGGGCGTCGTGTCCCTGATCGCGGAAATACTCGGCCATCGAGCAGGCGGCATAGGGCGTGATCCATTGCGCGCCCGGCGGCGCCTCGGCGCTGGCGACGACGAAGATGCAGCGTTCGAAGGGGCCGTGCTCGCGCACTGCCTCGATGGTCGCGTTGACGCTCGAGGCCTTCTGGCCGATGGCGGCGTAGACGCAGATGACGTCCGAGCTGCGCTGATTGATCACCGTGTCGACGGCGATCGCGGTCTTGCCGGTCTTGCGGTCGCCGACGATGAGCTGGCGCTGGCCGCGACCGAGCGGGATCATCGAATCGACAACGGTGAGCCCGGTCATCAACGGCTGCACGACGAGGTCGCGGTCGACGATCGAGGGCGCCGGGCGGTCGATCGGATCGCGGCGCGAGGCGTCGATCGGGGGCCCTTCGTCCAGAGGCCGGCCAAGCGGATCGACGATCCGGCCGAGCAGCGCCTCGCCCACCGGCACGCGGATGATCTCGCCCGTGCCCTGCACCCGGCTGCCGGCGGTGATCGTCTCGCCGGACCCCAGGAGGACGCAGCCGACCCGCTCTTCGTCGACATGGACGGCAAGGCCGAGCGTGCCGTCGGCAAAGCGCAGCAATTCGTCGAGCCGCGTCCAGGGCAGGCCCGAAATCGTCGCCACGCCGTCGCCAATATGGTCGACCTGGCCGACATGCTCGAAGCTCGGCGCGGCCTCCATGTCGCGGAGCTGCCCGCGCGCCGAGACCAGCCAGGCTGCCAGTTCGTCGCGAAGTTCAGCCATCGCGCCCGATCCTTGCCTTGGCCTTGCGCAGCTCGTCGGCCCAGGTGAATTTGAGGACGGCGTGCGGGAAGTGCACCTCCGCACCCCCCAGTATCTCGGGATCGGCGGTGAACTTGGCGTTCACGGTATGGCCCAACCTGGCCTCCAGCCGCTCGGTCCAGCGCTTCTGCTCCTTCGCCGCCAATGGGGTGGCGGTGACGACGGCGATCCGGGCGCTGTTCTTGGCCAGGTCCGCCTCGAGCCGCTTCAGCTCATCGGCCGGCAGCGCTTTCAGCTTGCTTTCGAGTTGGCCCAGGAAGATGTCGTTGAGCGCCGCCGCGTCGACGTTCCTCAACAGGCCGGCGGCGAGATCGCCCGCCAGCTCCTCCACCTGCGTCTGGATCTCGGCGAGCGTGGCCTCGCGCTCGCCGGCGATGGCGGCACGGGCCTCCTCGGTTAGCTTTTGCGCCTCCGCGCGGGCCGCCTCCAGGACCTTGGCCCGCTCGGCTTCGAGCTCGCCGTGCAGCTTCTTAAGCATGTCCTGGCGCTCCTGGGCGAGCCGGGCTTTCGCCTCCTCGAACTCCTGCCCTTTGGTTTCGGCCTCCGCCATCCTGGCATCCGCCTCGGCGAACGCCTGCTCGGCCAGCGTCTTCCGCTTCTCGATGACGTCTCTGACCGTGCGATAGAGAAAGCGCCAAAGCAGCCAAACGAGAACCAGAAAGTTGACGGCCTGCAGCCCGAGCGTCCACCAGTCGATGGTCATCGTCAGCCGATGAAAGGATTCGCATAGAGCAGAAGCAGCGCGATCACGAGACAGTAGATCGCCATCGTCTCGATCATGGCGAGCCCGACGAAGAGGGTCCGCGAGATCGGCCCGACCGCCTCGGGCTGGCGCGCGATCGCATCCATGGCCGCGGCGATCGCCCGGCCTTCGCCGAGCGCCGGGCCGATCGCACCAAAGGACACGGCGAGCGCCGCGCCGAAGATGCTCAGCATTTGCAGATTGAGTTCCATAGCGCCTCCGTTATCCCGCCTCGACGCTGCCGACGGCAGCCCCGATGAAGACCGCAGCGAGAACAGTGAAAATGAATGCCTGGACGATGCCGATCAAAACACCCAGCAGCAGGAACGGGATCGGCAGCAGCAGGCCCGCCAGCAGGGCGACGATCGCGATCACCAGCTCGTGGCTCATCATATTGCCGAACAGACGCACCATCAGCGAGAAGGTGCGGGTGATCTCCGACAACACATTGAGCGGCAGCAGCAGCAGGTTCGGCCGCGTGTAGTGCCGCAGATAGTCGACCAGCCCGCGCGAGCGGACGCCGAAATAATGCACCGAGAGGAAGACGATCGCGGCCAGCGCCGCCGGGGTCTCGATGCGCCCGGTGGGCGGCTTCATGCCCGGCACCACCGCAACCAGATTGGCGACCACCAGAAACAGGAAGAGCGTGCCCAGCAGCGGCATATAGGGCCAGGCGTCGCGGCGGATGACCTCGCTGATCTGCCGGGACATGGTTTCGACGATGATCTCCAGCGTCGCCTGCAACGGCCCGGCATGCACCTTGGCTCGGCGCAGGCCCAGCCAGCAGACGATGGTCAGCGCCGCGATGATGACCCAGGTCGTGACCACCGCGCGGCTGACCGGTACCGGTCCCAGCCGGAAGACCACCTCGGTCGCAAGCGGGCTCGTCTCCATGGGCTCAATGGGCTCCCATGCGGCGCATCACCACCATGCGCGCGACGATGAAGCCGGCCAGCGTCAGCAGGAGCGGCATCGCGCCTTGCTGTGCGATCGCCCAGAACACGGTGATGGCCAGGACGAAGCGCACCGCATAGAGCGCGATGATGCGCCACGCCGAGCCCGCCGCGGCATGCAGGCGCGCGGTGCGATGGACCAGGACGAAGTAGAGCCCGCCGAGCGCGACGCCGGCGAGGGGATAGAGCGCAAGCGCCGCGAGTCCCATAGGTCCTGTTGGGTTCATCGGTTCTGTTCCTTCTTGATCCTTTGCCAGGCGAGATAGCAGCCGACCACCACGCCGAGGAAGATGAACGCGCCGCTGAAGAAAATGCCGGTATTCTGCGTGCGGTCGAGCCAGCGCCCGATCAGCACGCCCAGCAGGATCGGCGTCACGATCAGCCAGCCGAGCGCGCCGACCATCGAGAGGTTCATCCAGATCGAGCGCTCGCCCTCCTCTATGTAGCGCTCCTGGCGTTCCTCGCGCAGCTTGACTGCGCGGCGCATCGCCTCGTTTTCGTGGTTTTGCGGCTTCGTGTTCACGGCAGCTCGCCTTCGCCGGGCGGCGCGCCCTTGGCGCCGGGCGGTGTCTGCGGCGGGCCCTGGGGCACGGTCTGGCGGCCCGATTCGAGATACCGCTGCAGCTGGCGGATCGTCGCGAGATGGAGCCGGGTGGCGGATATCCGCGATTTCTCCTCGGCCCGTGCTTCGTCGCGGAAGCGCGCGAGCACGGTCTCGCCGAGCTGGCGCAACGTGTCCTCGCCCGCCGCATCCGCGGTCGCCACCTCGACCAGATCGCCGTCCTTCACCGTGAGCACGCCGCCGCGCACCGCCACATGGTGCAAATCGCCCGCATGGTTGCGCCATGACAGCACCGACACGGTGAGCGCGGTGATGAATTCCGCGTGGCCGGGCATGATGCCGAAGGCGCCGGTCTCATCCTCGGCGCGGACATGCTCCACGCCGTCCACGTCGACAACGACCGAGACCGGGGTTGTGACGAGCAGTCTCATATGGCCTCTGCCGCTTGCGCGGTCTCTTTGCCGCTTTGGGCTTCCTCCTTGCGGCGTGCATCGTCGAGCCGCCCGACCCTGTAGAGCGAGCTTACCGCCCAGTCGTCGGCCTCGCCCTCGAGGATCGCGCGGCAGCCCTTGAGCGTGTCATCGAGCGGCACCGAGGCGCCCTTGAGCCCGGTAAACTGCGAGGTGACGGCGAAGGGCTGGCTCAGAAACCGGATGATGCGCCGCGCCCGGCCGACCGCCGTCCGGTCGGCGGCACTCAGCTCCTCCATGCCGAGCAGCGAGATGATCTCCTGGAGCTCGCGGTAATGCTCGATCAGGCGGCGGATCTCCTCCGCCGTCTCGTAGTGTTCGTTGCCGACGACGCGCGCATCGAGCATTGAGGAGGTCGACGCCAGCGGATCGATCGCCGGATAGAGGCCCTGGCTCGCCATGTCGCGGCTGAGGACGATCGACGAATCGAGATGGGTGAAGGTCTCGGCGACCGCGGGGTCGGTGAAGTCGTCGGCCGGCACGTAGACCGCCTGGATCGAGGTGACGGCCGCCCCCTTGACCGAGGCGATGCGCTCCTCGAGCTCGGCGATCTCGGTGGAGAGCGTCGGCTGATAGCCGACGCGCGAGGGCAGCCGGCCGAGCAGCCCGGAGACCTCGCCGCCCGCCTGCACGAACCGGAACACGTTGTCGATCAGCAACAGCACGTCCTTGTGCAGGGCGTCGCGGAAGTGCTCGGCCACGGTGAGCGCGGTCATGCCGACGCGCCAGCGCGCGCCCGGCGGCTCGTTCATCTGCCCGAATACCAGCGCGGTGCGATCGAGGACGCCCGAGCGCTGTAGCTCGAGCCACAGCTCGTGGCCCTCGCGCGAGCGCTCGCCGATGCCGGCAAACACCGAGATGCCCGCATACTGCTGCACCGTGGTGCGGATCAGCTCCATGATGAGCACGGTCTTGCCCACGCCGGCACCGCCGAACATCGCGGCCTTGCCGCCGCGCGCGAGCGGTGTCAGCAGATCGATGATCTTGATGCCGGTCAGGAAGAGCTCGCTGCCGCTGCGCTGCTCGCTGAGGCGGGGCGGCTTGCGGTGGATGGGCTGGCGCGGCACCTCGGCGTCGAACGGCGCGCCGTGGTCGATCGGGTCGCCGACGACATTGATCAGTCGGCCGAGCACCGCCTCGCCCGTGGGCACTCGGATCGCCTCGCCGCTGTCGCGCGCGACGGCGCCGCAGCGCAGCCCCGAGGTCTCCTGCATCGCCACACCGCGGATCGTTTGCTCGTCGAGGTGCTGGTGGACCTCGACGATGAGGCGATGCGGGCCGTCCCACTCGATTTCGAGCGCATGGTTGATCTGCGGCAGGGCGCCGCGCTCGAAGGCGACATCGACCACCGTTCCGCTCACGGCTACCACCCGGCCAAGCGTTGCTGGCGCAGCAGGGTCCCCTGTTTTGCCCGATGTTTGCGTTCGACTGTGCGTCAACCTGCCATATCCCAAAGTGCCGGCGCCGACTGGGTCCCGCGCCGGTCAATTACGATAATACATCGAGCAGGTGACGGCTCACGCGGATCATTTCCTCAACGCATAGCTGCCTTGCGCCTTACAGAGCGTCGGACAGCCCGGATCCGGTATCCTCATGCCGAGCGGTGTCGCCCCACTCAAACCCGGGATGAGAAAGGATCTATCTATTGGCTGCATCCCAGGATCTCCGCCACGGGGCGGACAGCAAACGAGTCGGTGACGGCCGGCCACGAGCAAACCTAGGTTTTTGCTTTGATTTGGAGCAATGCGCAGGCTCATCATTGGGCGTAAAAGCGCTTTCTCAATCACTCTCCGGCGGCATTCTCGTGCGCAGCCCGTCCGACCGCGGCGTCGCCGAGGAAGCCTCGGGCGCCTACAAGGACGTGACCGCGGTGGTCAACGCCGCCGACAAGACGGGGCTCGCGCGCAAGGTGGCGCGGCTCGCGCCGCTGGTCTGCGTCAAGGGGTAGCGGCGATGCGCAACGGCCCCGGCGGCATCCGCGTCGGCCTCAGCGGCTGGAGCTATCCCCATTGGCGATCGGACTTCTACAAGGGCGTGCCCCAGCGGCTCTGGCTGCAGCACTGTGCGGCCTATTTCAACACGATCGAGGTCAACGCCACCTTCTACCGACTGTTGAACCCGTCGGTTTTTGCACGCTGGCGGGCCGACACGCCGGAGGGCTTCGAATTCGCGATCAAGGGCCACCGTGCGCTCACCCATGCGCGCTTGCTGAAAGACCCCGGGGACCGAATTGCCGCCCAGCGCGACAACAGCGCGGAGTTCGGCGACAAGCTTGGGGCCGTGCTTTGGCAACTGCCCGACCGGCTCCACAAGAACATCGACCGCCTCGCCCGGTTTGCCGAGGATCTTGCAGCATGGCCTACTGCGCGCCATGCGATCGAGTTCCGGCATCGCAGCTGGTTCGACACGGAGACGGCGACGCTGCTCGCCGAACACGGGATTGCGATCTGCCAGTCCGATGCCGGCGATTGGCCGCGATGGGACCGGGTCAGCTCCGATCTCGTCTATGTCCGGTTGCATGGCGCGCCGCGCACCTACGTTTCGAGATACAGCGACGACGCACTTAAGGGCTGGGCCTGTCGTATCGCGGCATGGCGCGACGAGCGCCGATCCGTTTACGTTTACTTCGACAACGATGCCGAGGGGCACGCGCCTCGCGACGCACCGCGTTTAATGGATTTGCTCAAACTCCAACCTCCGCAGACACACGAAACCGCCGTCTCGTGAGTGCGTGTATTTCCCCAAGGGCCAAAGGACAGGTCCGCGCTCATACTATTAGATAGGAGGCCGACAATGAACGCTACGAATCCAAGACCCGCCGGGCATAACCTGGATTGCGAGGAGGTCATTCACGTTCTCGGTCCGATCGATGAGGATACGATCCTGCGCGTCATCGCAACGGGCGCGTCGACGTCCGAATTGCTCGAACCCCGCGAGCGGCTCGTGCGTCCGGGCGAGGTTGCCGAAGAGACACAGTATACCCCCATGGGCGTCGTCGGCGAGATCGTCGAAATCGTTCGTTCGATCGAGCCTGCATGGGACGATTCGCACGACCGCGATTAAGCGCGGCGCCGACGCGGAATTCACCGCCATCGAAGGGGAAAGCCGACATGTTCCGATACCGGGTAACGCTCTTCAGCCTGTTCGGCTTCAAGGTGTCGGTCGATGCGAGTTGGCTATTGCTCGCAGTCCTCATCACCTGGAGCCTTGCCGTTGGCTACTTCCCGCAAACGGCGCCGGGTTTGCCGAAGGAGACTTATTGGTGGCTCGGGGTGGCGGGGCTGATCGGTTTTGCCTTTTCGATCGTCTTCCACGAGCTCTCGCATTCCCTGGTCGCGCGCCGCTTCGACATGCCTATCCGCGGTATCACGCTGTTCGTCTTCGGCGGCGTAGCCGAAATGGAGGACGAGCCGCCCGGGGCCAAGGCGGAGTTCTGGATGGCGATTGCGGGCCCGCTTATGAGCTTTTTTCTGGCGTTCGTGTTTTTCCTTCTCGGCGGCTTGTTCGTCGGACCGGACGCCGCCAAGCCGACCCCGCTGGCTGTGCTGTTCGGGCTGTTGGCTTACGTCAACACGGTGCTCGGCGTCTTCAATCTGGTGCCGGCGTTTCCGCTCGACGGCGGCCGCGTCCTGCGTGCCGCCCTGTGGTACTGGAAGGGCGATATCGGCTGGGCGACGCGGGTCGCCGCCACCGCAGGCTCGATCTTCGGCTTCGTACTCATTGCGATCGGCCTCTTCAATGTGGTTGTCGGCAATTTCGTGGGCGGCCTCTGGTGGTTCCTGATCGGGCTGTTCCTGCGCGCTGCCGCGGGTGCCGAGGCGACACGACAGATCGCCCGCTCGACGCTCTCGGGCCTTCCCGTGAGCCGGTTCATGAGCGCCGACGTAATCGCCGTGCCGCCCGAGCTGCCGCTCGGCCGGCTCATCGAAGACTACTTCTACCACCACTACTTCACGTCCTTTCCCGTCTCTAGGGATGGCCGGCTTATCGGTTGCGTCAGCCTGAAGGCGGTCAAAGCGGCCGCGGCGGATCACCCTGAAATACGTACCGTCGAGTCGGTGATGGAAGCGTGCCCGGACAACCAGACGGTTGGTCCCGACGCCGACAGCGCCAAGGCGCTGCGGCAAATGCAGATGGCCGGCGTGAGCCGCCTCTTCGTCACCAGGAATGACCGGCTCGTCGGTATCCTCGCCTTACGCGACCTGCTCACCTTCCTCGCCATCAAGGCCGAACTCTCGGAGCCGTGACGACGCCGCCGAACGAAAAAGGAGCCACTATGCGGGCTTCAACGTTGCGCTTGCTTGGCCAGCATTCCATCGGCTCAATGATGATCAATGTCCGGCTCGTTTGCGACACGCGGGCCCACCTGTGTTGATATGCCGCAATGACGCGAAGTGCCGCGCCGTTCTGATGGGTCGGCGCCCGGCGCGCTCCGCAGTATAGGGTGGAAGCATGTCTCCCGTTCGTCAGTGGGTCTCTCACATTGTTGCCGACATCACCATCTCCGCGATCAAGGAAATGGCGATGCGTGCGGCGGGGATCGACGACGTCGCTTCCCTGACCTGGGGGCTGCCCTCGTTCAGGACGCCCGAGCACATCCGGCGCGGCGTCGCCCGGGCGATGGAGGCCGACGCTGATATCGGCAAGTACGCACTGCCCGACGGCCTCCCCGAACTGCGGCAGCTTGCCGCTCAGGCGCACCTCGGTGCGACTGGGGTAACGGTCGACGCCGACCGGAACGTGGTGATCACCGCTGGCAACATGCAGGGCATGAACGCGCTCCTGCACGTGCTCATCGATCCGGGCGATGAGATCATCGTTACCGATCCTGGCTTTGCCTCGCACTTTCAGCAGATCCGGCTGTGCGGCGGCATGCCGGTCTACTGGCCGCTAAAGACCGACGAGGACTGGGCGCTCGACCTCGATCTCCTGCCGGGACTCATCGGCGCGCGGACGAAGGCGATCATCCTCGTCTCCCCTTCCAATCCCACCGGAAAGATCTTTCCGGAAGATGACCTGCGCCGGGTCGGCCAGATCGCCCGTGAACGCGACGTGCTGATCGCGCTCGACGATCCCTACTGCCATTTCACTTACGAAAACGGCGAACGTTACTTCAACCTGTCCTCCGTGCCCGAGCTCAGCGAGCACATCGCCTATATGTTTACTTTCTCCAAGACGCACGCGATGAGCGGCTGGCGGCTCGCCTATATGATCCTCCCAGAAACGCTCAAGCGGCAGCTCTTGAAGGTGCACGACGCCACCATCATTTGCGCACCGCGCATCTCGCAAGTGGCCGGCACGATTGCGCTGCTTGAGGAGCCCACGCATCTAAAGGAGTTCGAGGCTGCCCTGGCGCGTCGCCGCGATCTGATCTGCCAACGGCTCGATAACGTTCCCCACGTCTTTGAATACGCCCGGCCCGAAGGTGCTTACTACGTGTTTCCGAAGATCGTGGCCGAGCACGAGGATTCGCGCGAGTTCGCCATTCGGCTCCTTGAGGAGGCGCGGGTCACGGTAACGCCGGGCGGCGCTTTCGGGCCGACCGGCGAGCACCATGTGCGGATGGCTTATTGCGTCGAAGAGGACGTCATCAACAAGGCGTTCGACCGAATCGAAGGCTATTTCGGGCGCTGAGACAGCCCTGAGGACGAGCCGCGCTAACGGCCTAGCCCGCTCTGCGCCTGGTACCGCCTGATATCGCCGGGCAGGACCGGGCGCTCGGTGAGCACCACCTCGACCTTCCGCATGATCGTCTCCCGCCACACCTCCAATTTGACCTTGCTGCCAACGCGAAGCGACCGCGCGATCCGCACGATTGTCCCCATTTTCCTCAGCCGGTCACCGTTCACCCTGTCGATGACGTCGCCGCCGAGCAGATACTGCTGAACTCCGATGACCACCGGGAAATCTCCGCCCCGCAGCCCGGCCTTGTCGGCGGGACTGCCCGGCTCGACCGTCTCGATCAGGAAACCGGGCCTGATACGAAACGCCATCTGCAGCGCCGGTGAAACCAGTCGGCCGGAAATGCCGTGCCAGGCGCGCACCACGCGCCCTTTGCTCACCAGTTGCGGTACGAGCTCGCGCACGAGATCGACCGGGATCGCGAAGTTGATGTTCTGTCCGACCTTTCCGGCCAGGGTATTGATCGCCACCACCTCGCCGCATCGCGTCACCAGCGGTCCGCCGGAATTCCCCGGGCTGAGCGCCGCATCGGTTTGGATGAAGGGAGTCATCCAGCTGAGCGGCGAGAGCGGCAGGATCCTGCCGAGACCGGAGACGATGCCACGCGACGCAGCCTTGCCCAATCCGAGCGGATGGCCGATCGCGATCACCTCCTCCCCGATCCGGAGTGTGTCCGACTTGCCCAGCGGCGCGGCGCGAAATCGGCGCACATCGTTCATCGGCTGGATTACCGCAAGGTCGGAGACCAGATCCATCCCGACGACCTTGGCCTTTTGCATGCTGTGCTGGTCCGGCCCCACCATCACGACGCGTGCGTCATGCACAAGATGCGCGTTGGTGACCACCCGATGCTGGTCGTCGAAGACGACGCCCGAGCCGACGCCCATTTGGACCCGGTTGGTGACGTTGAACGGATCGATCTTGACCGAGAAGACCCTGACCACCGAGGGCGCGATGGAGGCATAGACGTCCGCGAAGCTCTTGTCGCACGAACGCTTCTCGGCCGCCGCCAACGGTTCGGCGGACATGGCGGCAAAAAGCGCGAAAATAAGGAAGCGTTTCATCTCTCAACCGACATTTGCCTGACAAGCAGCATTTCGCCTCCCTTAAACAAACGCGCCTTCAGCGCTACTTCATTGACGTGTATCAACGCCTTCAAAGAACGTAATTTGCGAGCATTTCGGCCTGCGGCAGGTCACGGAGCTTTGTCGGTGACGACACCTGACTACGAGAACATCCATGCGGCGGCACGCGGCTATCTAGAGAAGGGATGGCCGGTAATCCCTCTGATCGCGCGCACAAAGCGGCCGTTGGTGCGCTGGATGGAGTTCCAGAACCGAAAACCGAGCAAGAGCGAACTGGAGGGCTGGTTGGCGCGCTGGCCCGATCTGAACATTGGGATCGTGACCGGAGCCGCCGCGGGCCTCGTCGTTCTCGATGTCGATCCGAAGCATGGCGGCGCCGAGAGCCTCAACGATCTTGAAGCCCAGCACGGCGCGCTGCCGCCGACCATCGAGGCACTCACCGGCGGTGGCGGGCGCCATCTCTACTTCCGTCACCCCGGCGGAACCGTCCACAATCTGGTCGGGCTCGCCGCCGGGATCGACCTGCGTGGTGATGGCGGCTACATCGTTGCGCCACCCTCCATCCATCCGTCAGGGCGGGCTTACGAATGGCGGTCGGGCTACGCGCCGGGCGAGATGCCTCTGGATTTCATGCCCGAATGGCTCTTGCGCCTGGTCAACGAGAAGGAAACGCGAAGCGGCCATCCGCTCGCGCATTGGCGAGATCTCGTTCGCGAAGGCGTGGAGGCCGGTCAGCGGAACAACACCATCGCCTCCTTCGCTGGGCACTTGCTCTGGCACGGCGTCGATCCGCTGGTCGCGCTCGAGTTGCTATTATGCTGGAACGGTGCGCGCTGCCAGCCGCCCTTGTCAGATGACGAGGTCGCCCGGACCGTCGAAAGCATCACTCGGCTGCACCAGCGCGAGGAGCAGCAACGACCGGGGTAGCGCTGCGGAAACAAGAAGGACCGACGTGCAAAAGATTCTCGTAACGGGAGCCCTCGGCCAGATCGGCTCGGAGCTGGTGCCGGCGCTGAGGGAGCGCTACGGCGCCGATACTGTCGTCGCATCGGACATCAGGGCGCCTGCGCGCGACGCGGACGTCAGCGCCGGCCCTTTCGAACATCTCGACTGCACCAAGATGCGGCAAATCCAGGAGATGGTCCGCCACCATGAGATTGGCCGCATCTATCATCTGGGCGCCCTGCTCTCCGCCGTTGCCGAAGAAAAACCCCAGGCTGCGTGGGACCTCAATATGGGCGGGCTCTATCGCGTGCTCGAGGTGGCTCGCCCGTATGGGTGCCAGGTGTTCTTTCCGAGCTCGATCGGCGCCTTCGGGCCGACGACGCCCAAGGTGGAGACCCCGCAGGATACCGTTCAGCGCCCGACCACGATGTACGGCGTGACAAAGGTGGCGGGCGAGCTCTTGTGCGACTACTACGCACTCAGATTCGGGCTCGATACGCGCGGCCTAAGGTTGCCGGGACTGATTTCCCACGTCGCCCTGCCTGGTGGCGGGACCACTGACTATGCGGTCGAGATTTTCTATCAGGCGATCCGCTCGCCGAGAGCATTCGCGCGCACATTCCCGATTTCGTCATCGATTACGAGGTCGACCCGGTGCGCCAAGCGATCGCCGATTCGTGGCCGCAATCGATCGACGACAGTGCCGCCCGCACCGAATGGGGCTGGCAACCGGAATTCGATCTGGCAGCAATGACCAAGGACATGCTCGATACGCTCGGGGGCCGGCTCAAGCCGGCAAAGTGATCCGGGGCCCCTGCGGAAGGGAGACCATCATGCCGCATGATCGACTTGAAATGGCGTTGTCGGCCGCACTCGTGGAACTGGAGACGAGCGGCCGGCGCAAGGGCAGCGAGACGGTGATTGTCGGCGTGGTGCCGGCGAGCGGCGACAAGGGCTCGCGTTACCTGATCGAGGGCGCCGGCGAGAAGCCGTTCCTGCGTATGAACTCGAACAGCTATCTCGGCATGTCGTTTCAGGCAGAGGTGATGGGGGCCGAGGAGGCCGCGGTCAGAACCTACGGAACTGGGCCCGGTGCTGTGCGCTTCATCAGCGGCACCTGGGCGCCGCACATCGCGCTCGAGCAGCGCCTCGCTGCCTTCCACGACCGGCCGGACGCGATGATCTACAGCTCTGCCTATGCCGCCGTGATGGGCATCCTGCCCCCGCTGATCGATGGCGAGACGGCCGTGATCAGCGACGCGCTCAACCATAACTGCATCATCAACGCCGTGCGGCTCGCAGCGCCCAAGGAAAAGCACGTCTACGCCCATCTCGACATGGCCGAGCTGGACGACGCGCTGAGCGCAGCCGCCCGGGCCTGCCGCCGGGCGATCGTGGTTACCGACGGCGTCTTCAGCATGCGCGGCGACCACGCGCCCCTTGAGGAGATAACAGCCCTGGCCCGCAAGCATGACGAGGCGTTCGCCGAAAACGTCCTTGTCGTGGTCGACGACTCGCACGGCGTGGGGGCGTTCGGAGTGACCGGACGCGGCACCGAGGAGATCTGCAGCGAAACCCCAGCGGACCTGCTCGTCGCCACCCTCGGCAAGGCGATCGGCGTGAACGGCGGCTATGTCGTCGGCAGCGAGACGTTCATCGAGTATTTGCGGGAGACCTCCCCCTTCTACGTCTATTCCAACCCGATCACGGCGGGAGAAGCTGCTGCCGCGACGGCCGCGCTAAAGATCCTGGACAGTCCAACGGGACTGGAGATGCTCGCGCATATCAGGGCGATGACGGAACGATTCCGACAGGGCCTGGAGACGCTCGGCCTGGAGGCGATCCCCGGCGAGCACCCCGTGGTGCCGGTCATGATCCGGGATACCGAGCGCACCTCGGCGCTGGTTGCGCATCTGAATGACCAGGGCGTGCTCGCCACCGGCCTCAACTACCCCGTTGTGCCGCGCGGTGACGAGGAGATCCGCTTCCAGATCTCGGCCGACCACACGGCGGCCGATATCGACGAGGCGCTCGCTGCGCTGGCGAGCTTCGGCGAGGCCGGTTGATGGCGATATCTGGCGAGGCGACGGGTGGGGGCAACCCGGTCATCCGGAATTGCGCGCAATGCCTGGTGCATGTGCCCGATCTGGTCCCTTATGGCTCGAAGCCCCACCGCGAAATCGCGAAGGATCCTGCGGTCGGGCCGCGCCTGGCGGGGGCCTTGCGATCCTTCCCCGAAGCGCTCGCCTACCCGCCCAATCAGACCTTCATCGGTAGTCTGACGCCGGCGCAACTCGCCGAGATCCCGCGGCCCTGGTACAGCCAGACAGGCGAGCAAAACGAAAAGCCGGCGCCGACCGGCCCGTTCGGCGAGATCGTCCCGCAGGACCTCTTCTACGCGGTGCTCAATGCGGCCAACGTCCTGACCCCACCGCTCATCGAGTTCGTGTCCGAGCATCGTGAGGCACTCAAATCCCGCCTGGCGGACCATCCGGTGTTGTCGAGCTTCGCCGATTTCGACTTCGTGCCCGAGCCGACGATCGAAGCCGAGATCGCCGAAGGCAGCGCCCTGCCTCTGTGGTCGGGAGAAACGCTGCTCGGCGGCGTGCGCCGCGACAACCGCGCCGAGGGCCGCGAGGATCAATATCTCGATGCCGCCACGCTGCTGGAGACCCTCAGCGTCAAGGCCTCAGGCGCGATCGCGCTCACTTGGCTGCTGCACCGAGAAGGCATCGAAGCAGGCGAGATCGACTTCGTCATCAGTTGCGGCGAGGAGGCGGCGGGCGACCGCTACCAGCGCGGCGCCGGCGGCATGGCCAAGAGCATCGCCGAGATGTGCGGCTGCGTCAGCGCCTCGGGCATGGACGTGAAGAACTTCTGCGCCGGGCCAGCCTCGGCCCTGGTCACCGCCGGTGCGCTGGTGAAATCCGGGCTCTACAAGCGCGTTGCCGTCGTCGCGGGCGGCTCGCTCGCCAAGCTCGGCATGAAATTCCAGGCCTTTCTCGCAAACGGCATGCCGGTGCTCGACGATTGCCTGGGCGCCATGGCCATTCTCGTTACCCCCGACGACGGGGTGAGCCCCGTCCTGCATCTGGAGCCGGGTACGATCGGCAACGCCAGCATCGGCGCCAGCACCTCCGACGAGGCGGTCTATCGCGAGCTCATCCTGGAGCCTCTCAAGGTCCTCGGCCTTGCCATGGCCGACGTCGACAAGTACGCGCCCGAGCTCCACAACCCGGAGATCATGGAGCATGCGGGCTCGGGCGACGTCGTCCACAAGAACTACCGCCTGATCGCCGCCATCGCCGTGCTGGCCGATCAGATCGCCAAGGCGGAGATGCCGGCCTTCGTCGAAAAGATCGGCATGGTCGGCTTCGCCCCGACCCAGGGCCACATCCCATCGGCGATCCCCTTCCTGGGCCATGCCACGCAGGCTATGCGCAATGGCGCCATGCGCCGCGCCATGTTCCTCTGCAAGGCCAGCCTGTTCCTTAATCGGGTCACCGAGCTATATGATGGCGTGTCGTTCGTGGTGGAAGCGAACCCACGGGCAGGCAGCTAGGACCAATGGAGCCGAGAGCATGTTGAAAGACAAGAAAGTCGCGGTCTTCGGAGAGCGCGACGACGTCACCGGCCTCGCCGTGCGCAAATGCGTCGATGCGGCGGGCGGCGAAGTCGTCTACGAAGCAACCTCCTGCTTTGTCTGAACCTCCGCTGGCGCCGCCGGGCTTGCGGAGCAGGAGGACATAAAGAAGCTTGCCGACAAATACGGCACTGACGATCTCGTGGTCGTGTTCGGCCTCAACGAGCCGGCGAACCTGCGCATCATGGCGACCACCTTCAAGGAGGGCGACCCCAGCTTCGCCGGTGCGCTCGGCGGTATCGCGCTGGGGCTGAAGAGCTATCACATCTTCGAGCTGAAGTCGGAGATCCCCGCCGATACCTGGAAGAGCGAAATGGCCTTCGAGGAGCTGCAGACCGAAGACGAGCTGATCGAAGAGATCTGCAAGACGATGCGCGAGGTGCGGGGCGACTAGCCCACACATAGCCTCCTTCAATCAAAGACGCGCTGCTCGGCGATTTCCGTTTCCAGCGCTGTCAGAGCCTTCTCGACCAGCCCGCGGCGGATTTGCGTCTCCTCTTCGGGCGACTTCTCAGGGTCGCCCAGGGGATGCGGGATCGCCACGCTCGGCACGATGCGGTTCGCGCCCACGGTCTTGGAGATCGGCACGATCGAGCAGATATGCGCTGCCGGCAATCCGGCCCGTTCCAGTTCTTTGACGATCGTTGCGCCGCAACGAGTGCAGGTGCCTCACGTCGAGGTCAGGATGACCGCCTGCACGCCGACATTGACCAGTTTGGCCGCGATCTCCCGGCCATAGGCCTCAGCGCGCTTGACCGACGTCGCGTTCCCGACCGTGGCGAAGTAGGTCTCGTGGAGGCGGCCGATCCGTCCCTCGCGGACGAGGTCTCGGACGACGTCGAGGGGCAGCACGCGGTTGGGGTCTTCGTTCGCGTAGGTCGTGTCGTATCCGCCATGCACCGACTGGTGGCTGTCCGCCGACAGGCGGTCGAGGCCTTCAAGCGAGTATTCGCCGTACTTGCTGGCATTCGCCGATTCGATTCGGTCGGGATTGCCGCGCGGCACGATGCCGCCAGAGGTGACCAGCGCCAGGGTCGCGCTGCCCATATCCGCAACGGGGGCCGCCGGTGGAACGCGGCTGAAGACGGGCATCGGATATTCGGTGCCGATCTCCTCACCACGCAGCTTGCGCATCAGCATCTCGATCGCGCGCTCGGCGCCCGTCGTCTCGGCGAAGTAGTTCTGACGCAGGCCGCGCGGGATGGTGCCATCCGTCTGGGGGTCGATGTCTTCGCCCGCGACGAGCTTGCGGCCGACGCGGACCATGCCTTCGAGCGCCGCGCGCATGCCCATGACGTCGGCCTCGGCGCGCACGACGGTCAGCGCCTGCCGGTAGATGTCGAGCGCAGGGTTGTCCGGATGCATCGCCGTGACCGCGGGAATGCCGAACGTCTCCTGCACCGACTGGCAGACCGCCCCGCACGACATTCCGTAGCGCCCGGCAGCGAAGGCGGGACCCGCCATCACCAGATTGGGCCGTAGTCCCTTGTCGCGCGCGATCTCCGTTTCGAGCAACGCGATAACCTTTGCGGCCCCTTCGTCCAGGTGCTCGGCCATGTAGTTGTCGCCGACGACGATCGTGCCCACGACCTCGATCTCGGGGGCGAGCTGCTGAATGAGAGAGCCCGGGCCCCTCGGCCCAATGAACCATTGCGGGGCGAGCGACCCCTTCTCTTCCCCGCCGAGGCCGCCGAAGAATTGATTGATGTAGTGGATCACGCGGATCTTGCCGGGCACCGTCACACCTCCCGGCAGCTCAAACGGCTGAAGCCGAGCTGGTTGGTGGAGCCGATGATTGCCTGCAGCTCGACCTCGAGCGAACCGTCCTCGCGCAGACTGTAAGGATAACCGCCGGCGAGCCGGACGACGTCGGGAAGCGGACCGAAGGTGGTCGCCATCGCGGGCAATTGGACGCGCTCATTTGCATTGCCGACCGAGACGATCGCATCGGCCTCCGGCGTCACGTCGGCCAGCGACTGCGACTCCCCCTCGATGCCTGCGAACTCGTCCGTGATGGCGCTTGCCTTGATCCCGGCCTGCTCGAGACCGCGCACCAGCATCATCAGATCGCTGTCGGGATTGCCGAACCCCTCCTTGCTGACGATGGCGCCGTCCACCTTCAGATCGGCTACCAGCTTGACCGCAGCCTCCGCGGCGCGCTGCTTCTGAGACAGACGCGTCGATGCGTTGCTGATCACCATGCCGGCGAAATCCCAATTTGCGCCGTGCCCGCGCAAGAGCTCGGCGATCAGCGGATTGTTCTGGTGGTGAAAGGTGGTGTTCTTGTCGCAAGCGCTGACGCAGTTGCCCGAGACGATCGCGGTCTCAAAAGCGATCCGGGGATCGGCCGTGATCGGCAGACCGTCCTTGGCGTTGCGGCCGAGCACGTAGTTATCGTGCAGCAGGCCCTGGCTCAGCACCATATAGACATAGGCGATACGCGGCAGATCGGGGTCGGCATTGGGCGTCTCCCATGCCACCGTCTCGATCGCATCGGGCTCCGCCTCGATGCAGCTTCGGGCGATGAACGCGGCCGCCTCGAGCCCGGTAGACCGGAGCGCCTCCTCGTGATCCTGCCGCGAGACGCCCGCGCCGACAGCGGTTTCCAGCACCACCAACGGCATGCGCGAAAAGGGCGTGTAGTCGGCGCCCGGCCCCGACATATCGATGACGCCCTCCTGGAAGGCAACGATCGGCCCGCAGGTGACCACGGCGACATTGTCCAGGACGCGCACGGTCCCGCTGCCGGGCTCCGCGCCGGCGGTCTTGAGCCGCGGTTGCATGACGTCCTTGACGCAGACGATCCGCGTTGCCTCCCCGGGTAACGCCAATCCGACCCGGATGTCGGCCAGACGCTCGTCGCGGGACATTAGGTGGTCCCGCACGGCCTCGGCGTCGACCGTCAGGGTGCCGTCGGCGATGCCGGGCGTGTCGCCCAACTGGACGGTTTGAACAGCGTGCCTCTGCAGCGTCAGCGTCATCTTCCAAAAACCGCGCGCACAGTCCGGGCCTCAAGAAATGCAGTACTGCATCTCGAGGAAGCGGCTCCGCAACGCCTTTACCGCCTCCTGCCAATGCCCGGCCGGCCGGTCCTCGCCCTCGCGAATAATCTCAGCCATCAGTCCCGCGAGGGGCTGAAAATCGCCATCCTTCATGCCGTAACGCGTCATCTCCTGGACGCCCAACCGCACCCCGCTGGCCTGGGCGAAGTTCGGGTCGGTGAACAGGGCCTGGTGGTTGGTGATGATGTTGTTGGCCTCGAACAAGCTGGCGGCCCATTCGCCCTTACCGGGACCGACATTCAGCAGCACCTGATGGGTCTCGGTGAACCCGTCCGCCGGATCGCCCTCGATCGCGAGACCCTGCCCGTGAAGCGCGGCCGCGAAGGCCTTGGCGTTGCGCACCACTTGAGCGGGATAGGCATCTTTGAAAGTCAGCATCTCGTATGTCGCACCCAGCAGGCCGAGCATCGTTCCCAAATGGTGATTGCTCACATGGCCTGGAAAGGTCCGCGTTTCGATATTCCTCCACAGCCCGTCAAAGGCCGAACCGGGCTCAATGTTGCCGAGGATGACCCCGCGCTGCGGCCCGAAAAAGGTTTTGTGGGTGGAGCCTGTGACGATATCGGCCCCTTCAGTGCATGGATCCTGGAAGGCCGGCCCGAGCAACCCCAGCACATGCGCCCCATCATACATGATGAGCGGTCGGTCGGGATTGTCCTTGCCAAACTCTTCGTAAATGAAGGTGGCGATCTCGGCGACGGGCTCGCGGTGGATGATCACGCTGCGCCCGAAGACGACGAGCTGGGGTGGGGCTTTGCGGATCAGCGCCTTGGTCGCCTCGACATCAATGCGATAAGGATTGTCCTCGCGGGACGGGAAGTTGAGCGCCGCTGGCTTGCCGCTCTCGGGATCGGTGGCGACGTAGTTCTTGAGCGCGCCCATCGGCTGAGCGGACAGATGGCCGCCCTTGACGAGATCGTGGACGAGGACCGGACGAAGCCGCGCCAGCTCCTCGCCTTTTCGC
Source organism: Alphaproteobacteria bacterium (assembly GCA_037387885.1). Classification (GTDB taxonomy): domain Bacteria; phylum Pseudomonadota; class Alphaproteobacteria; order JAPULJ01; family JAPULJ01; genus DATKZM01. The sequence continues at coordinate 715 of JARRKQ010000038.1, read as the reverse complement.
GCGCGGTTCCTGAATTGCACGAGCGCATCGAAGACCGCGTCGTTGGCCATCTGGCCGGAGATCACGCGGACCTCCGCCCGCGCGCAGTCGAAGAAGGCGCAGAGCGCGGATTTAAGTTCTTCCTCCTTCTCCATGATGAAGGAGGTGCCCTTGTAATAGCGGACCTCCGGGCCCTCTGGCGTCTGACGCCTGTGTTCGTTGTAACGCGCCGCCGGATCGGCCGCACACAGCGCCGCAACGTAGTCCGAGACGGGATGTTCGGAGGGGATGAGGTTGATGCAAGCTTCCCGCCTCCAGCGGGTATTTTGTTCGGAGGCCTCGGCCAGGGCACGCGCGCGCCCGTTCACTGTCCCCGCGCTGATCAGGTCGTTCATATTCGGCAATCCCGTTTGGCTCGAACGGAGAACTTGTCGATGCTTTCCGATAGACCGCTGCCCGACGTCCCGCCATTGGCGCCTATCGAACGGCCGGTCGAACGTAAGTTGCCATGTGTCGGATTGGCAAGTCCGGCCATGGCGAGGGGACGTGCTGATTGTCCTGCCATCGGATCAGTGCCAGGGCGCGACACGCTCCGGCGCTACTAGTCGATAGGTCGCAAAGCGCGCGGACCGATAGCGTGTAACCGCCGATTCAAGACCACATTCTGCAGCGAACCCAGAGTGGTTTCCGCAATGGGTCATAAGCGGACATCGATAGCGGCGCCAGCGATGACCGC
>JARRKQ010000037.1:0-36033 GCA_037387885.1 Alphaproteobacteria bacterium | reverse complement strand
CGTTGCCGCCAGAGGATTGGGAAAGCGTCATCGTGGCGACCGGGCCGCTCACCTCGCCTGGGCTCTCGCAAGCGATCCTCGAGCTGACCGGCACCGACGCCCTCGCCTTCTTCGATGCGATCGCGCCGATCGTTCACAAGGAGAGCATCGATTTCGATACCGCCTGGTTTCAGTCGCGCTACGACAAGGGGGACGGCAAGGACTACGTCAACTGCCCGCTCGACGCGGCCCAATACAACGCATTCATCGATGCATTGATCGAGGGTGAGAAAACCGCGTTCAAGGAGTGGGAGCGCAGCACGCCCTATTTCGAAGGCTGCCTGCCGATCGAGGTGATGGCCGAGCGCGGGCGGGAAACCTTGCGATTCGGGCCGATGAAGCCGGTCGGGCTCACCGATCCGCGGACCGGCGCGCGGCCATACGCGGTGGTCCAGCTTCGCCAGGACAATGCGCTGGGCACGCTGTGGAACATGGTGGGCTTCCAGACCAAGCTGAAGCACGGCGAGCAGACCCGGATCTTTCGCATGATCCCCGGCCTGCAGGATGCGAGCTTCGCGCGGCTCGGCGGTCTGCACCGCAACACCTTCCTCAACAGCCCGCGTCTGCTCGACGGGACATTGCGGCTTAAGTCATTACCGCGCCTGCGCTTTGCCGGCCAGATCACCGGCGTCGAGGGCTATGTCGAGAGCGCTGCGGTGGGGTTGCTGGCCGGCCGCTTCGCGGCAGCGGAGGCGCATGGAGAGGTCCTGTCGGTCCCACCGGCAACGACGGCGCTGGGCGCCTTGATCGGGCACATCACCGGCGGCGCCGCGGCCGAGACGTTCCAGCCGATGAACGTCAATTTCGGCCTGTTCCCGCCGCTCGAAGGCCGGATGCGCAAGAAGGAGCGCAAGCCCGCCATGGCCAAGCGGGCGCTCGGCGATCTCGCGGCCTGGCTCGACGCCGGCCGAGCTGCGGCGGCGGAATAGGCGCTCCGTCAGTAACGGCGGAAAAGCGCCGACCTCAGCAGGCGGATTTGCCGTCGCGGCTGGCTGATCTCGACAGGGCCGGCAAAGAGATCGTGGCCCTGCTGTGTCAGGCCCTTCAGATAAAGATCCGCCAGCACCGCTGGCAGCAAGGCCGGAATCGCGGCGCGAGGGACATCGCGATGATGCGCCCGGCCGGCGGACAGCTGGCGGCGCGCCTCCTCGGCTATCTCCCGCGCGACGGCGGCCAAAGCCGGGCTGCCGCGCAGATCGAACAAGTCGGCATGATCGGCGCCAGCCTCTCGCATCAACACCTCGGGCAGGTACTGCCGCTTCGCCCGGGCGTGAAAGGCGGCCGCGCGCAGCAAGCCGGTCAGGCCCCAGGCGATCCCGATGGGTTCCGCTGCGTCGTGGGCCGCACCGTTGCGTGCCCCGAGGATCTCGAGCGCCAGGTGCATCAGCGTCGAGGAGGATTGCCGCGCATACCCGACCAGAGCATCCAAGGTCTGCGGCGGCTCGTCGGTCAGATCGAATTCGCGGGCATCGATCAAGGCATCGAAGTGGCCGCGGGAGAGGTCATACGCCTCGATCGCAGCGGCAAGCGGGTGCAGCACCGCATGATCGCGAACCTTTCCGGCATAGGCCTCGTCGATCGCCTCGCGCCACCATTGCAGGCGGATCTGGCCGATCATCGGCTCTGAGACGGTCTCGCGGGTCTTGGCGATCTCGATATTGAAGGCATAGAGCGCGAACAGCGCTTCGCGCCGGTCGGCCGGGGCATGGAGTGCCGTCAGATAGCGGTCGTTGTCGTCGCGGCGAACCTGCGAGGCGCTGTAGCTCAGTTGCATCGCCCGCCATGCAATATGCGAATGCCGGTATCGAGCGGTGGGAAATGACTACGGCGGTACTTCACTTTGGAGCCTGCGCGCCCTACCATTGATCCGTGAGTGGATTGGGGGAAACTCATCATCGGACTAAGGTGACAAATAGTCCGGGCGAGGGGAAAGAACCACCGGATAGCATGCCACGGTCGCTTTGCGGCCTGACGGCACGCACCTACGTGAACCTGCCAAGGGAGGGATGACGACATGGCAGCCATATTAAGCAATTTGCGCAACACGGTGATCGCGGGGCTGGTGCTCCTGGTCATCATTGTCATCATCTTGGGGGCCTTGTACGGCTTCCCGGAATTTGGCGGTCACACCTGGCTGCAGTTCCTGTTCCGCTGGCTGCACGTTATCAGCGGCGTCATGTGGATCGGGCTGCTCTGGTATCTGAATTTCGTGCAGATCCCGACCATGCCCAAGATCCCCGACGAGCTGAAACCGGCGATCGGCAAACATATCGCGCCGGCGGTGCTGTTCTGGTTCCGCTGGGGCGCCATGGCGACGATCGTCACCGGCCTGATCCTGGCAGCGCTCAACCAGTACATCGTCGAGGCGATCACGATCGGCATCGGCAGCAAGCTCGTCGCCCATACCGCGATCGGCATCGGCATGTGGCTCGGCGCGATCATGTGGTTCAACGTCTGGTTCGTGATCTGGCCGGCGCAGAAGAAGGCGCTCGGCATGGTCGAGGCCAGCGCGGATGAGAAGGCCAAGGCTGGGCGCACGGCGATGTTGTTCTCGCGCACCAACACGCTGCTGTCCTTCCCGATGCTCTATTGCATGGTGTCAGCCCAGAATGGCGGGTTCGGCTGATCCCGGGGCAAACCTGACGACAGATGTTGCGAAGTGCGGAACGGGGCCCAGTCGGGCCCCGTTTCTTTTGTGCGCGGAATATCGACCCCGGTCAGTCGACCGCGATCAGCGCGGCGGCGACCCGGCGGTCCTCGGCCGCAAGGACGCTGTAGGTTCGGCACGCGGCCCCGGTATCCATTGGTTCGACCGCGATACCGGCATCGCTAAGGGCCGCCCGAATCCCCTCATCGATCGGACGCAAGTCGCGGCCGCTGCCGAACAGCAGGATTTCCACGCGCGGCTCGCAGTCTAGTACGGGGGCAAGGCTGCCAATCCCGAGATCCGCTGGGTCGCTCACGTCCCAGGGGATCGTCGTCTCCGGCAGCACGATCACGGAGCCGACATGGCGCACGCCGCTGATGCGAAACCCGCCATCACCGTAGGATTCAAGACGCGGGCGGTCTTGCCGCCCCGGCACCGCCGGCTCGCCGGGGCCGTTACTCGGCAGGAGCCCTGCCCTCGGTCTCGGGCGCCGTCTCCGCGAAGGTGTCGCGCCGGATATTGAAGTAGAGCAGGATGGGCACCGCGAGGCAGATCGAGGAATATGTGCCGATGATGACGCCCCAGACGAGGGCGAGGCTGAAATCACGGATCACCTGGCCGCCCAGGATGACCAGCGCCAACACCGCAAGCAGCGTCGTCACGCTGGTGAGCACGGTCCGCGACAGCGTCTCGTTGATGCTTTTGTTCATCAGCTCGGGCAGCGGCATCTTCTTGTATTTGCGCAAGTTCTCGCGCACGCGGTCGAAGACGACGACGGTGTCGTTGATCGAATAGCCGGCAATGGTCAGCACCGCTGCCACGGTGGCCAGGTTGAATTCGAGCTCGAGCTCGGCGAAGAAGCCGAGGGTGAGCAGAATATCGTGGGTCAGCGCCAGGATCGCGGCCACGCTGAACTGCCACTCGAAGCGGAACCAGACGTAGAGCAGAATACCGAAGAGCGCGAGCACCACGGCCCAGACGCCCGACATGATGAGCTCCTTGCCCACCTGCGGGCCGACGAATTCGGTACGCCGGTAGGTCACGATCGAAAGCGCGTCACGGATCTTGGTCAGCGCCGCATTCTGCTTGTCGATCGCTTCGTTCTCGGTGTCGCTGCTCGAATATTGCGGCGGCAGAACGATCTGGACGGTTCCGGATGCGGCATCGCGGCTCACGGTGACGCCACTGAGCGACAGCTTGGCAATGCGCTCTTCTATCGTCGCGACCGTGGTGCCGGGACGGTTAAGCTTGCCCTTCAGCACCATGGGCTGGCCGCGGGTGAATTTGGGCTCAACCTCGTTGGCCGTAGCGAGGAAGGAAAACACGTCCTTGATCCGCCGGATCGCCTGGGTCTGCGCCTTTTCGCCGCCCGGCTGCTTTTCGACGCGGATCAACACGTCGTTCGGCTCGCCGAAGGTCTGGAGCGACACCTCGCCGAGGCCCAGCGCGTTGAGCTGGGCGCGCATCGCCCCGATGTCGGCGGGTCCGGTCTTGTTCCGTGCCTCGATGAGGATACCGCCCTTGAAGTCGATGCCGAAATTGAGGCCCTGCAGGAAGGTCGACGCGACGGCGGCAGTGAACAGCACGGCCGAGAGCGCAAAGTAGATCTTGCGGTGCCTGACGAAGGCCAGGTTGATGTTGTCGGGAACGATCTTCAGAGCCATGGCGCGACCTCAAATTGGCAGGGCTGCCGGCCGCTTGCGGCGCAGCCAGAACGAGATCATCAGGCGCGTGATCATGATCGCGGAGAACATCGAGGTGGCGAGGCCGATCGACAGGGTGACGGCGAACCCCTTGATCGGGCCCGAGCCGAAGAAGAACAGCATCAGCGCGGCGATGAAGGTCGTGAGATTGGAGTCGATGATCGTCGTGATCGCACGCCGGTAGCCCGCATCGATCGCCGATATGGGCGTGCGGCCGGACCGCACCTCCTCGCGAATGCGTTCGAATATGAGCACATTGGCGTCAACCGCCATGCCAATGGTGAGCACAATTCCAGCGATACCGGGCAAGGTCAGCGTCGCCTGAAGCAGCGACAAGGAACCCAAGAGCAGCACCATGTTCGCCGTCAGCGCAACATTCGCCATGAGGCCGAAACGCCCATAGGCCCCGGCCATGAAAACGATCACAAGAACCAGGCCGATAATGCTCGCAAACTCGCCCTGCCGGATCGAGTCGTTGCCGAGGCTGGCGCCCACCGTACGCTCTTCCAAGGGCTCGAGCGGCGCGGGCAGCGCGCCTGCTCGCAGCAGGAGCGCCAGATCGCCGGCGGTTTTCGTATTGAAGCCGCCGCTGATGATCCCCGCGCCGCCCAGGATCGGCTCGCGGATCACCGGCGCGCTGATGACCTTGCCGTCGAGGACGATGGCGAAGGGCTTGCCGACATTGCGCCGCGTCGTGTTGCCGAAGCGCCGCGCGCCGCGGCTGTTGAAGCGGAAGGAAACGACCGCCTGGCCGTCCTGCAGGGTCGGCTGGGCGTCGACCAGATCCTCGCCGCCGACCTCGATCCGCTTCTTGATCAGGTAAAGCTGGTTTTCATCCTGATCCCCGGGCAGCAGCATCGTGCCCGGCGGAGGGCGCATGCCCTTCCTCGGCACCTCGGACTGATCGACGAGGTGGAAGGTCATCTTCGCCGTCTTGCCGAGGATGCGCTTGAGGCGCTCGGGGTCTTCCAGGCCGGGGACCTGGAGCAGAATGCGGTCGTCGCCCTGGCGCTGGATGATCGGCTCGAGTGTGCCGAGCTCGTCGACGCGCCGCCGCACCACCTCGATCGACTGTTCGATCGCCTGGTCCTGGCGCGCACGAATGGCCTGATCGGTGAGCGTGACGCGGAACACACCGTCGGCGCCCGCATCGATCGTGACCTCGCGGCCGCCGCCGCTCAGCAGGCTGCCGGTGGTGGCGCTGCCGACCGTGCTTCTCAGCTTTTCGCGGGCCTTTTCGAGGTCGGCGAGGTCGCGCACACGGAACCGCACGCCCTTGCCCTCGACCCGCAGGCCGGCGAAGCGAATGCGCGCGCTGCGCAACTCGCCGCGGACCGAGTCGGCGACCGAAGCGACGTGCTCGCGAAAGACACTGTTCACATCGACCTTGAGCAGCAGATGCGAGCCGCCGCGGAGATCAAGGCCGAGATTGATCTTCTTGTGGGGCAGCCAGGTCGGGATCGAGGCGACCTGCTTTTCGGAAAACACGTTCGGCGCCGCAAAGCCGAGGCCAAGCACGCAGGCGAGAAGGATCAGAACAATTTGCCAGCGGGGAAAATGGACCATCGTGCTGTCGTCGCCGGTCTAGCGCTTCGCCGGCCCTATTGTCTCCATAGTCGGGTCGTTACCAACTTCACGTCACGGGCGCTGCGTTGCTTGGAACATCGACACTTGGGGATACTTGGGGTTTCGCGCGCGCAAACCCAAGGACCAGGGATACAATTCCGAGCGGCCCGGTGGTTTAGAGTGCCATCGCGCGGAAAATGACACCCCTATTTTTTGCCGAACAATCCGCCGAGACCGCCGAGTCCACCGAAGCCGCCAGGCTTCTTCGGCTCGTCGCCACCGCTCGACGCCGAATCCGCAGGCTGCGGCTTGCCGGTCACGGCCTGGATCGAGGCGCGGCTCACCCGGACCCGGACGTCCTTGGCGATCTCGACCTGAACTTCCGCGTCGTCGATCACCTTGGTTACCGTGCCGATGATGCCGCCGCCGGTCACAACCTTGTCGCCGCGCTTGAGCGCCGCGATCATCGCCTTGTGCTCCTTCATCCGCTTTTGCTGCGGGCGGATCAGCAGGAACCAGAAGACGACGAAGATCAGAACGATCGGCAGCAGACCGCCGAGGCCGCCGAACCCACCGGCGCCGCCCCCGCCAGCAGATTGGGCGAGCGCTTCGGAAACAAACATGGGAAAACTCCTATTGCCACAAAGGCAAGACCCGGCGGACTATAAGGAGCCTCGCCCCAAGTGCAAGCGCGAAGGGGACCGCGCTTCGCCAATCGGCCGCAATACCAAAGCCTTGACCCGGGGCCTTGTCCTGGCGGCGGTGATTGACCGGCCGTTGCGCTGTGATTAGGGTCGCGCCGCCCCCAAGGCCTATAGAGACGCGTAGAGACACGCATCGGAGCGACGGCGCCATGGACGAAAAGCGGCTGGGCAGCCTGCTGGAACGGATCGCCAATGCGCTGGAGCGCCAGGCACCGCCCGTGGGCGGCGATGTCGGCCTGACGGATGAGGCGGACGCCTATGTCTGGCAGGCCGAGACCGACCGGCTGGAGCCGGTTCCGGCGGTAAACCGGGTGGCGATCACGCTGCTGAAGGGCGTCGACCGGCAGCGCGAGACATTGCTGGAGAATACCAAGCGCTTCGCCGAGGACCTGCCCGCCAACAACGCCCTCCTCTGGGGCGCCCGCGGCATGGGCAAGAGCTCGCTCGTCAAGGCGGTCCACGCGGCGGTCAATGAGACGGCGAAATCGCCGCTGGTGCTGGTCGAGATCCACCGCGAGGACATTCCCTCCCTGCCCCGCCTGCTGGCGCGGCTTCGCGAGTCCGACCGCCGTTTCATCCTGTTCTGCGACGATCTGTCCTTCGACGGACAGGATGCGAGCTACAAGTCGCTGAAAGCCGTGCTCGAAGGCGGCATCGAGGGCCGGCCCAAGAACGTCGCCTTCTATGCGACCTCGAATAGGCGGCATCTGATGCCGCGCGAGATGATCGAGAACGAGCGCTCGACCGCGATCAATCCGGCAGAGTCGGTCGAGGAGAAGGTTTCGCTATCGGACCGGTTCGGTCTTTGGCTCGGCTTTCATGCCTGCGATCAGGACACGTATTTCGCGATCGTGGAAGGTTACGCCGCGCATCTGGGCATCACAATCGATGCCGATCAGCTGCACGCGCGGGCGAATGAATGGTCGATCGAGCGCGGCGCGCGGTCGGGACGTGTCGCCTGGCAGTTCATTCAGGATCTGGCGGGGCGAACCGGCACACGGATTGACTGAACGCACCTAGCGTTTCCGGCCGCATCCTTCGACAGGCTCAGGATGAGGCCTGGTGAGGGGAATTCTGTTTTCCATTGAGAGCCCTCATGCTGAGCGTGTCGAAGCAGGAGGGCGGCCGTCGGAGAAAATTCTAGCGACTTGCGACGCGGCTCGGCAGCTTGGAGAGCGGGTTGATCGGGCGCTTGCGCTTGCGGATCTCGAAATGCAGCTGCGGGCGAATGACGGCGCCGGTGCTGCCGACCTTGGCGATCGGCTGGCCGCGGCGGACACGCTGGCCGCGGCGCACGAGAAAGCGCTCATTGTGCGCATAGGCGGTGATCCAGCCGCCGGAATGCTTGATCAGCAGAAGCTCGCCGAAGCCCTCGACGCCGGAGCCGGCATAGGCAACGACGCCGTTTTCGGCGGCGCGGACCAGGCTGCCCGCACGCGCGGCGATATTGACGCCGTCATTGCGGAGCCCGCCCGGGTAGGAACCGAAACGGCCGACGATGCGGCCACGCAGGGGCCAGGCGAAGCCGCGGCCGCTCATTGCCGGCGGCCTGCCGATCTTGGCGCGCTTCGTGGCGACGCCCGAGCCGCGACGAATGGCGCCGGCCACCTGCCGCCGAACCTCTAATCCCTTGGTGGAGCGCGCATTGCTGCGGCGAATGACGGGACGCGCCCGCTCCAGGCTCGGCCGGCGGCGCTTGGCGGCCCGGCGCGAGGACGCATGACGGCCGGGCAACGACAGTTTCTGGCCGACCTTCAATCGGTACGGCCGCTTCAAGCCATTGGCGCGGATGAGCGAGCGCCTGGTGATGCGGTGCCGCTTGGCGATGCGCGCCACGCTGTCGCCCCGTCGGACGACGTAACGAGATGAGCGCGCGGCATGAGAAGACCGGGAGGCATGAGAAGACCGGGAGGCATGAGACGAACGCGAGGCCGAGGCCCCACGCAGCCGTAAACGCTGGCCAATGCGAAGGCGGTAAGGCCGCTTCAGACCATTGATGCGAACAATTTGCCGGCGCGTGATCTTGTGCCGGCGGGCGATCCGATAAAGCGTGTCGCCGCGCTTCACGACGATAGTAACAACGCGGGAATTGTGCGCCTTGCGCGCCGAGCTTCGTCCCTTTGCGTCGGCCGGCAGCGGCACAATCAATGCGGACAACAATGCCAAAACGGCCACCGTCAGGATAACGGCGGCGGGACGCAAATAGGACGATTTGGCGGTGCGTGTCATCCCCGATCGTACCCCTGCCTCTGGTGGGCAAAAGCCCCGTTCCGGGGCCGTCGCCACGCTCGTAATACGGGGGCGACGCGTGGATTATCCACGTCCCTCCAGTTAGGCGCGAGCGTGGTTAACAATTCGTTAAAGGGGATTAATCGAAGGCCGTCTGGAAGCGTCCGATCAAGCTCTGATAGGTGAGATCGAGATGGAGCGGCGTGACCGCGACCGCACCGGCGCGCACCGCCGACAGATCGGTTTCATAGTCCACTTCGGGCTCATCGCGCTGCCGGCCGAACCAGAAATAGGGAAATCCGCGCGGATCGCGGCGCTCCTCGAATGTCACCCCCATCTTGCGCTTGCCCTGGGGGACGACGTCGATGCCGGTGACCGCGCCGGCGTCCACGTCGGGGAAATTGACGTTGAGCAGCATTTCAGGTGGCCAGTCGGGCTGAACGGCCCGGCGGATGATCTCGGGCGCATGCGCTTCGGCGGTTGCCCATTTGGCGCGATGCGGCCCGTCGATCTGCTGGCTGAGCGCGATCGAGCGGATGCCGAGCAGGGCGCCCTCCATCGCCGCCGCGATCGTGCCCGAATAGGTCACGTCGTCGCCGAGATTGCCGCCGCGATTGACACCGGACAATACGAGATCGGGCGGATGGTCACCCAAAATTTGCCGAACCGCGAAAAGCACACAATCGGTGGGCGTGCCGGCGATGGCGAAACGCCGCTCTTCGATCTTTCGTACCCGCAGCGGCGTGTGCAGGGTGAGCGAGTGGCTGGCGCCGCTCTGCTCGGCCGTGGGCGCAACCACCCAGACATCGTCACTGAGGCTGCGCGCAATGCGCTCCAGGACCTCCAGGCCGGTGGCGTTGATGCCGTCGTCGTTCGAAATCAGGATGCGCGCTCGGGCGAGATCGAGCGGTTTCTTATGCATCTCCGGCGCCGCCAGAACCGCCAGGGCCAATTGTCTCGATGCCGCCCATATATGGCTGGAGCGCCTCGGGCACGGCGACCGTGCCGTCCGCGCGCTGGTAATTCTCCAGCACCGCGATCAAGGTGCGGCCGACGGCGAGGCCCGAGCCGTTGAGCGTGTGGACGAAGCGCGTGCCTTTACCCCCCTTCGGCCGGAAGCGGGCGTTCATGCGCCGGGCCTGGAAGTCGCCGCAATTGGAGCAACTCGAGATCTCGCGGTACGCGCCCTGCCCCGGCAGCCAGACCTCCAGATCGTAGGTCTTGCGCGCGGAGAAGCCCATATCGCCCGTGGAGAGCACCATCTTGCGGTAGTGGAGACCCAGACGTTGCAGCACGGTCTCCGCGGCGCCGGTCATGCGCTCGTGCTCGTCGTCGGAGTGGTCGGGATGGGCGATGCTGACCAGCTCTACCTTGTAGAACTGGTGCTGGCGGAGCATGCCGCGCGTGTCCTTGCCCGCCGCCCCCGCCTCGGCCCGGAAGCAGCCCGTATGCGCGGTGAAGCGGAGCGGCAGCGCGTCCTCCTCGAGGATCTCGCCAGCGACAAGATTGGTGAGCGGGACTTCGGCGGTGGGGATTAACCAATGATCTTCGGTGGTTCGGAATAAATCCTCACCAAACTTCGGAAGCTGTCCGGTCCCGTAGAGCGCCGTGTCGCGCACCAAAACCGGCGGGCTCACCTCATTGTATCCAAATTCGGTCGTCTGCAGATCGAGCATGAATTGCGCGAGCGCGCGTTCGAGGCGCGCCAGCGGGCCGGTCAACAGGACGAAACGCGATCCCGAGAGCTTGGCGGCGCGCTCGAAGTCCATCGCGCCGAGCGCCTCGCCGATCTCGAAATGCTCTTTCTCCGCGAAACCAAGATCGGGCTTCTCGCCCCAGGTCGCGACCTCGATATTGGCGTCTTCATCGGCGCCTTCGGGCACGCCGTCGCCCGGTATGTTCGGGATGCCTTCGAGCGCCGCGTCGAGTTCCGATTTTCGGGCATCGGCGTCGTTCTCGGCGGCTTCCTCTTCGGCCTTGGAGGCAGAGACCTTTTCGAGCAGCTCGGCCGCATCCTCGCCTTTCGACTTGGCGATACCGATCTGCTTGGAGAGCGCGTTGCGTTCCTGCTGGATTTCCTGGGCGCGGGTCTGAGCCTCGCGGCGCGACTTGTCGAGGGCGATGAGCGCGGCTGATTGCGGCTCGAGCCCCCGTTTCCTCAAGCCTTCGTCGAAGGCGTCGGGGTTCTCGCGAATCCACTTGATGTCATGCATGGGGGAAGTCTCGATCGTGCGCCGCGCTATGGTTTGCGCTTGGACCGATTTATAGGGCGCGCGCGCGGGCGGCGTCCACCGTCGACACGCGGATCATACAAAGAGATTGTTAAGAGAAATTAGTTAGCTGGCGATCCCGGCCTCGCGGTCGGCCTCGGCTTCGCGCTCCGCGCGCTTCTTCTCGGCCATGCGGGCGCAGACGATTGAGATTTCGTAGAGCACCAGCATCGGGATCGCGAGGGCGATCTGGCTGACCACGTCGGGCGGCGTGATGACGGCGGCAAAGACGAAGACGCCGACAATGGCGTATTTCCGTTTCGCCTTCATGCCCGCGCTGGTCGCGAGCCCGGCGCGCGCCATCAGCGTCAGCAGCACCGGCATCTGAAAACAAAGCCCAAAAGCGAAGATGAGCTTCATCACCAGGCTCAGATATTCGCTGATCTTCGGCTCCAGAATGGTCGGCAGGGCGGTTTCCTTGCCCGTGGTCTGGAAACCGAGGAGAAAGTCCCAGGCGAGCGGCATGAGGATGTAGTAGACCATCGCCGCGCCGAGAAGAAACAGGAGCGGGCTGATGACCAGAAAGGGCAGGAAGGCCCTCTTCTCGCTCTTGTAGAGGCCGGGGGCGATGAAACGCCAGATCTGCGTCGCGAAGATCGGGAAGGTGACGCAGAGCGCGGCAAAGAAGGCAACCTTGACCTGGGTGAAGAAGCCCTCGATCAGGCCGGTGAAGATCATGCGGTTGGAGCTGATCTTCGCGCCGGCCATCGCGTTCTTGAGCGGGATGGTGAGGAACTCGTAGAAGTCCTCGGCAAAAGCAAAACAGATGAAAAAGGCGACGATCAGCGAGCCGACGCTGATCAGAAGACGCGTGCGCAGCTCAATGAGATGCGCAAGCAGCGGCATGCGCTGGGCTTCGGCCGCGTCGTCCTCCGGCGTTTCGTCGCCCGACGGCTTGACGTCCTCGTCGCTCTCCGCCATGGCCTAGCTGTCCGACCCTGCAGCGCCCGACGTATCGGGCTTTGGGGCCGTGGTCTTCTTGGCCGCCGTCTTGGCGCGCGGCTTGGCCGGCGTCTTCGCGGCACCATTTGAGGCGGATGTGGTGGCGGCGGATTTTGCGGCAGACTTGGCGCGCGATTTCGTGGCAGCAGCCCCAGAAGCCTTTGCCTTCGATGTTGGGGCTTTGGTCGTTTTGGTTTTCGTAGACTTGGTCTTGGTGGATTTGGCGGCAGCGGCGCCTGTTTTCGGTTTCGCAGGCGTCTTTCGCTTCTTGGCCGCCGGTTTAGGCTTGGGCTCGGGCTCGGGGTCGTCGAAGTCGCTGAAGGGCTCGTAGCCGGCGCCGTAATCGAACTCGTCGCGGATCTTGCCGTCGGGATCGATGGTGTTCTCGACCATGCCGTCGAGATCGCCGTGCATGACGCCCTGGGCCTGCTCCTTCAGCTTGTCGAGCTCGGTCTCGCGCATCATGTCGTCGAGCCCGCTCTGGAACTCACGGGCGAGGCCGCGGATCTTACCGATCCAGCCGGCGATCATGCGCATGGTGGCGGGCAGCTCTTTGGGCCCGATCACCAGCAAGGCGATCAAGGCCACGATCGCAAGCTCGGTCCAGCCGATGTCGAACATGGCGCGGCGTCGTCCGATTGAGGCGGCACGCGACAGCGCGCCGCGGGCCCGGTGCTAGCTCTTGGCGGTCTTGCGCCGGGCCGCGCCGCTCTTGGCGGCGGGCTTGGAACGGCTCGAAGCGGCACGTTTCTTGGGCGCCTCGGCGGTCACGCGTGGCGCGGGCTCCGGCTCCTCGGGCTCCTCAGCCTCGCCAACCTCCTCCGGCTTGAGGCCGGTCTTGAAGGACCGGATACCCTTGGCAAGATCGCCCATGAGACGCGGTATCTTGCCGCCGCCGCCGAACAATACGAGAACCACGATCGCTACGACGACCCAGTGCCACCAGCTTGAGAACCCCATTGGAAAACTCCTTGAACAGCGCGTCCGCGCGCCCGCCCTGTATCTGCCTGGCGCCGATCATGGCAAAATCGCCGTCGGGCCGCAACGCCGAGGCGATATTACGGTAAAATCAGCTCGCCCAAAGGCGCCGGATTTACTTGAACTACTTAGTATCTGCGGCCGGAAATACAAAGGTCCGGCTGGTATCCAGGGCCACATCGACCACCGAATTCTCCGTCGGCAGGAAAGATCCCGCCATCCGGCTGTGAAAATGGCGGTTGGCCCAGTCCCCGCTCTCGACCTGGAGATGGACCATGCTGACCTCCCCCAGGAGCCGCGCGGCCGCCACGATCGCCGGATGGTGGGGCCGGGTGCCCGCCCCGATCCGCTTGACCTGAAGCGCCTCGGGCCGGATCAGCACCTCGACCGCCTTGCCCTCGGGCAGCCGCGTCGCGGCAATCTCGCCGAACGGCGTGGCCACGGCGCCCTCGCGGACGATGCCCGCAATACGGTTGACCTCGCCGAAGAAACCGGCGGCGAAGGCGTTGACCGGATGAAGATAGAGATCGCCCGGCGTGCCGACCTGGACCAGCCGCCCCTCGCGCATCAGCGCGATACGGTCTCCCAGCGCCATCGCCTCCTCGGGATCGTGGGTGACGAGGAGGGTCGCGGCCTCGCGAGATTTCAGGAGATGCAGCGTCTGGTCGCGGATCTGGCCGCGCAGCGTGGTGTCGAGGCCGGAAAAGGGCTCGTCGAGCAGCACCACGCCGGGGCCGGGCGCGAGCGCGCGGGCCAGGGCCACGCGCTGTTGCTGGCCGCCGGACAGGGTGTGCGGGTAGACCCGCTCGTAGCGGTCGAGGTCGAGCTGATCGAGGAGGCCCGCGACGATCTTGCGGCGCTCGTCGCGGCCCATGCCTTTGAGGCCGAAGCCGATATTGTCGGCGACCGAGAGATGGGGAAAGAGCGCGTAATCCTGGAAAACCAGACCGAGACCGCGCTCATCCGGAGGCACGTCGAGCTTGCGGTTGGCATCGGCGACGATCCGGTTGCCGATGCTGATATGGCCGCTTTGCAAGGGCTCGAGGCCGGCGGCAATGCGGAGCACCGTGGTCTTGCCGCATCCCGACGGGCCGACCAGGCAGACGATCTCACCCGCCTCGACGGTGAGCCCGAAATCGTCGACGACGACGTTGCGGCCAAAGGCATGGCTTACATGTTCGAGGGCCAGCGCGGTCACGTGACCGGCCCATCGGATTGTCCCGCGCGCGAGCGGGCGATCGCGCGGCTGAGCAGGATGACCGGCACGATCCCGACCACGACGATGGCAAGCGAGGCGCTAGAGGCTTCGACCAGCAGCTCGTCGGAGGCGTACTCGTAGGCGTGGGTAGCGAGCGTGTCGAAGTTGAAGGGCCGGACCAGCAATGTGGCCGGCAGCTCCTTCATCACGTCGACGAAGACGAGCAGACCGGCGGTGAGCAGGCTGCCCCGCATCAGCGGCGCCAGCACCCGCCGCAAGACGCCGCTGCGCGACTGGCCCAGTGAGCGGGCGGCGTCGTCCATGCGCGGCGTGATGCGGCCGAAACCGGCCTCCACCGTGTTGAGCGAGATCGCCAGAAACCGAACCAGATAGGCGAAAACGAGGGCCACCAAGGTGCCGCTCAGGAAAAGGCCCGTGGACAGACCGAATTGCGCGCGCATCCAGGCATCGACCGTATTGTCGACGAAGGCGAAGGGGATCAGCACGCCGACCGCGATGACCGAGCCGGGGATCGCATAGCCGAGGCCGGCGACCCGCGCCGCCGCGGTCATCGTGGCCGTCTGCCGGATGCGGAGCCCATAGGCCAGGGTGGCGGCCAGCACGACGGCCAGGATCGCGGTGATCGTCGCCACGAGAAAGCTGTTCGTCGCCATGGTGAGGAAGCGCGCATTGACCGTCTCGGCCGCAGTGCCGGCGGCCCAGATGCCGAGCGCCACGGCGGGGATCAGAAATCCAAGCGCCACGGGCGCCGCGCAGACGAGGCAGGCGAGCGCCGCCTTGCCCGAGCGCAGATGGTAGCGCGGCAGCGCCTGAAAGCGCGCGCCGGCATTCTGGTAACGCCGCGCGCCGCGCGACCAGCGCTCAAGAATGACAAGCGCGAATATGAACAGCATCAGCAGCGCCGCGAGCTGCGCCGCCGCCGGCCGCTGGCCGAGACCGAGCCAGGTCCGGTAGATGCCTGTCGTGAAGGTATCGACGCCGAAGAACTGGACGGTGCCGAAATCGTTCAGCGCCTCCATCAGCGCCAAAGCGAGGCCGCCTGCGATCGCGGGGCGAGCCAGCGGCAGGCTGATCACCCCGAAGGACCGCCAGGGACCGCAGCCGAGCGTGCGGCTGACCTCGATCGCGGCATGCGACTGCTCGAGGAAGGCCGTGCGCGCCAGCATGTAGACGTATGGATAGAAGACGAGCGACATCAGCACGATCGCGCCCGGAAGGCTGCGAATATCGGGATACCAGCTGAGGGGGCCGCTCGCCCCCAGCACGCCGCGCAGCCAGAGGTGCACCGGCCCTGAGACGTCGAGCAAGCCTGTGTAGGTATAGGCGATCACGTAGGCCGGCACGGCGAAAGGCAGCAGGAGCGCCCATTCGAAGACGCGTCGTCCCGGGAAATCGCACATGGCGACGAGCCAGGCCGAGCTGACGCCGATTGCGAGCACGCCCACGCCCACGCCGACCATGATCCAAAGCGAGTTCTCGACATAGCTCGGCAGCACCGTCGCCGCCAGATGCCGCCAGATCTCGCCGGTCGGCGTGACAAGATTGGCGGTCACGACCAGAACCGGCAGGCTGATCAAGGCCGCAACGATCAGGGCGAGCGGGGTCCAGATGCCGCCCGACGGGGCGCCGCGCGGGCGCGGGACGCCCATCGATATTCGCGCTTCAGAGGTCACGATCTGATCCGCCCCACCGTCCGCCGTTCGCGTGCCGATGCGATCCGCCGGCCCAACGCTGGGGCCGCCCCCGCAACGTTCCCAATATAATCAGGCGCTTAGAGTATTGCGAACGATTCTCAGCGACAAAGTGGCGCGGCAAGATGAGGTTGGCCGGGACGGCGCTAGTCCTCCCTGCCCTTGCCCTGCTTGCGGAAGCTTTCTGAGAGATCGACGAGGTTATCGGGCTCGTCGTAGTCGATGCCGAGCTCCTCCTCGATGTCCTGGTCGGTTTCGGCCTCGTCGGCCTCGTCCGCTTCGTCGAGCAGCTCCTGCATGTCTTCGCCACGGAAGGCCTGGGATGCGGGGCGCGTGTCGAGCAGCCCTGCGGCCTTCAGCTCCTCGATGCCGGGCAGGTCCTTGAGGTTTTCCAGCCCGAAATGATCGAGGAATTCGGTCGTGGTGTGCCAGGTCACCGGGCGGCCGGGCGTCTGCCGCCGCCGCCCGGGCTTGATCCAGCCCGCCTCGAGGAGCACGTCGAGGGTACCGCGGCTCTGCGTGACACCGCGCACCTCTTCGATCTCGGCGCGGGTGATGGGCTGGTGATAGGCGATGACCGCGAGCGTTTCGACGGCGGCGCGCGAAAGCCTGCGCGGCACCTCCTGCTCGATCTTGAGCTTGCCGGAAAGATCGGCTGCGGTGCGGAAGGCCCAGCCCTCGCCGACCCGGACGAGATTGACGCCCCGCTCGACGTATTGCGCCTTTATCTCGTTCATGACGGGCCGCACCTCCACGTCGCCTGGCAGGTGAACCGCGATTGCGGCTTCGCGCACGGGTGTGGAGCTCGCGAACAGCAGCGCCTCGACAATCCGCAGGTGTTCGGGATCGAAGGGCTGCGGCGCCGGAGCTTCGTCGACTTGAGACTCCTCGACTTGCGCTTCGTCTTCTTGGGGCTCGCCGACGATGGGCTCTTCGTCGCGTATTTCAGAAACTTTGGCTTCGGAGACTTTGGGTTCGCTCATGTTTCCTCGCGCTCACCGCGCAGGTAGATGGGACCGAAGGTCTGGTCCTGGCGGATTTTGATTTTGCCGGCCTTGGCCAGCTCGAGACTTGCCGCGAAGGTCGAGGCGACCGCCGAACGCCGACCGAGCTCCGATTGCAAACTGTCGGGCAGGAAACTCTGCAGGGTTTGCCAATCCGGCACTTTTCCAAGCAGGGTGCGCAGACGTTGGATCGCATCGTCGACCGAATAGAGGTCGAGTGGCGCGATGTTCAGCGTGCGGGCGCTGCCCCGCTGTTTCTGATCGCCATAGGCCTTCAGCAGCTCGAACAACGACACGTCATATATATGTCGTTTGATGAGCTCGACGGTCTCCGGCTCGCCGCGCAGGAAGAAATCGCGGCCAAGCTGGGGCCGGCCGAATAGCGCCTTGCCGGCGTTGCGCATCGATTCCAAACGTTGCAGCTGGAAGGCCAGGGCAGCGGCCATCTCCGCGCCGCTCGGCTCCTCGTCGTCCTTGGGCTGCGGCAGCAGCAGGCGCGACTTGAGGTAAGCGAGCCACGCCGCCATCACGAGATAATCCGCCGCGATCTCGATCATCAGCGTGCGGGCGCGGTGGACGAAATTCAGATACTGGTCGGCGAGCTGCAGGATCGAGATCTGCGACAGGTCGACCTTCTGGTCGCGCGCCAGCGAGAGCAACAGATCGAGCGGTCCTTCAAACCCGTCGAGGTCGAGGATGAGGGCTTCGCCCGATTGCGCGCCCGGGCTCTCGTCCATCTCGAATGGCGTGTCGTCGCTCATCGCATGATCGCTCCCGTGCCGGTGACCGTCGCGATTATGTCGATAACGAATTGAACGATAGGCATGACAATCGATCGAAAGGGCGTGAAGCTCATGCCGAACTGCGCCGCGGCGAGGGGTGCTATGAACAATACCACGATCAGAATCGGAATGCCCAAAGGCTCCAGCCGCGCGAGCTGGCGCGCGGCGCCCTCGGGCAACAGCCCCACCGCGACCCGGCCGCCGTCGAGCGGCGGGATCGGCAGCATATTGAAGACCGCCAGCAGGACGTTGATGAAGATCGACCCTCTGAGACCCACGGACAGAATGGTGTTGATGTCGCCGCTCAGCAGATTGACGAGGTGGAGCAAGGCGCCCGAAATAATCGCCAGCACGAGATTGATGCCCGGCCCGGCCGCCGCCACCAGCACCATGTCGCGGCGCGGCCTGTTGAGGCGGGAGAAATCGACGGGAACCGGCTTTGCGTATCCGAACAGAAACGGCGCCTTGCTGAGCCACAGGATCGCCGGCAGCAGGATGGTCCCGAAGGCGTCGACGTGCTTCAACGGATTGAACGTCACCCGGCCCATCCGGTAAGCGGTGTCGTCGCCGAGGCGCCAGGCGACGAAGCCGTGGGCGGCCTCGTGAAACGTGATCGCGATGATGATCGGAACCGCCATCACCAGGATCGTTGTTATGTAGGGCAGCGTGTCCAACGATGGGTCCCGATCTAGGCCGCGTCCAACAATGCGCGAAGCTGCGCCGTTAGTGCGGCAACGTCAACGTGTTCGGCGAGGGAGTGCTCTGCGGAGATTTGTGCGCGGGCCCGCGCGGTCCTCGCGATCGCTTCCGTGCTCAACGGCGACGCGGTTTCGGCGACGGCGCGCATCTCGTCCATCTCGCCGTTGCAGTGAAGCGCTATGTCACATCCTGCCGCAAGCGCCGCCGCCGCGCGCTCGCCGAGCGATCCGCTGAGCGCCTTCATGCTGAGATCGTCGGAGACGAGCACGCCGTCGAAGCCGATCTCGCCTCGGATGATGTCCGTAATGGCAGCCTTCGAGGTCGTCGCCGGATTGTCGGGATCGATCGCCTCGTAGACCTCGACCACCGGAAGGTCATGATGGCTGTCGACCTTGGCGCGGCCGTGACCCGGTATGTGCTTGATCACTGGAATGACGCCGGCGGCCAGGAACCCCTCGACCGCGGCCCGCCCGAGCCGGGCGACAAGCGCGGGTGCGTCGCCGAAGGCGCGGTCGCCGACGATCTCGTGGCTGCCGGGTGCGGGAATGTCGAGCACCGGGGCGCAATCGACGTCGATGCCTAACGCCGCAAGCTCTCCGCCGATCAGTTGGGCGTTGAGGCGCGTGGCCTCCACGGCGGCCTCGTCGTTTTGGGCCGCCAAGGCGCCGAACACGGCAGCCGGCGGCGCCTCGCGCCAATGGGGCGGACGCAGCCGGGCGACCCGGCCGCCCTCCTGGTCGATCAGCACAGGCGCATCGGGGCGGCCGATGATTTCACGAAGATCCGCAACGAGCGCGCGGATCTGTTCGGGGGTATCGCAATTACGTGCGAAGAGGATGAAGCCGAAGGGATCGGCATCGGCAAAGAAGCGGCGTTCATCGTCGCTGACCGAAAGACCCGCGAGGCCGAATATCACTGCCTTGGAAATCGGCCGGTCATCCCCTGACAAAAAAGCAGCTCACCTTGCGCTTGCCCAGCTTGGCGCACAGATCCTTGGCGGCCTTGCGGTTCTTGAGTGGCCCGATCTGCAGGCGGAAGAGCGGCTTGCGCCCATTGGTGCGGTCGACCTTTTCGACATACCAGTCGAACTTGCCGACTAGGTCCTTGTGTCTGCCGACCAGGCGCTTCCAGCGGCGCGCGGCCATTTGCGGCGTCGGATAGGCTGCGATCTGGACGCGGAAGGCGGCGTTTGCGAGCGCCGGGCTGGGACCGGAGCCGGACTTCGCCTTGGAGGCTACATGGCGCCCGGCAACACCGCGCTTGTTGCCTTTGCCGACGCGCACATGCGCCGGTCCGCCCTTGATCTTGGGGACCGCAGCGGTGGGCGTCTTCGCCTTGCTCTTCGACGCTGCACCTTGCTTGGCCTTGGGGGTAAGCGAGACCGGCGCGGGGCGCGGGATCAAGCGCTCGACGTTGTGCGCCAGCTTGCGCTTCCGTTCGGGCGCGATGCGCTCATAGATGCGCTTGTCCTTGTCGGGAACGCGAACGCCGCCGGGCTCGGCCGGCCGGGTCTTCAACGGGCCCGCTGTGGCCTTGATCAGCGGGACGATGCGTTTGCCGCTGTGGGCGGCGCCTTCGGCGTAGCTGTACCAGACGAGCCCGGTCAGCCCGCCGAATGCCACCAAGACCGAGAGTGTCTTCAGCCCGCCATAAAGCCAGGGCGACCATGTGTTGAGTGCGGGACGCGGTGTGACCGCCGCGTAAGCCATCAGCGCATTTCCTCCACCGGTGTCACACCGAATATGGTCAGCCCCGACGCAATCACAATCTGGATTCCACGAATGAGCGCGAGACGTGCAAGCGTGCGCTCGGGCTTACTCGCCTCGATGAAGCGCAATGCCGGCTCGTCGCGGCCGCGTGTCCATATTGTGTGGAAGGCGCTCGCCAAGTCATACATGTAGTATGCAATTCGATGGGGCTCATGTGCAAGCGCCGCGCCCTCGACGACCGCCGGCCAGTTCGCCAGCCGTTTGATCAGATCGAATTCCGCATCATCGCTCAGCAGGTCCAGGGATGCTGCCCGCAGGGCATCCTCGCCGGTATCGAGATCGGGCATCGCTTCGGCGACGTTGCGGAAGACGGAGCAGACCCGGGCGTGCGCGTATTGCACATAGAAGACCGGATTGTCCTTTGACTGCTCGGTGACCTTGGCGAAATCGAAATCGAGCTGCGCGTCGTTCTTGCGCGTGAGCATGATGAAGCGGATGACATCCTTGCCGACCTTGTCAATGACGTCGCGCAGGGTGACGAAGGTCCCGGCGCGCTTCGACATGCGAACCGGCTGGCCGCGCTCGGTCAGGTTGACCATCTGGCAGAGCTTGACGTCGAGCGCGCCCTTGCTCTGGCTGATCGCCTCCACCGCCGCCTTCATGCGCTTGACGTAGCCGCCGTGATCGGCGCCCCAGACGTCGATCATGTTGGCGAAGCCGCGCTCGAACTTGTCGCGGTGATAGGCGATGTCGGTGGCGAAATAGGTCCAGCTGTCGTCGGACTTCTTGAGCGGCCGGTCGGTATCGTCGCCGAACTGGGTGGCGCGGAAAAGCGTCTGCGGCCGCGGCTCCCAGTCCTCGGGCGTCTTGCCCTTGGGCGGCTCGAGGGTACCGACATAGACGAGGTCGCGCGAGGCGAGATCGTCGAGCGCCGCGTCGACCGCGCCGGCCTCGACCAGCTTTCGTTCCGAGGTGAAAATGTCGTGCTCGATGCCGACGGCTTTGAGGTCGTCGCGGATCATGTCCATCATCGCGTCGATTGAAAAAGCGCGGATCGGCTCCAGCCAGTCGTCCTCCGGCGCCTGCAGCCATTTCTCGCCATCGCGCTCGGCGAGCGCCTTGCCGGCGGGAATGAGATATTCGCCCGGATACATTCCCTCGGCCATCTCGCCGACCTCCGCGCCGAGCGCTTCGCGGTAGCGGTGGTGAACCGAGCGCGCCAAAGCGTCGACCTGCGCGCCGGCGTCGTTGATGTAGTACTCGCGCGCCACCTCGTAGCCGGCCGCTTCCAACAGAGACGCCAAAGCATCGCCCACCACGGCCCCGCGCCCGTGGCCGGCATGGAGCGGGCCGGTCGGATTGGCCGAGACGTATTCGACGTTGACCTTTTCGCCGTCGCCGATGGTCGAGCGGCCGTAATCGGCACCTGCTTGCAACGCGTCGATCAGCCGCGCGCGCCAGAAGGCGGGGCCAAGGCGAAGGTTGACGAAACCGGGACCGGCGACCTCGGCCGCCTCGACATCGTCGAGCGCGGCGAGCCGCTCGCACAGAACGCTCGCGAGATCCCGCGGCTTCTGGCCCGCCGGCTTTGCCAGCACCATGGCGGCATTCGTCGAAACGTCGCCGTGCGAGGGGTCGCGCGGCGGCTCCACCGCGACCCGACCGAGATCGAGGCCGTCCGGGAGGACGCCCTCCTCCGTCATCTCCGCCAGTTTTTCCGTGATGACGTCGCGAAAGGCACGAAACAGATTCATATGGCTGCAATTCCGGTTTGTGCCGCGTGCGGCTCGAATAATCTTTGGTGCTCGCTGAGCGCGAAGGAATCGGTCATGCCGGCGATATAGTCGGCGACCAACCGGGCGAGACGGGCCGCATCGCGCCCCTGCGCGCGAACGCGCCATTCTTCGGGCATCAATCCCGGATCATTCGTCAGGGCCGCGAAGAGGTCGCTCACCACGCGCGTTGCCGTGGCCGTCATGTGTTGAACCGTGTGATGCCGATACATGCGTTCGCCCAGGAAGCGGCGCAAGGCTTTGTCGTGGGAAATCATCTCCGGCGAGAAGGCAACGACCGGCTTGCCGAGGCCACGGATATCGGCCGCCGAGCCGGGCGACGCGGCGGCGAGCCGGGACTCGGTCTCGCCCAACAGGTCGCGGACCATGTGATCAATCAGCCGCCGCACCGTCTCGTGGATGACGCGCGGCTCCTCAAGCCCCGGATACGCGGCCTCGACGCGCTCCAGGGTCGGGCCGGCGAGCGGCAGCTCGCGCAGATCGTCGAGGGTGAAGAGCTCGGCGCGCAGACCATCGTCGATATCGTGGTTGTTGTAGGCAATGTCGTCGGCAAGCGCGGCGACCTGGGCTTCCGGGCCCGGATAGGTTTCGAGCTCGAGATCGTGCTGGGCGACATAATCGCGGATCGGCTCCGGGACCGCCTCACGATCACCGCCAATCAGGGGACCGTTGTGCTTGACCACGCCTTCCAGCGTCTCCCAGGTGAGATTGAGGCCGTCGAACTCGGCATATTTCCGCTCCAGCTGCGTCAGGATCCGCAAGGTCTGGGCGTTGTGGTCGAAGCCGCCATAGCCGGCCATCGCCGCGTTCAGCGCATCCTCGCCCGCATGGCCGAACGGCGTGTGGCCGAGATCGTGCGCGAGCGCCAGCGCTTCGGCCAGATCCTCATTGAGGCCGAGCACGCGCGAAATCGAGCGTGCGATCTGGGCGACTTCGAGACTATGGGTGAGCCGGGTGCGGAAGTTGTCGCCTTCATGGGCAACGAAGACCTGGGTCTTGTGCTTGAGGCGGCGAAAGGCGGCGGCGTGGACGATCCGGTCGCGGTCGCGCTGGAACGCGGTGCGGGTCGGGCTTTCGGGCTCCGGATGGAGGCGGCCGCGGGACTGGTCGGGCCGGGTCGCGAATGGCGCGAGCGCGTAAGGCTGTGCCGGAGGCGTCATGGAGCTCTAACCTAATCGGCCCACATTGCCTGGGCAATGGTGAATGGGCCGCGACCGGGCGGCGAATGGCCACCAGATGGGGCAGATTCGGCCCGATTGACTTGGCTTTCAGGCAGCTTACATGAAGGGCATGACGGAGCAGCAGATCGCCACCCCAGAACCCCAGAATCCGGGCGATTCGGCCCGTTTCGGGATTACGGCCAGCGCCGCCAAGCGTGTCGCAGCGCTGAAGGCGGCCGAGGGCAACGATGCCCTGATGCTGCGGATCACCGTCTCCGGGGGCGGCTGCGCCGGCTTCCAATACGGCTTCGACTTCGATGCGGAGAGCCGCGAAGACGACCACATCTTCGAGCGCGACGGCATCAAGGTCGTGATCGACGAGATGTCGCTCGATCTTCTCGCGGGCGGGGTGGTCGACTTCAAGGAAGACCTGCTCGGCTCCTACTTCGCGATCGAGAACCCCAACGCGACGTCGTCCTGCGGCTGCGGCACCAGCTTTTCGATCGGCTGACCCGAGCAGACGCCTCTCTCCAATACTGACCTCCCCTGCCCGCCCATGATAGAAGGGCGGATCGCTGCCGTTCGCGCATCCGATGGGGGAATCATGGTCAAGGTCGCAAGCTGGAACGTCAATTCGATCAAGGCGCGGCTGCCCAACGTGCTCGACTGGCTGGACGCGGCCGAGCCCGATATCGTGCTGCTGCAGGAAATCAAGAGCGTTGAGGAAAACTTCCCGGCGCTGGAGATCAGCGGGCTCGGCTACAATCTCGCGATCAGCGGGCAGAAGTCCTACAACGGCGTGGCGATCCTGTCGAAGACGCCGCTCGAGGTCGAGCATACGGCGCTGCCGGGCGACAAGAGCGACGAGCAAGCGCGCTACGTCGAGGCGGTGACCGAGACGGATGCCGGCGTGTTGCGCGTCGCCTCGATCTATCTGCCCAACGGCAATCCCGTCGACAGCGACAAGTTTGCCTACAAGCTCGCCTGGATGAAGCGGCTCGAGGCGCATGCGAAGAAGCTGCTGGCGCTGGAAGAGCCGACCCTTCTCGGCGGGGACTACAACGTGATCCCGCAGGACGAGGACTGCTACGACCCGGCGGCGTGGGAGGGAGACGCCCTGTTCCGGCCGGAGTCGCGCTCGGCGCTGCGGCAGCTAGTCAATCTGGGCTTCACGGATGCGTTCCGCACCTATCATGCCGAGCCCGGCGCTTATACGTTCTGGGATTATCAGCGCGGCGCCTGGCAGAAGGACAACGGCATCCGCATCGATCACCTGCTGCTGTCGCCGCAAGCGGCCGATCTACTAGTAGAATGCGATATCGATCGCGCGCCGCGCGGCAAACCCAAGGCATCCGACCATACGCCGATCTGGTGCGCCCTCGCCGCCGAAGCGGCATCGGCCAAGGCGGCATAGGGCCGGGTCCTTCCGCCCCGGTTTCGCTCGCGTTAAACTGGCTGAAATAACCGGCCGCGAGAGAGATTTCCGCGCGGCCCGAAGGGAGGAGCGGATAATGCATGTCGGCATGTCGGTGGTATTCCAGAACCCGGACCGGGCGCGGCCCGACCACGAAGTCTGGCGCGACGATCTGAAGCTGGCCGATATGGCCGAGCCGCTGGGCTTCGATTCAATCTGGACGGTCGAGCATCATTTCACCAACTACATGCTCGCCCCCAACCCGATGCAGTTCCTGTCCTATATGGCCGGGCGCACGAAGACCGTGCAGCTCGGCTCGATGGTGATGGTTCTGCCCTGGCACGACCCGATGTGGCAGGCCGAGCAGATCGCCATGCTCGATACGATCTCCGAAGGCCGTTTGGTCTTGGGCATCGGGCGGGGTGCGGCGCTGGTCGAGTTCGACGGCTTCCGCGTGCCGATGGACGAAAGCCGGCCGCGGTTCAACGAGTCGGCGGAGATGCTGCTCGAAGGGCTCGAAAAGGGCTATTGCGAGTTCGACGGCGAGTACATCAAGCAGCCGCGGCGCGACATCCGCCCGCAGCCCTCACGGACGTTCAAGGGCCGGACTTTTGCGGCCTCGGTCTCGCCGGAATCGCTGCCCGTCATGGTGCGGCTCGGCGTCGGCCTGCTGATCATCCCGCAGAAACCATGGGCGGAGGTGGAGAAGGAGCTCGCCACCTACCGGGCTGCCTACCGCGAAACTCACAAGGCAGCCCCGCCCGCGCCGATCGTCGCCGGCTGGACCTTCGTCGACGAGAGCGCCGACCGGGCGCAGGAGATGGCGCGGGAATACATCGCCGGCTATTTCCGCAGCGTGCTCAAGCACTACGAATTCGCTGCCCCGCATATGAAGACGACCAAGGGCTATGAGTATTATGGCAAGATCACCGACAAGATCGCCGAGGTCGGTGAGGAGCAGTTCGTTCAATTCTTCATAAGCCTTCAGGTCTTCGGCACGCCGCAACAGTGCCTCGACCGTATCCTCAGCGTGCGCGAACGGTTGAGCTCGGAGAGCTTCATCGGCGTGTTCAGCTATACCGGCATGCCCCATGACGAGGCGGTGCGGAACACGCAGCTTTTCGTCAAAGAAGTGATGCCGGAGCTGAAAGCGCTTCCACCCCTGCACGCCGATCAGCCCGACGTGGCCTAGAGCAACTAGGGGCGTCTACTAGTAGGACCACTAGTAGAGCGCTTACGCTCCCAGGGCGCCGCTTAGCAACAGCCCCGCCACCGTGAACATCACCACCGCGACGAAGCCGTCGAGGAGGCGCGTCGCGATGGGCTTGCGGAAGAGCGGCGTGAAGATCATTGCGCCGTAGCCGATCCCGTAGAACCAGACGAGCGAGCCCGTCGCCCCGCCGGCCAGAAAGCCGAGCCGGGCGTCGGCCGGATACTGGGCGCCGATGCCGCCCAGCAGCACCACGGTATCGAGATAGACATGCGGGTTGAGCAGGCTGAAGGCGAGCGCGGCGGCGATGGCGGCGCGGCGACCCTGCCCGGCCTTGCCGGCTGCTTCCGCGTCAGCCTCGGCGAAACCCTGATGATCGGACCGGAACGCATTCCAGGCGGCACGGAGGCCGAAGAGAATGAGAAACGCCGCACCGCCCCAGGCCGCCGCAATCGTCAGCCACCGGTTTGCGGCGATCAGCGCGCCGAGCCCCGCCACACCGAGAGCAATGAGCACCGCGTCGCAGAGGAAGCAGATCGTCGCCACGGCGAAGACATGGCGGCGCATCAGGCCTTGCCGGATGACGAAGGCATTCTGCGCGCCGATGGCGACGATCAATCCGAGGCCGGCAAAGAGCCCAGTGAAGTAGGCGGCGGTCATGGCAGGGCTATTGCCGCGCGGCGGCGGCCACGTCAACGCCCGCCAACCTGTTTCGCCCGGTTTCGGCCCGTTTCGCGCTTGGTCCGGAGGGCCGGATTGGCGATAAACAAGGCGGGGAAGCGCAGTGAGGAATGACATGATCAAGATCATATTTTGCCTGCGCCGCCGCGCGGGGATGAGCCTGGAGGACTTCGACACCTATTGGCGCGACACCCATGCGCCGCTGGTGGTAAGCCACAAAGACGTCCTGCGCATCCGCCGATACGTCCAGTCGACCCGAACCGATAGCAAGCTCGCGGAAATCTCCGCCACCGTGCGCGGGGCGCCGGAGCCCTATGACGGCGTAGCCGAGCTCTGGTACGAGAGCTGGGAGGATCTGGCGGCCGGCTTCAGCACCGAGGAGGGCCGCGCCGCCGGACGCGCGCTGCTCGAGGACGAGCGCCATTTCATCGATCTCGCCAACTCGCCGATCTTCTTCACAAATGAGCGAGAAATCATCTGAGATCACGCCGAAGCACTGGCAGGCGATCCAATCGCGCCATATTTGTTGGGACAGATGATGGAAATGCGAGGGAGTACGGCGATGGCAACGAATTGGCGATCGGTTGAGCGGCTGGTGCCGGCCCAGCCCACCTCCGATGGCGCCGGGGTCAACCTGAACCGCACGATCGCCACGGCCGCCCTGCCCGAGCTCGATCCGTTCCTGCTGCTCGACGAGTTCAACACGGAGAACTCGGGCGACTATATCGCCGGCTTCCCCGATCACCCCCATCGCGGCTTCGAAACCGTGACCTACATGATCGAGGGCAACATGCGCCACGCCGACAGCACCGGCAACGGTGGCGTGCT
Source organism: Alphaproteobacteria bacterium (assembly GCA_037387885.1). Lineage (GTDB taxonomy): Bacteria > Pseudomonadota > Alphaproteobacteria > JAPULJ01 > JAPULJ01 > DATKZM01. The sequence goes on along the minus strand of JARRKQ010000037.1, from coordinate 8,765 downwards.
GCGCTCGGGCGGGATCCAGTGGATGACCGCCGGCCGAGGCATCGTGCATTCGGAGATGCCCGAGCAGGAAGGCGGCAAGATGCAGGGCTTCCAGCTCTGGGTGAACCTGCCGGCGACGCTGAAGATGACCGCGCCGCGCTATCAGGAATTCGATCCCGACAAGGTGCCCGAGATCGTGCGCGAGGACGGTGCGCGGATCCGCATCGTCACCGGCGCGCATGACGGGACCGAGGGCATCGTCTCCGGCATCGCGGTCGAGCCGCTCTATCTCGACGTGACGTTGCCGCCGGGCGCCGTGCTCGAGCAGCCTGTTCCTGAAGGTCATAACGGCTTCGTCTATGTCTTCGAGGGCGAGAGCGTCACGGTGGATACGGCGAACGGCTCCGGCGGTGCGACGGTTCCTTATCGCCACCTCGCGGTGCTCGGCGAGGGCGATGGGCTTCGCCTGACAAACGATGCGAATACGCCCGCCAGGATGCTTGTGGTCGCCGGACGGCCGATCGGCGAGCCCGTCGCGCGTTACGGCCCCTTCGTGATGAACACCCGCGAGGAGATCTTCCAGGCCTTCAAGGATTACGAGGAAGGCCGGTTCTAGAGCCGCCTTGCCGCACGCGACCGCCCCCCAGCACAGCCGACACCAAACACAGCCAGCATAGGAGCCCACACCGCAATGCCCCAGCGCGTGGATCAAAGGATCATCGAGCTGTTCGACGCTTTCACCCATTCGGCGATGGATCGGCGGGACTTCATGCGGCGGCTAACGGGCCTGGCCGGCGGCGCAGCCGCGGCGGCGGCGCTGATCCTGCTGCTCGAAGGAAGCAAGGCGCAGGCGGCGATAACCAGCGCGGGCGACCCGAGCCTGGAGGCTGGCGAGATCACCTATCCCGGCCGCTCGGGGCCGATGAAAGCCTATCTCGCGCGGCCGCGGACCGAGGGCAAGAAACCGGCGGTCGTCGTGATCCACGAGAACCGCGGCCTTAACCCGCATATCGAGGATGTGACGCGCCGCCTGGCGCTCGCCGGCTTCATCGCGATGGCGCCCGACGCGCTCTCACCCAAGGGCGGCACGCCCAAGGACAGCGACGAGGCGCGGCGACTCATCTACACGCTCGACCGTGCGGAGACGATCGGCGATTTCGTGGCGGCGGTCAGCTACCTGAAGAAACTTCGCGGCTCGAACGGCAAGGTCGGCTGCGTCGGCTTCTGCTGGGGCGGGACGATGGCGAACCAGCTCGCCGTGCATTCGAACGATCTCGCCGCCGCGGCGGTGTTCTACGGCAGTTCGCCGGCCGCAACGGATGTGCCGAAGATCAAAGTGCCGCTGCTGCTCAATTACGGCGCGCTCGACAGCCGCATCAACGCCGGCGTGCCGGCCTACGAGGCCGCGCTCAAGGCCGCGGGCGCGACTTACACGATACATATGTATGAGGGCGCCAACCACGCCTTCCACAACGACACCCGCCCCGCGCGCTACGACAAGAAGGCAGCGGAGCTCGCGTGGCAGCGGACGGTAGCGTTCTTTAAGAAACATTTGAGCTAGCGGCGATCCGCCAGCTCTCAAATATCTGCATAAATGTGCTTCTCGGCCCTGGCACCCGGATGGCAGACGGCGCCGGTGGCGGCGGGACCGACGGTCTGGGCATAGCGCCAGAGCGCGCCTGAGGCGTAGGCGTTCTCGCGCGGGGTCCAGCTCTCGCGGCGCTTGGCGAGCTCCTCCTCCGACAGCTCGACGTCGAACTTGCCGGTCGTCGCGTCGATCTCAACGATGTCGCCATCTACTAGTAGCGCGATCGGGCCGCCCGTCGCCGCCTCGGGGCCGACATGGCCGACGCAGAGGCCGCGCGTGCCGCCGGAGAAGCGGCCGTCGGTGATGAGCGCCACGTTCTCGATGCCGAGGCCGTAAAGCGCGGCGGTGGTCGAGAGCATCTCGCGCATGCCGGGCCCGCCCTTCGGGCCCTCGTAGCGGATGACGATGCACTCGCCCTCCTGCACCTTGCGCGCGGAGACGTAGGCGAAGGCGTCCTCCTCGCAGTCGAAGACGCGGACGGGGCCGCGGAACTTCTGCTGCGCCTCGGACATGCCGGCCACCTTCACGATGGCGCCTTCGGGCGCAAGGCTGCCCTTGAGGCCGACCACACCGCCGGTCGGCGAGAGCGGCGACTTGACGCGGTAGACCACGTCCTGGCCTTCCGGGAAGGTCACGTTTTCGCAGTTCTCGGCGATGGTCTTGCCCGAGACGGTCATGCAGTCGCCGTGGATCAGGCCGTTGTCGAGCAGCTCCTTGATGACGACCTGGACGCCGCCGACCTCGTAGAGGTCCTTGGCGACGTATTTGCCGCCGGGCTTCAGGTCCGCGATATAGGGCGTCTTGCGGAAGATCTCGGCGACGTCGTGGAGGTCGAAGTCGATGCCGACCTCGTTGGCGATCGCCGGCAGGTGGAGTGCGCCGTTGGTCGAGCCGCCCGTCGCGGCGACGACGACGGCCGCGTTCTCCAAGGCCTCGCGGGTGACGATGTCGCGCGGGCGGATGTTCTTCTCCAGGATGGCCATCACCGCCTCGCCGGATTGCTCGCAGAGCTGGTCGCGCGATTCGTAGGGTGCGGGCGCGCCGGCCGAATTGGGCAGCGCCAGGCCGATGGCTTCCGAAACGCAGGCCATGGTGTTGGCGGTGAACTGGCCGCCGCACGAGCCGGCCGAGGGACAGGCGACGAGCTCGAGCTCGTGCAGATCGCCGTCGGAGAAGGTGCCGGCGGCGTGCTGGCCCACCCCCTCGAAGATGTCGACCACGGTCACGTCCCTGCCCCGGAAACGGCCCGGCAGGATCGAGCCGCCATAGATGAAGATCGCCGGCACGTTCAAGCGCACCATCGCCATCATCATGCCCGGCAGCGACTTGTCGCAGCCGGCCAGCGTGACGAGCGCGTCGTAGCAATGGCCTCGCATGGTGAGCTCGACCGAATCAGCGATCACCTCGCGCGAGACCAGCGATGACTTCATGCCCTCGTGGCCCATGGCGATGCCGTCGGTGACGGTGATGGTTGTGAACTCGCGCGGGGTGCCGCCGGCCGCAGCGACGCCGTGCTTGACGGCCTGGGCCTGCCGGCCGAGCGAGATGTTGCAGGGGGCCGCCTCGTTCCAGGCCGTGGCGACGCCGACCAGCGGCTGGGCCACCTCCTCCTCGGTCACGCCCATGGCGTAGAGGTACGAGCGGTGGGGCGCCCGCTCGGGGCCCACGGTGGTGTGGCGGCTGGGCAGCTTCGACTTGTCGAAACCGCCGTTCTTTCGTCTGGCCATATCTGAACCTGCCTTACCTGGGACTGCCTTGAATACCGGGCGCGGAGCATAGCCCCCGTGCTCAGGCCCGCCAAGCCTCGCGACGGCGCGCAGCGGCGCGGGTCATACACGGCTCCAAAACCGGCAACACAACGATGCGCCACGCGATCGTATCTTTAACCGGCATAATGATGATGGTAAGTTAGGTGTGTCGACGCGACCAAAGGGCGGTACGGCGTCGCCCGCTATCGAGCACGAATGCCATGACGACACCCAAAGCAATTCGGACCGCACTCGTACTCGCCTTGTTGCTTGGTCTCGGCGGTTGCGGCGACGCGGACGACACGCCGTATCTCAAGATCCTCGGCGGCGGTTTCATCTTCAACTACCGCATCGGCGAGGCCTATTACGGGCTCGTCGTCAAGGCGGAGCGCCGCTTGCCGAAAGGTTCGGTGATCGAGGCGGAATTCGAGGATCCGGGCGGCGGCAAGCCGATTATCCGCCGTCAGGACGCGCTTTTCGGACGAACAGAGTATTTGTTCCGGACCACAGCTCTACGCGGCGTGAAGAAAGACCGGCCCTACCGCGTTACCGTGCGGCTGCGCCGGGCGGGAACCGGCGCGGTGATCGCCAAGCTCAGCCGGACTTTTCGGTCCAGCGTCTCGCAGGCCCACCTACCCAAGGTCACTCCGGGCGTTGCTGCCTGCGGGCCGGCCGGCCGTGGCGAGACGACGGCCTGCATCACCGGACGCTGAGGGTGACATGCGGCGCTGCGGCCTAGTCGCCGGCGCGCTCGTAGAAACGCCGAACCTTGTCCCGATTGCCGCAGACCCGCATGTCGCACCACCGGCGGCTGTTGTTCTTCGACCGGTCGAGGAAGATCCAGCCGCAGTCGGCCGCTGGGCAGAGCTTCATCCGTCCCGGATCGGCATCTTCGATCAGCGCGAACGCCGAGCGTGCGATTGGCCAGAGCGGCCTGGCAAGATCGTCCGTGCCGTCGGGCCAGCGCCAGCGCACTCCCCGCCCCTGGCGCGTGAGACCAGCGGCGGAAACGGCGGCGGCAGCCTCGCGCACGACAATCTCGGCCTGGGCGGGATCGGGCGCCGTGCGCTGCGCGATCGACACGACGACACCACGGATCGCTTCACGCAAATGATGGGCACGCTGCAAAACCTTGCTCGCCTCTTGGGGCGTCTCGACCGCGCGGCGTACCAGCGTCCGGCGCGCCTCAGCCGGAAGACCGCCGCCATGCGCGCTCCAGGTCAGAAGATCATCGTAGCTGCGCAAATGCTCCTGATGCGCCGCGGTGCCCCGGCCGCTCGCCGTGTTCGCGAAGTCGAGACACGGCGCGCCGCCGATAAGATGCAGCGAGCCCGCGCGAGACGGGGTGGTCTCGGCCGCCCGATGATGCTTCGCCCGCGATCGGTGTGCTTCACTCATAGGTTCATCGATGTATGTCCGCCAAGGCCTGTAACCGCTAATATCGATTTTAACAGTTTAAGGCGGCGGCGCGACAGGCCCGATACGGATCGGATTGAGAGCCACAGCGTTCGGAGCCAATGGGATACGCCCTGCAGCAACTGACCAACGGGCTCACCTTGGGCTGCACGTATGCCCTGCTCGCGGTGGGACTGTCCTTGGTCATGGCGGTGATCAACCGCATCAACCTGGCGCATGGCGAAATCTTCATGGTCACGGCCTTCTGTGCGGCGCTCACCTATTTGGCCCAGGATATTCTTCATGTGGGCGCCGTCGTGCCGATGCTGGTGGTCGCCCTGTGCGCGGCGGTGATCTGGGGCGCGGTCGGGAATTGGACGCTGAACCGACTTGTCTTCCGCCCGCTCCGCCGGGCCGCCAGCGTCTCGGCGCTGATCGCGACGATCGGGGTCGTGATCGTGCTCCAGGAAGCGGCCAGATTGCTGCAGGGCGCAGGCAACCTCTGGCAGCCGCAGCTCCTCCTCGGCGGAATATCAATTGCGGGACCGGACGGCTTTGCGACGTTCATTGGGTATCGCCAGCTCCTGATCATGGCGATGACCGCCGTCGTGCTCGGCGCGTATTGGGGGCTGGTGGCGCGGACCCCGTTCGGGCGCGCTCAACGAGCGGTTGCCCAGGACCCGGACATGGCGGCCCTGCTCGGCATAAACGTCGACCGCGTGTTGGGGCTCGCCTTCGCGATTGCCGGCGCCTTTGCCGGCATCGCCGGTCTCGTCTTCGCCTTTCACTACGGGGTGGTCAATTTCGTGATGGGCTTCGTGCTGGGGCTGAAAGCCTTCACGGCGGCGGTTCTTGGCGGCATCGGCTCGTTGGCCGGCGCCGTGCTGGGCGGCATCGTGCTGGCGATGATCGAGACGCTTTGGTCGGCCTATTTCCCCATCGAGTACCGCGACGTGGTGACGTTCGGCGTCCTGATCGCGGTCATCGTGCTTCGCCCCGAGGGCCTATTGGGCCGGCGACTGCCGGACGCGGCCTTGGCCGACCTTGGGGCCCGTCGATCGGTTAAGACCTTATAAACCAACCGGTTAAGGCGTTATAAACCATAGCGGGTGAATATCACTGTAATCACATCCGGACGTGGGGGACTCCGGCGAATGCCAGACCCAACCTCGTTGCACGACGTATTCGACGCCATGGATCAGGGCGTCATTGCCTTCGACGGCAACCTTAGGATCCTGGCCGCGAATGATCGCGCCGGGGCGATCCTCGACGTGCCGGATGAGATGATCCGCCCCGGTGCAGATTTCGAACGCCTCGGCCGACGCGCGGCGGCACGAGGGGACTACGGTCCCGGCGATCCCAAAGAATTGATCGCCATAAATCTCGCCTTCGCGCGCGGCCTGGAGGCGCATACCTTCGATCGGCATCAGCCGGATGGATCGGTGATCGAGGTCCGGGCGCGGCCGCTGCCGACCGGCGGCTTCGTCGTCACCTATACCGATGTGACGGCGCGCCATAACGCCGAGCGCAAGATCGAGCGCCAGAACGAATTGCTGGCGATCCTGCAGAAGGTCGCCGCGGCCGCCAATCTGTCCGCCACGGTGGATGAGGCCTTTGGCCGCTGCATCGATCAAATTTGCGCGTTTACCGGCTGGCCCGTTGGCCACGTCTATCAGGTCGACCGGCGGCATGGCGAGATCCTGGTCTCCAGCGATATCTGGCACGTCGACGACCCGGCACGTTACGGCGACTTCAAGCAGGCCAGCGAACGCACCACGTTCACTGCGGGAATCGGACTGCCAGGCCGGGTTATGGAACAGCGGACCCCGGTCTGGATCCGCGACGTCCCGATGGATTCGAACTTTCCGCGCATGAAGCAGGCGACGGATGCCGGACTCAGGGCCGCCTTTGCCTTTCCGGTGCTCGTCGGCAAGGAGGTGGTCGCGGTTCTCGAATTCTTCTCCCCGGATGCGCACGCGCCCGACGAGGCGCCGCTCAGCATCATGCGCAATGTCGGCACCCAGCTGGGCCGGGTGGTGGAGCGTGAAACCGCCACGGCCGATTTGCGCCGCGCGACCCAAAAGGCGGAACTCGCCAACCGCTCCAAATCCGAGTTCCTGGCCAATATGAGCCACGAGCTGCGAACGCCGCTCAACGCCATCATCGGCTTTTCCGAACTGCTTCAGACGCCCGGGGCCGCCGGCATCGACGAAGAGAGCCGCATGCAATACATCAGCGACATCGCCGCGAGCGGCCGGCACCTCTTGAGCCTCATCAACGACCTTCTCGATCTCTCCAAGATCGAGGCCGACGAGCTGGTGCTGCGCGAGGAGGTTTTCGATCCGGCGGCGGAGATCAATGATTGCCTCAAATTCGTCGCCGACCGTGCCGGCCAGGTCGACGTCACGCTTACACGCGACTACGGGCCCGACCTGCCCCTGCTGAAAGCCGATCTGCGGACCTGCAAGCAGATCGTGCTCAATCTCGTGACCAACGCCATCAAGTTCACCGAGCCGGGCGGCACCGTTGCGGTATCGGTTCAACGCGCGCCGGATAGCGGCATCGTGGTTGCGGTCAGCGATACCGGCATCGGCATGGATCCGGCGGAGATCGAGGTGGCGCTCCAGCCGTTCCGGCAGATCGACAGCGGGCTCGCGCGCCGCCACGAGGGCACGGGACTAGGCCTGCCGCTTGTCAGGGCCTTGGCCGAGCTCCATGGCGGGCGCCTGGAGATCGCAAGCGAGCCCAACAAGGGCACGACCGCGACCGTGCGGTTTCCCGCCGAGCGGTCGGTGGTTCAAGGATCATTGGCGGATGCCGCCTCGGAGACCGCTTAGGCGAAAGCTTTAACCCGCCGCAATGCGGTCGAGCGCTTCGGCGAGCTTGCCGCGCGCGGTTTCCGCTTCGGCGCGCTTTTCCTTCTGCTCCTCGACGACCTCCGGCGACGCCTTAGCGACGAAGTTCTCGTTGGCGAGCTTCTTCTCCAGCCGGGCGATTTCGTCGCCGAGCTTGTCGATTTCCTTCTTCAGACGCGCGCGTTCCTGATCGAGATCGATGATGTCGGCGAGCGGCATGCCGTAGGTCGCCTCGCCCACGACGAATTGCACAGCCCCCGGGTGAAACTTGTCGGTGATGCCAATCTCATCCAACCGTGCGAGCCGGCAAATTACACTTCTGTGTTTGTCGATCCAAGCCTTAGTAGTCTCGCTAGCATCCTTGTGAAAGAGCGGCAGTTCGACTTTGGGCGGGACATTGATCTCCGCACGCACCGCCCGTATGTCGGAGATCAGGCGAATGGCCCAGTCGATCTCCGCAGCAGCGTCGGCATCGAGCAGGCCTTCGTAGACGACCGGCCAGTCATCGACGATCAGCATCCGCGCATCATCCGGCCCGAGCCGCTCCCACAGCTCCTCGGTCACGTGCGGCATGAAGGGGTGCAGCAAATGGAGGATGCGGCGCAGCACCCAGATGAGCGTGGCGCGGGTCTCCGCTTGGGCCTCCGCGCTGCCGTCCTGCAGGATCGGCTTTGAGAATTCCACATACCAATCGCAGTATTCGTGCCACACGAACTGGTAGAGCGCGGCGGCGGCCTCGTTGAACTTGTAGCCCTCGATGGCGGCGGCGACCTCGTTGGTCACATTGGCCACGCGGTCGACGATCCAGCGGTTGACTGTCTCCTGGTTGAGCTCGGGCGCGAAAGTCGGCTCGGCCACGCATTCGTTCATCTCGACATAGCGCGATGCGTTCCAGAGCTTGGTCGCGAAATTGCGGTAGCCCTCGATGCGGCTCTCGGCGAGCTTGATGTCGCGGCCCTGCACGGCGAGCGAGGCAAGGGTGAAGCGGAGCGCGTCGGCGCCGACCTTGTCGATCAGGTCGAGCGGGTCGACGACGTTACCCTTGGACTTGGAGTATTTCTGGCCCTTGGCGTCGCGCACGAGGCCGTGGATGTAGACGTCATGGAACGGCACCCGGCCGGCGCCCGTCTCGTCGCGCATGAAATGCATGCCGAACATCATCATGCGCGCGACCCAGAAGAAGATGATGTCCTCGCCGGT
>JARRKQ010000036.1:0-19186 GCA_037387885.1 Alphaproteobacteria bacterium | reverse complement strand
CCGTTCACGGCCTCTGGGACGCCATACGCGACGCCATCGACGCCGTCACACCCCAAGACGCCCAAAGCTTCTTCACCGCTTGCGGCTATGAACCGGATTGATGCGAATCTGCTCTAGGTGGCTCATATGTTTATCTCGCGTTGGATTGCTCAATTCCGCGCACTGCTGCGGGATACTGGCGGTGCCAGCATCGATTTCGTCGCCGCGTCGGTCATTCCGCTGGTCGCCTTTATCGGCCATGGAACCGATGCCGCGCGTGGATATCTGGTGAAAGCGCGCCTCAGCCAGGCGCTGGACGCGGCGGGTCACCAACGCGATCAACGCGCTCAGCGCCGACGGGTACACCGACATTCCGCAGGGCTTCGCCTGGGCCTGGCGGGTTTTGACCCCGGAGGCGCCTTTCACCGAGGCCGAGCTGGCCCCCGACGGGCCGCGTGTCCAGGCCATCGTGCTGCTGACCGACGGCCAGAACTGGGCCCACTACGGCGACGCTTACAAGGCGGTGTGGAGCGCCGGCAACCCGCGGCCCGAGATGGATGCCCGGTTGCTGACCCTGGCCGCCAATATCAAGGCGAAGGGCGTTGTGATCTATGTGATCCAGTTCGCCGACGGCAGCTCGTCCCTGAAGACTCTCTTGAAGCAGGTGGCGACCACGCCGAGCTCGCCCTACTACCACTATGCGCCCGACCCGTCCTCGCTCAACGCAGTGTTCACCGAGGTCGCGAACCACCTCTCCGAGCTGCGCCTGTCGAAATAGGCCAGCTTAGGAGCGCGTCCGGGGCAGCAAGGATCGGGCGCAACGCGGGTCGGCGCTTAAACCGGCGTTAAGGCGGTGCTGGCACACTTTTGCGTCAGCACCGCCAGCCATATCAGCCGCACGCAAATCTCCCTATGAGCGTCGTTTCCACCAGCATCGACCGGTCGACCGGCGGCCTTCGGCGCAGCGCCATCGAGTTCGCCGCCGCCTGCCGTGAAGCGATCCGCGACCACGGCGTTTATCTGGCGATCATCCTGATCTACCCGCTTGCCTGTCTGGCCGTCGGCTGGATCGCCGGGACGAGCGAGGTGATCAGGATCAGCTTCTACGCCGGCGCCTTCACCGTGCTGATCACCGCCTTCTCGATCGCCTTCGTGCTCGGCCATGCGATCTGGACCGCCACCATCGTCCGCCCGAGCGACTCGCTCTTTGTCGCGATCGGCCGCGATCTCAAAACCCGGATCCTGACGAAGCAGCGGATTGCCGGCTTCCTGGTGGCCTGCGCGCTGGCGCCCCTCTTCTTTTCCACGTTCGGGTCGTTCAAGCGCATGATCCCGCTGCTCAACCCATTCCACTGGGATCCGAGCTTCATGGCGTGGGACCGCTGGCTGCATCTGGGCGAGCATCCCTGGCGGCTGCTGCATCCGGTGCTGGGCACCCCCCTCGTCACTACGGCGATCAGCTTCGCCTACAATCTGTGGTTCTTCGTGCTCTTCTTCACCTTCATCTGGCAGGCCATGAGCTGCAAGCGTCCGACGCTCAGAATGCAGTTCCTGCTCGGCTTTCTCTTGACCTGGATCGTGCTGGGGACAGTGCTGGCGACGTTCCTCTCCTCCGCCGGTCCGGTCTATTACGGTCGGATCACCGGCCTCGCCGATCCCTATGCGCCGCTCATGTCCTATCTCTACACCGTCAATGAGACCTTCCCGGTCTGGGCGCTGGACGTGCAGGAACGGCTGTGGGCGACCTATCAAGCGGGCGGCGTCGATCTCGGCTCGGGGATCTCCGCGATGCCGAGCCTGCATATCGGCACCTCGGTCCTGTTCGCGTTGCTGGGCTGGCGGATCAATCGCTGGGCCGGCATCGCGTACACGGCGTTTGCCGCCCTGATCATGATCGGCTCCGTGCATCTCGGCTGGCACTATGCGCTTGACGGTTACGTGTCGCTGATCGCAATGGTGCCGATCTGGTGGCTGGCCGGGGTCATCGCACGCCAAGTGCGGCGCGAGCCGGAACCGGCGTTGGCCTAACGTCGTCTCCGCCGGCGACGCGGTTTCGCCGGCTTTCGTGCCGGCGCCGCAGGGGCCGCTGCCGGCGCCACGCCGCAGGCGATCTTGCTCGCAACCGTGGCCCCCAAATCCGCGACGATGCCGAGATGTCGGCAACCGGGCGGCGTCAACGAAGCCGTTCGAAAGCGATGCGTCGCCACGGTCTTCGCGTCGGTCGTACCGCCGCCGGTCCGGCCGAGGCGCGCGATGACCGGGGCGATGTTCGTCGGCAGCTTCCATTGCATGATGGTCACGCCGCTGTCCCAGGGCCAGGCGGTCTTGGCACCCGCCGCGATCTGAACGCCCTGGATCCAGGCAAGCGGACCGGTGTCCCGGCGGGTGATGATCAGGGTCCGCCCCTTCGTGCCGGCCGGCAGACCAAGGCTATTCCATCCGGTCTTGGCTCCGGCAAGCCGCAGGACCGTGGGCGGCGTGCGGGCATCCTGGATCAAACGCACCGCCAGCACCGGCGAGGCGCCGCGCACCGACAGGTTTAGCCGGACGCGGCTCCAGTCGATTGGGCGCGCGGTTCGGATCACCACCGGCCGGTTCGTGCGAAGGCCGAAAAATCCGTAGAAGCCATCCCGCGCCCGCACCGAGAGCGCGACCCGCCGGTCGGCACCGTAGTAGCGCGCCTCTCCGGCGGTGCCGGTCAGGGCGGGCGCGAACACCGCGCCATAGGCCAGGCCGCCGCGGCTCGCATAAAAAAAGAAGGACAACTCGTCGTAATAGGCGATGCGCGCGTCTTTCGGGAGGCTTGCCAGGATGCGGGTCGGCTGGTCTTCGTCGAGCGGCATCATGCCCCACGCCGTCATGTAGCGCGCCTGGCCGAGGCTCGCGCGGCTGCCATTCACGATGCTGCCCAGCGTGCTCAGCACCACGGCTACAGCCACCAGCGCCAAGGCCACGATCCGCACCGACAATCCCGCCATCGAGCGCAAGGCTGATGCAACACCGGCGGGGCGAACGGCATCGCGCGGCGCAACGAACAGCGCAACGCTGCGCCAAACCGCGAAGACGGCGAGGCCGGTCATGATGATCGCGAACGGCACGAAGAGGCGATTGAAGGCCTCGCCCGGGTAGCGCGGAAGCACATGGACGAGGCTCACCGCCAGGAGCCCTGTCACGACCGCGGCCAGCACATATATAGAGCGCCGCCGCTCCAGGCCGGCGAGCGCCACGCCAACGACGGCCAACGCAAGAAGCGGCGCGCCGCCTCTTTCATTCAGCCACGGCCGCACCGCCCACCATGCTGCGGTCAGGTTCTTCCGAACGCCGGTCCACAGGTCCCAGCCATTGCCCTCATACAAGCCGCGAAAACCGAGCGTCGGCCGATCGACGATCAGCCCCGCGATGACCGGCGAGGCCACGGCCACGACACCCAGCGCCACAACCAGCCAGCAGCGTGGCTGCCGCCACGGCACATGCATCGCGTAAATGACCAGCGCGGCCGCGCCGTAGATGCGCCCCATTGGATGGGTCCAGGCCGCGAGCAGAACCAGCAGAGGCAGCAAGACGGCAACGCCGCGTGGTCGCGCAACCGCCGCGGCCCAGGACAACAGCCCAAAACCAAGCGCAATCGTGCTCGGCACCATCCAATGAAGGCCGTGATACCCGGGATAGACCGCGAAGGCGAGCAGCACCAAAGCAAACCCCGCGGGCCCCGGTCCGAACGTCGCGATGAGCAGCCAGGCGACCGCACAGGCAACAAGTATGGCTCCCGCCACGGAGAGCGAATTGAGGGCAAACTCGTAGCTGAGCCCCGCGCTGTGCAAGGCGTAGAGCAGTCCCGAATGAACGAGGTGATATTGCAGCAAGGCCCGCTGATGGCTCAGCGCGCGCTGCCGCGCTATGCCGCCGGGGAGCTTCGGCTCTTGGCGGAGCTGAACCCGCAGGTCGGCGAGCGCCGGACAACGCTGGTAGAAGCAGACCCGGAGCTGTTCGGCCTTGGCGATGTAGACGTAGGCGTCGGTGGTTCCCGGAGGCACGGGCCGCGCGATGATCGGGCCGAGGATCAACCCGACTTGGATGAAGAGATAGAGCCCGAAGCCGACAGCAAGCAGCAGAACGGCGGGGCTGGCGGTGAGACGCGGCCGAGCCTCAACCTCCGCCTCGTGTTCGGATACCGTCACCGTCCGCTCGTCCATCCAGGCCGCCCCATCGACCGCGGCCGATAGGACCGCGCAAGAGCGCTATTGATATCGGATTGTAGGCCGGTTTTCACGGATCTTGCGGCGGCCCGGCCAGCCGGTCGCGCCGGGCCGCCTGCCGAAATCGACGACAAGGTCATCAAAGAGCAATATTGGCTTAGCCCTTCTTTGCTAGGCTCACGCTCGTGGAACGATGCCCGAAGACCCATCAGGACGCCTGAGAAATGGCCGATTCCGATCCATCCCGGTTGCTGTCGCGCCGCTTGTTCCTGGCGGGCGCCGGCGGTGCGCTGACGGCCAGCGCGCTGGCCCCGGCGATCGTCGAGGCGGCGCCGCGGCTTGCGGGCGATCCGTTCACGCTGGGGGTCGCATCCGGCGAGCCGGCGCCCGACGGGTTCGTCATCTGGACGAGGCTTGCGCCCGATCTGAAGCGCGGCGGCGGCATGCCGCCGGTTCCGGTCGCCGTCGACTGGGAGCTCGCGCTCGATCCGCGGATGCGCCGGGCGGTGCGGCGCGGCCGCACGGTCGCTCGCCCGGAGAGCGCGCATTCCGTTCACGTCGAGATCGGCGGCCTGGCGCCGCGGCGGCCCTATTGGTACCGCTTTCGCGCAGCCGGGGCGCAAAGCCCGATCGGCCGCGCCGTGACCCTGCCCGCGGCGGGTGCTCCGGTCGATCTCTTCCGGATCGCGGTCGCCTCGTGCCAGCATTGGGAGTTCGGCTACTACAGCGCCTACCGGCACATGGTCGCCGACCGCCCCGACCTCATCCTGCATGTCGGCGACTACATATATGAGGACGGCTACAACGGGCGCCCGTCGAAGCGCAAAGTGCGCCACCATCCGCCCCATGAGGCCAAGACGCTGGCGCAATACCGCGAGCGCTACGCGCTCTACCGCTCCGACCCAGATCTGCAAGCGGCGCACGCCTGGTGCCCCTGGGTCGTGACCTGGGACGACCACGAGGTCGACAACGACTACGCCAACGACAAGTCCGAGCATTTCGCGGCGCCGGAAGATTTCCTGCGCCGCCGCGCCGCCGCCTATCAGGCCTATTACGAGCACATGCCGCTGCGCCGCCTATCTCGCCCGCGCGGCAATCACATGCAGGTCTACCGCCGGCTCGATATCGGCCGGCTGATCGCGATCAACGTGCTCGACAACCGCCAGTACCGCTCCGACCAGGCGTGCGGCGGCAAGCGTGGCGGGTCGGCCGCAATCACCGACTGCCCCGCGCTCACCGATCCCAGCCGAACCATGCTGGGCAAGACGCAGGAAGCATGGCTGTTGGGCAACCTGAAGCGCAGCGACGCCCGCTGGAACGTGCTCGCCCAACAGCAACTGATGGCGCAGTTCATCGGCTACGACGACCAAAACCGCGCCGTGCGATCGAATGAAGCGTGGGATGGCTACCCGGGATCACGGGAGCACATTCTGAAATTCATCGAGCAGACCCGCGTTCAGAACACCGTCGTTCTGGGCGGCGACATCCACTCCTATTGGGTCACGGACCTCAAGCCCGACTTCGGCAAGCGCGAGGCGCCCGCGGTCGCAACCGAGTTCGTCGGCACCTCGATCAGCTCCCCCGGCGTCCCCTACAAGGTTTTGATGGCACATATGCCGAGCAATCCGCATATCCGCTATTTCGAGAGCCGGCGGCGCGGCTATCTGCTCTGCGCCGTGACCGACAATCACTGGCTGACGGATCTGCGGGCCGTCGAGAACGTGCGCGACAGCAGGAGCGGGATCGAGACACTGCGAAGCTTCTATGTGGATGCGGGACGGCCCGGAGCGCGGCCGGTATAGTTAACGGATTGAGAACGGCGCGCGGGTCGCCCCTATCGGGCCTTCCGGCCCCTAGATCCTAGGGGAGCGACGTGGAAGCCGGTTCAACCCGGCAGGCTAAACCCATCCTTAAGCCCCTCCACGCCATAACAGTTTGATCAGATCCGGATGCACATCGGCGTCTGTCGCGTGCCAGGTCCGACGCCGCGTCCAGCGGCTTGGGCGGAACATCGCTTCGGCGCGTGATGGCCGATTTGCCGCGTCGTCAGGCCTCGGGCCCGCTGCAAATCGTGGACGATCCATGACCAAGAGCAAGCGCCCATGACCTCGATCGCCCTCACCGCGAATGAACCCCGCCCCGGCATCGAAGTATTTGGCGCGGCATGTTTGGAGGCCCTTCGCACGCACCGCCTCTACCTCGCGATCATTCTTACCTTCGTTCTTCTCGCACCGATCATCGGCATGCTCACGGGCACTGAGGAGCTGATCAGGCTAACCCTCAAGATGCCGCATTTCGTGGTCCTGGCGATCTTCTTCGCCTGCGCGATCTTTGTCGCGCACGCGGTTAGGTTCATGATCACGGCCCGCCCGCAGGGTGCGTTGCTTCCGGCGATGTGGGCGGACTTCAAAGCGCGCTTCATGCAGCCTCAGCGGATCGCGAACTTCCTCGTCGCGGTTCTGCCCGTGCCTCTCTTCTTCTCCACCTATAATTCGCTCAAGCGCACGATCCCATACATCAACCCCTTTTCCTGGGACCGCCAATTCGCCGAGTGGGACAAGTTCCTGCATGGCGGTGTCCATCCCTACGAGCTGCTGCAGCCCTTGCTCGGTTATCCATTGGTAACGAGCGTGATGGCCGGGCTCTACACCTTTTGGTTCGTGGTGCTGATGCTGACGGTCGTGTGGCAAGCATTCACGACGAAAAACCCCGCCCTACGGCAGCAGTTTTTTCTCACCTTCCTCTTGATCTGGATCGTACTGGGAACCGCCGGCGCTCTGCTTCTGTCCTCAGCCGGGCCGATTTACTTCGACCGCATACTGGCGGAGCCGGGACCCTATCAGCCCCTTCTCACATATATCCAGCACGCCCACGAGCAATACTTCATCCTTGCCGTGAAGGGCCACGATTACCTTTGGCGGGCCTATATGGCCGGTGCCACCAACTTCGGGACCGGCATCTCAGCGATGCCGAGCATGCACATTGCCATGACCACGTTGTTCGCGATCATCGGTTGGAAAACCAATCGGATTCTCGGGATTGCCTATACGGTTTTCGCCGTAATCATACAGCTGGGCTCGGTGCATTTGGCGTGGCATTACGCCATCGACGGCTACGTATCGACGATCTCCGTGCTGATATTGTGGTGGGCCATCGGCCGGTTCATGTGCATGGTCAGGCGAGGCCAACCCGCGACTGCCCCAGCCTAACGGCAACACCGCTTATGCCAGGCCGCGACGCTCGGCCGGACCCGCCCCGAAGACCGAATGGTCACCGTAGCCGGCGCGCCACCTTGTAGATGTCGAAGAACGATCCATTCTTGACCAGGTCCAAGTGGCGCGGCGCGGGATTTCCGTGGCGCTCAGCCCAGAACACGACGACATAGTCATAGAAGCTGGGCCAGTGGGCCCAGTAATATTTGCGTCCGCGCGGATCGCGGCGCGCGAACATCCGCTCGGCCCACAATCTGTCGGCACCGCGGCGCAGGTCGTGATCGACGACCGGATGGCCGTACGGCGTATCGAAGTAATGATAGCGCGATGTCGTGACAAGTGGCTGCTTTTCCGGATCCGTGAACATCGTGGGCAAATAGACCGAGCGGTCGATCACTGCAAACGCCGCGGAGTGGTAATGGATCTGATAAAATTCCCTGGGGTGGTCCTTATCACGCGAATGAATGCGTGCGGGCAGCAGACGAGCGCCCCTGGGCACGTTCTCGGAAATAGCCGCGCGCAATTCCGTTATCTGCGCGTCGTGTTTGCGCACGACCCCGGTCATGGAATAAATCCGCATCGCAAGAAACGACGCGGCTATGATCACGACGATATCGGTGAACAGCCGGTTGCGCCGATCGAACTGCAGCCCGGCCGCGGCAAAGGCCGCGATCACAGGGGACATGCGAAGATCAGCACCCCAAGAGCTGAACAACCATGACGGCATCGCGAGCGCCGTGACCGAGAGGACGATTAACGGCACTTTCATTCGCGGATCGATACGGAACGAATGAGTGATGCATCCGCCAACCGCCAGAACCATCAAGAAAATGAGGGTGGCCACGCCGATGCCCTGGACGTGGAACAACACCATGCTGACCAAGCTGGTGAACTTGGTCGCGATACCGTTATAGACGATGACGCCAGCGCTCGAGCCAACGGCGGTTGCAAACCACAGCGCCAGCGGAAGTACGAACTGGGCTCCCCCGATGGCCCAATCGGCAAGGTGCTGCCGGAACGGGCGATCCCGATTGTCCAGGCTGAGGCCAAGTTCGTAACTGCCGATTGCCAGCGCGTAAACACCCAGGGCAAACATGTGGCAGAAGAAAAGCGCGAGGGCGACGAGCGCAAACAATGGCGCCCGCACCTGCCATCGCCAACGATCACGCAGCCATATCCACCCGGCTACTGCGAAGAGCGCGCCCCCCAGCCCGAATATGTAGTTGAGGAAGCCCCACGCGAAGGCATGGTTGTAGACGGCCAGTAGCACGGCCGCAGGCCAAAGACCAATCCGCCGCCACAAGACCCAGCGCAGCGTGTAGGTCCCACCAATGAAGAGCAGCATGGAACCAACGACGAAGAGCTTGCCCAGCGGATAGATCGGCAGAATCCGCGCGAGCGGAACCAGCAGCGCGTCCATGCCGAGGTTCGGCAAGAGGGCCCAGTTCTCGACGAATTTCTCCTGCAACATCGGATTGTCGCCGAGGGTCGCCAGGACGTGGATGCGCGCCAGATGGTTCGGGTAATCGACCAGAGGCGGATAAGTCGCCATCACCATCGGCGCGAGGATGGCGGCGATGGCGATAGCATGCAGCGCCAGGAGCTGATGCGCCGAGAGGACGAAATCGCCCGGCTGCGTGGGGCGCGGCTCCGTCCCGGCGAAGGCCGTCGCGATCCGCGCGATCATCCGGACATCCCCTCCACTTCATCGCGCGGCTCTGCGAACACGAAGAGACGGCTGGCAACGAAGCTGAAAGCAGGCACCATCAGCGCCACCGTCACGACGGCGACCCGGTAGTTACCACCGCTTTCCGTGATCGCCCAGACGATGATCTGACCGATGGCCAGTCCGAGCGCCGCGATGGAGATGAACCTCGGCAGGTAGCGCGCATGCGCGCCCGAACAGGCGAAGGTCCAGTGGTGGTTGCCGAAATAGGACACCAGCACCGCCACGGCGAAGGCGCCGATATTCGCCCAGAACACCAGAATGTGGGCAAACTCGACCAACAAGATGGCAACCGCGACATGGACGATCGTGGCCAACAGGCCGACAGCGCCGAATCGCGCGGCTTGGTTCATGACGTTGCTCATTGGATTGCTCCCATCGCGACGCTCATGGGCGCCGTCTGCTGTAGAAATCAAAACCTTTCACCGTGGCCACCCGGTTATATCCAGACCAGATCGCAGCAAACCGGCGGTCGGCCGAAAAATACTTCAGGTAGTCGAAAGATGAACTGCCGAAATGCGGTTTCCTACGCCGCACATCGACGAGAACCAGATCCGGCTTTCCACGGCGAAAGTCCTCTACGACCGAATTGACGACGAACTGCTCGATCGACTGGACCGTCCGCTGCTCGGACGCGGACATGCGATAGCCGGGCAAAGCTTCTTTCTGCGTAGTCCCGGGAAGCAGCCAATGCGCCGGGTATCGCGAGACCGTGTGAAGTCCGGCGTAATTGGCTGCCGGAAACGCCTGCCAGACGTTGCTGGAGAAGACGTAGATCGTATGGGCTCCGGACTTCACCTGTGCCTGCAACAAGAGAAGCGCCGCGGTCATGAAGCGGTTCTTGTAGGTGCCTTGATGGACGAGCCAGCCGAGCGAGATTACTAACAGCACCCCGGTGGCGGCGGTTGGCAACATCCGCCGCAATCCCGAAACCACGCGTCCAGATCGGCTGGCGCCATAGGCGGCCAACAAACAGGCTCCCAGTGCCACAATCAGCATCGTACGAATCGGAAAACGGTGATAAGGGAAGCCCTTCATCTGAATCAAATGAACAAGCCAAAAACAAACCGCGGCTAGCAGACAGGTATCAATCACAATCCGCAACACGCCCGGCCGCCTCACCCGTGCGTAGATCAGGATGGCCGCAGGAAGGAGTATCGTTTCGCCATTCCACAGCACGTCGGAAATCGACGCCGAGTAGGAATCGTAGGTCGTCAGCGCCCAGGGCACGATCCGCGAGAAATAGAGCGGCGTGAATACTGCGGTCGCCGCCCAGCACGCGGTGAAGCCAAGGGCCACGGCGCCTGTTTCCGGTCTCAGAAGGGACGTTTTGGTCGGCCGGATCACGCGTAGGTAAACTTCGATCGTCAACGGGATCAAAAGGAAATGGGGCTTCAACGCGAAGCCGATCGCAGCAAGCGTCCCGATCGTACCCGCGCTGGGCCAACTGACCGTCACCTGCGACGCGCGCGCGACCGCGAGAAACAGATAGGGAAGCGTGAAGATCATAACGAAGTGTTCGCGCTGACCGAGGCCTTGCCAGCTTCCCAAAACCAAGCCAGCCAGCACCGCCGCCAACAGACCGGTGCGTTCATACGCGGCTATTGGCAGATTACGAATAATGACGTGGCACAAGACAAGCGAGACACCGATCGCAACGAATACCCAGGCCAAGAACAGATCGATCGGGGAGACACCAAGCACACGCCCCAGCCAAACCGGGGGGACATGAAGGATGAAGGCGAGGGGTGGGTTGACCTCGATGATGTCCTGGTAGAGTCGCCCCCCTTCCAGCAACATTCGTGTCGCTTGCAGGTACCAGCCGCTGTCGTGATTGAGCGTGCTCGATTGTGCGACCCAGCCGCTGGCGAGCAGCAGAATTGCCAACGCCGCATAGCTCAGGGCGCTCGTACGGCCAATCTCGATCGGCCGGATGCCCTGCGCGCCAACAATGGAATTGCTCAGCATGTCGCGCTCGCACGACGCCGCGCCAACATCACGAGCGACACGCCGAAGGGTAGGGGAAGGCGGCCCAGCAAATGCCGCTCGAAGGAAAAGATGCCGCGCAGGACCGCGTTCATGGCACGACCCGGCAGCTGGTCGTCGTCGCGGGTCGAGCCGGTGATCTTGCCCAACAGGCGCATGATGAAGATCGCCGGGAACAAGAGCGTGTTCGTGTAGCTGAGCATGACAGGCTCAAGCCCCGCCGCGCGGGCGGTCGTCAGAAGTTGGGCCCGCGTGTAGCGGCGCTTGTGGTGGCGGGCCTCGTCGTGATGCGACCACAGGAAAGCATAGGCCGGCACGGTAAGGAGCACATGACCGTCATCGGTGATCTGGTCGGACAGCGCTTTCAGCGCGGCGACGTCATCATCGAGGTGCTCGAGCACGTCGAGCATGACCGCCAGATCGAAATGTTCGCCATCGAACGGAATGCCGTCGGGCAGCCGGCCGTCGTGGATGTCATGCAACCCGCGTGCGGCAGCGGTCGCGCGCGCAGCCTCGTCCGGTTCGAAGGCCGAGACCGCACCGAAACGCGACAGCATCTTGAGGTTGCCGCCGGTGCCGCAGCCAGCTTCGAGAATCCTCGCCGGCCCGGGCAATCGGGCCAACCGCGCGATTATCTCGTTGACGATGCGGCGCCGGCCTACGAACCACCAGTGCCGGTCTTCAACCGCGCCCATTCGGGCGTAGACCTGTGGCTCCATTCCTGGACCTCTGTAGGGACCGTTGCGGGGATTTCATCGAACCCGGCGCGCTCGCGCACCAGGTAGAGGGGGCGGCGCTTCACTTCGGTGTAAATGCGCCCGAGATACTCGCCGACGATGCCGAGCGTGAGCAGGTTGATCCCGCCCATGAACAACAGCACGACCATCAGCGAGGCGTAGCCCGGCACGTCGGCGCCGTAGATCAGCGTGCGCACGATCAGATATCCGGCGTAAGCAAGCGCAACCAGGAAAATGGTCCCGCCGATATAGCTCCAGATCCGGAGCGGCACCGTGCTCGACGAGGTGATGCCGTCGAGCCCGAAGTTCCACAAGCTCCAGGCTTTCCACTTGGTCTTGCCGTGCTCGCGCGGCTCGCGCGCGTATTCGACCCGGGCCTGCTTGAAGCCGACCCAAGCGAAGAGGCCCTTCATGAAGCGGTTGCGCTCCGGCAGGCGGCTTAGCGCCTCGACGACGCGGCGGTCCATCAGCCGGAAGTCCCCGGTGTTCTCGGGGATCTTCACGTCGGCCATCATGTTGTGGACGCGGTAGAACCATCCGGCGGAGGCGCGCTTGGCGACACCGTCGCTGTCGCGCGAGCTGCGCGTGGCGTAGACGACTTCGTGGCCTTCGAGCCAACGCGCGAAAAGCTCGGGAATGACTTCCGGCGGGTCCTGCAGATCGCTGTCGATTGGCACCACCGCGGACCCTTGTGCGTGATCGAGGCCTGCGGTCAGAGCCAGATCCTTGCCGAAATTGCGGCTCAGGCTGACGATCTTGATCGCGGGATTGCGCTGCCGATGGGCGTGCAGCATCTCCAGCGTGCGGTCGGACGAGCCGTCGTCGACGCAGACGATTTCGTAAGGACGGCGCAACGGCGCGACCACGGCCTCCGCGACCGGCTCGACCCGGGCGAAGAAGGCATCGACGCCGTCCTCCTCGTTGAACATGGGGACGACGATCGAAAGGATGATGTCGGAGCTGTTTGCCACCAGGCGCACACTTTCGCGGAAGCTCAAGTGAGCCCCGTTTCCTCAGGAATTCTGCGCCTTTGAGACTAGTTGGCGGTGGTTAATCTTCGATTGAGGAACATGGTTAGCGAACCCCTAACCACGTTCCTCAAACGCCCGGAATCAAGACTTCGCTGCGCCCTCCGGCTCGATATAGGTCATGCGCGGAGTGTAGCGCTCGAGCGAGGCGTAGGGGTTCGGCCAATCGAGCGGGAATTCCTGATCGTAGGCGGCGTGGCGGGTGAAATAGGGGTCGAAGAGATGACCCCGCGCCATGACGCAGAGATCGGCCCGGCCGGCGGCCAGGATCGAATTCACATCCGCCCAGGACGACACGGCGCCGACCGTCATGGTCGGGACTTTCGCCTCCAGGCGCACACGGTCCGAATACGGTGTCTGGAAGAGGCGGCCGAAAACAGGCTCCTCGTAGGATACCGTCTGGCCGGTCGAAACGTCGACGATATCGCAGCCGTGCTCCTTCAGCATGCGTGCAATCTCCACCGCGTCAGCGGCCTCGATGCCGCCCTGGGCCCAGTCGGTCGCGGAGATGCGAACCGAAATCGGTTTGCTGCGCGGCCAGGCCGCGCGCACCGCATCGAAAACCTCGAGGGGGAAGCGCATGCGGCTATCGAGCGAGCCGCCGTACTCGTCCGTACGTACGTTCGTCAACGGCGAGACGAACGAGGCCAGCAGGTATCCGTGGGCGCAGTGGAGTTCGATTATGTCGAAGCCCGCCGCATCGGCCATTGCCGCGGCCTTCGCATGATCGTCGCGGACTTTGTCCATGTCGTCGCGGGTCATCTCGCGCGGCACCTGGTTGACCCCTTCCACGTACGGGATCGGCGACGGCGCAATGATCTCCCAGTTGCCATCCTCGAGGGGATCGTCGAGCCCGTCCCAGGGCGCCTTGGTCGAGCCCTTGCGCCCCGCATGGCCGAGCTGCATGCCGATCTTAGCGTCGGAATTGGCGTGGACGAAATCGACGATACGCTTCCAGGCGTCGACATGCTCGTCCTTGTACATGCCGGCACAAGAAGGCGAGATACGGCCTTCGCGGCTCACATCGGTCATCTCGGTGAAGACGAGCCCCGCCCCGCCGATGGCCCGGCTGCCCAGATGGACGAGGTGCCAGTCGTTCACCGTTCCGTCGTCGGCGGAATACTGGCACATCGGCGAGACAACGATGCGGTTCGCGAGCACCAGGTCGCGCAGCTTGAAGGGGGTGAACATCGGCGGCGGCGGCGGGTCGGACCTCACGTTGATGCCCGACTGATTGGCCGCCATACCGGCGAACCAAGTGTCGATCGACCGCACGTAATCGGCATCGCGGAGTTTCAGATTATTGTGGCTGATCCTGAGCGAGCGTGTGAGCAATGAGAAGCCGAACTGGATCGGCTGCAGCTCCTCGTAGTAGCGCTCGGCTTCCTCGAACCATTGCTGGGACACCTTGGCGGCGCGCTGGGTGCTAGCGACCTGAGGTTTCCATTCCTCCTCGTAGCGCGCCAGGCCGTTGCGAACTTCGCCGGTTTCGCGGATCGCGTCGTGCAGGGCGATGGCATCCTCCATGGCGAGCTTGGTTCCGGAGCCGATCGAGAAATGGGCGGTGTGCACCGCATCGCCCGCCAGCACGACATTCTGGTGGCTCCAATGCTCGCAGCTGATGTTGGGGAACTGGCGCCAATGGGAGCGGTTCAGGATCACGCCGTGCCCGTCCAGGTAATCCTTCATCAACGCGGTGGTGTAGGCTTTCGTCGCCTCTTCGTCGGTGATCTCGAGGCCGGTCTTGGCGAACGTCTCTTCGGACGTCTCCAGGATCAGCGTCGACATGCCCTCCATGTAACGGTAGCAGTGGGTTCGGAAGAGCCCGTGCTCGTTCTTGATGAAGTGGAACGTGAAGGCTGGAAACGGGCAGGTCGTGCCCAGCCAGACGAACCGGTTGGGCCGGAAATCAACCGTCGGCCGGAACTGCGTCGCGTATTTTTCGCGGGTGATCGAGTTGACGCCGTCGGCGGCGAAGAGCAGATCGCATTCCCGCAGGTCCTCGGGGTCGGCCACGATGGTACCGAAATGCAAGTCGACGCCGAGTTTGGCCGCGCGATGCTGCATGATGATCAGCATCTCCTTGCGCGACATACCGGCGAAGCCGTGACCATGCGACGTCAGGACCTCGCCCTTGAAATGAATGTCGATGTCGCCCCAATGCGCGAAGCTGTCGGTGATGCGATCGTGGGTCTCGATGTCGTATTCGCGGAAATTCGCCATCGTCTTGTCGGAGAAGACGACGCCGAAGCCGAACGTGTCGTCGAAGCGGTTCTGCTCGTAGACCGCGATCTCGGCCTGCGGGAACGTTTTCTTCATCAGGATCGAGAAATAAAGGCTGGCGGGCCCGCCGCCCAAGCAATTGATTTTCATGCGTTTTCCATTCGGTCGATCATTGCGTTTGGTCTGTTTCGTTACCCGGGTCGCCGGCCCTCGTGCTTCGAGAAGCTCATCCTTCGACAAGCTCGGGATGAGGGCCCCGACGTGAGCCCTTCATCCTGAGCTTGTCGAAGGACGAAGGGCGGGCCGCGGCTACCCCTTGGCGCGTTCGAGCTCCTGTTGGCGGAGCTTGAAGCGCTGGACTTTTCCGGTTTCGGTGCGCGGCAGATCGTCGACGAACTCGACGATCCGCGGATATTTGTAGGGCGCGATCTCGGCCTTCACGAAGTCCTGCAGCGCCTTGACGGTGCCGTCGGAGGCGTCGCGCGCCTCGCGCAGCACGACGAAGGCCTTCACGACCGTGCCGCGCTGCGGGTCGGGCGCGCCGACCACGGCGCATTCGCGCACCTTGGGATGATCGAGCAGCGCCGCCTCGACTTCGGGGCCGGCGATGTTGTAGCCGGCGGCGATGATCATGTCGTCGGCACGCGCCTGGTACTGGAAGTAGCCGTCTTCGGTCTGCATGTAGACGTCGCCCGGCAGGTTCCAGCCGCCCCGCACGTAAGCCGCCTGGCGCTCGGGGTTGTCGAGATAGCGGCAGCCGGTCGGCCCGCGCACGGCGAGATTGCCCGGCTCGCCGGGGCCGAGGATCGTGCCGTCGTCACCCATGATGCAGGCTTCATAGCCGGGGATCGCCTTGCCGGTGAAGCCCGCGCGCATCTCCTCCTGCTTGGCGGAGACGAAGATGTGGATCATCTCCGTGGAGCCGATGCCGTCGATGATGCGCACGCCGGTGGATTTGTGAAACGCTTCCCAGATCGGCGCAGGCAAGGTCTCGCCGGCCGAGACGGCTTTCTGCAAACTTGAGATGTCGTAGTCCTTGGCGATGTCGGCCATGGCGCGGAACATCACCGGCGCGGTGTAGAGCGTGTTGACCTTGTACTTGGCGATGGTCTCCCACAGCGCCTCGGGCGAGGGCGGCCGGTCGAGATAGACGACCGAGGAGCCGAGCCGCAGCGGAAAGGCGAGCTGCGCGCCGAGGCCGAAGGTGAAGGCGACCGGCGGCGAGCCGGTGTAGACGTCGTCGGGCCCGCCCTCGAAGACGTAGCGCGGGAAGCAGTCGCACATCGCGACGATGTCGCGGTGGAAATGCATCGTGCCCTTGGGCTGGCCCGTCGTCCCGCTGGTGAAGGCGATCAGCGCCACGTCGTCGGCCGCGGTGTCGCAAGCCTCGAACCCGCCGGACTTCGCCGCCATGGCGCTGTCGAGATCGGCCGCGGGATCAGCGCCCTCCCCCGTCGCGGTGAAATAGGCGATGTTTTCCAGGATCGGCGCGCGTTCTTGCGCCGCGCGGATCTCGTCGCCGAGCGCGACGTCGCAGAGCGCGTGGCGGATCTCCGCCTTCTCCAGCATGTAGGCGAGCTCGCGGCCGCGCAGCAGCGGCATGGTGGCCACACAGACGAGGCCGGCCTTGACCACGGCGAGCCAGCACGCCGCCATCATCGGGTTGTTGGGGCCGCGCAGCATCACGCGGTTGCCGGGCACGAGGCCCATGTCTTGCGTCAGCACCTGGGCGATGCGGTCGACCTTGTCCTTCAAATCCGCATAGCTCCAGGTGAGATCGCCGTAGCGGATCATCACCCGGTCACCGCCGTATTGCTCGATGCTCTTTTCCAGCAGCTCGACGGTGGCGTTCATGCGGTCGCCATAGGCCGCGAGCTCCGGCAGGCTCGAATAGTCCATCGGCGGCCACTGGTCGCGCGGTGGCAGATGGTCGCGCGAAAAGGTATCGACATGCCCGCTCGGGCCGCCCGGTTGCTTGCCTGTCATGATGTCCGCCCCCGTTGCTTCATGACGCGCCCTACGCCAAGGCCTTCATGGTCTGGCCGGCGATGACCAGCTTCTGAACCTCGCTCGTGCCCTCGTAAATCCGCAAGGCGCGGATCTCGCGGTAAAGCTCCTCGACCGTGTTGCCTGCGACGACACCCTGCCCGCCATGGATCTGCACCGCCTCGTCGATCACCTCCTGCGCCGTGTCGGTCGCATAGAGCTTGGCCATCGAGGACTCGCGCGTCACGCGGATTTTCTGCACATCCTTGGTCCAGGCCGAGCGGTAGATGAGAAGGGCTGCGGCATCGATCTTCACCGCCATCTCCGCGATCTTGGCCTGGATGAGCTGGAACTCCGAAAGCTTGGAGCCGAAGGCCTCACGCTCCTGCGCATAGGCAATCGCTTCGTCGAGCGCACGCCGCGCGAAGCCGAGCGCGGCCGCGCCCACCGTCGTGCGGAAGATATCGAGGGTCGCCATAGCGATCTGGAATCCCTGCCCCGGCTCGCCCAGCATCTGGGTCGCCGGCACGCGGCAGTCCTTGAAGGCCAGCGTTGCCAGCGGGTGCGGGGCCATCACGTCGATGCGCTCGGCGATCTCAAGGCCCTCCGTGTCGGCATCGACGACGAAAGCGCTGAGGCCCTTGGCACCCGGCGCCTCACCCGTCCGCGCGAAGAGCACGTAATGCCCGGCGATGCCGCCATTGGAGATCCACGTCTTGCTGCCGTTGACGACATAGTGGTTGCCGTCGAGTTCCGCGGTCGTCTTCATCGAGGCGACGTCGGAGCCCGAATGCGGCTCCGACAGCGCAAAGGCGGCTAGATGCTTGCCGCTCAGAACCTGCGGCAGGTACTTGGCCTTCAGCTCGTCGGAGCCGTAAAGGCTGATCGAGCCCGAGCCGAGCCCCTGCATGGCGAAGGCGAAATCGGCGAGTCCGGTGAAGTAGGACAGCGTCTCGCGGATGATCGCGAGCGAGCGCACGTCGAGCGCCTCGTATTTGCCGCCATGGCTCGCCGGCACCGCGTATTCGAGGAAGCCCGCCTCGCCCAGCTTGGCCGCGATGGCGCGGCAGATATCGTCGACATCGCGCTTGCCGTGCGCTGCCTCGGCCATAGGCGCGATCTCCTTCGCCGCCCAGGCGCGCAGGCTCTCTGCCAACGCCCGGTGCGTATCGTCGAAGAACGGCCAGTCGAGGAAGCTGCGATCAGGCATCAGTCGCCCTGGAAAACCGGACGTTCCTTCTTCACGAAGGCGTCGTAGGCACGCTTGTAGTCGCGGGTCTGCATGCAGATCGCCTGCGCCTGGGCTTCAGCCTCGATGAACTCGTCGAGGTTCATGTCCCATTCCTTGTTCATCATCATCTTGGTCATGGCGTGCCCGAAGGTCGGCCCGTCGGCGAGCTGATTGGCGAGCTTGGTCGCTTCGTCCATCAGCGCGTCGCCCGCCACCAGACGATTGAAAAAGCCCCAGCGCTCGGCCTCCTCGCCGCCCATCGAGCGGCCGGTGAAGAGAAGCTCGGCGGCGCGGCCCTGGCCGATGATCCGCGGCAGCATGGCGCAGGCCCCCATATCGGCGCCCGACAGGCCGACGCGCACGAAGAGAAACGCGACTTTGGCCTCCGGCGTGCCGAGGCGGAGGTCGGAGGCCATGGCAACGCAGGCGCCCGCCCCGGCGCAGACGCCATCGATCGCGGCGATTACGGTCTGCGGGCAATTGCGGATGGACTTCACCAGATCGCCGGTCATCCGCGTGAAGTTCATGAGGCCCGTCATGTCGAGCTCGAGCAGCGGGCCGATGATGTCATGGACGTCGCCGCCGGAGCAGAAGTTGCCGCCCTCGCCGGTGATGATCACGGTCTTGATGCTGTCGACGTAGTTGAGCGCGCGAAAAGTATCCCTGAGTTCCGCGTAGCTGCCGAAGGTGAGCGGGTTCTTGCGCTCGGGCCGGTTGAGCCGGATCGTCGCGACTTTGCCGTCCTGCTCGAAGGCGAAATGCTTCGGTTTGATATCCGCGTCGGTTTTGATCGGCCCGGACGTCTCCAGGCCGAATACGCGTGCCGTTTTGGCCATTACCTCTCCCCTTGACGAGTATTTGCGCCGTCGCTTTCGGCGGCGA
>JARRKQ010000035.1:0-36764 GCA_037387885.1 Alphaproteobacteria bacterium | reverse complement strand
GGCCGGCGGGCGTCAGCGTGACCAGATGGGCGCGTCGGTCCTCGGGCGCGGGCTTGCGCGCGACGAGCCCCTCGCCGACGAGCCGATCGATCAGCCCGGTGACGTTGCCGTTTGAGACCATGAGGCGGCGTGAGAGCTCGCCCATCGTCAAGCCGGTCTCGGCCCGGTCGAGCTGGGCCAGCAGATCGAAGCGCGGCAGGGTGAAGTCGAACTCCTCGCGCAGGTTCTTGCGCACTCGCCCTTCGATCATGTTGGTGCAGGTGAGCAGGCGTAGCCAGATGCGGACGTCGAGATGATCATCCGCCGAGACCGCAGTCTCGTAATCCCCGCGTTCCGCTTTGGGCATGTCTGGGGGCATGTCTTCGGGCGTCATCGGCCGGCTCCTCACATGACCTCGCCACCGGCGACCGGGATCGCCTGGCCGGTGACCGCGGCCTGCTCGGGCAATGCCATCCAGGCGACGGCGCTCGCGACTTCCTCCGGCGTGATCAGTCGGCCCTGCGGATTGCCGGCGGTGATCTGCGCGACCGCGTCCTCTTCGCTCGCGCCCGTCTTTTCCATGATGTTGGCGATCGTCTCGCGCGTCATGTCTGTGTCGACATAGCTCGGACAGACCGCGTTCACGGTGACGCCGGTCTTCGCCGTCTCCAGCGCGAGCGAGCGGGTGAGGCCGATCACGCCGTGCTTGGCGGCGCAATAGGCGACGACATAGCGATAGCCGACGAGCCCCGCCGTCGAGGCGACATTGACGATGCGCCCGTAGCCCGCCTCCATCATCGCCGGCAAGGCAGCGTGCGTGAACAAAAACGCGCTGGTCAAGTTGACGTCCATCATCTGGCGCCAGAAGGCGAGATCGGTGCGCTTGAAGGGCGCGGACTTTCCCGAGCCAGCATTGTTGACCAGGACATCGACCGGGCCGATCGCGGCGGTGGCGCTCTCGAACGCATCGGCGACGGCGCTCTCATCCGTGACATCGGCCACCGCGAAGCCGGCCGGCACGCCGTGGGCATCACCGATCTCCGAGGCCTTGCCCTCGAGCGTGGCGGCATCGCGCGCAACCAGGGTGACCCCTGCCCCCAGCGCCGCCAGCCGTTCGGCCACGGCCGCGCCGATGCCGCGATTGCCGCCGGTGATGAGCGCGTGCCGCCCGGCGAGCGGGCGCGCCTCGGGCGCAGCGCCGTCCTGATCCCTGGTCCTGGCGGGGGCTCGAGCCATTGGAATTGTCGTGTTCGTCCTGTTGCGGGGCGGCCCGGCGCGGTGTTGCCAGCCTTCACGAATTGTTTTAAGTATAAAATATATTCGACGTCAAGCAAGCGACAAGGCGCCGCACGGCCCAGAGTTGTATGGCTCAGATTGGCCGGTCGAACCGACGCGACAGGGACCGAAGGAAACCGCTCAGATGAAGACGCTGCTCCCGGCCGGCTGGCCGCGCCCGAAGGGCTATTCGAACGGCATCGCCGCCGACGGCACCCATGTCCATATCGCCGGCATGGTCGGCTGGAACCCGGTGACCTCTGAATTCGAGACCGACGATTTCGCCGGGCAGTTCCGCCAGACGCTGGAGAGCATCGTCGCCGTGCTCGCCGAAGCCGGCGCAGGACCCGAGCATATCGTGCGCTTCACCTGGTACGTCACCGATAAGGACGAGTATCTCGCGAGCCTCAAGGAGGTCGGCGAGGCCTACCGCGACGTCATCGGCAAGCACTACCCGGCGATGGCGGCGATCGAGATTTCCGGGCTCATGGAGCCGCGCGCCAAGATCGAGATCGAAACTTACGCCGTGGTGCCGAAGGACTAACTAGGTCAGGGGCGTCCCGGGCGCCGCGTCCCCCACCGCACGGCTCATCAGCCATTCGATGCGGTGGACGACCAGCATCGAGATCACGATGGCGCCGGTGAAGGCGTAGATCCCGAAATGCGTCTCGACATTGGTGACGATCGAGACGTTGAGCGCCACCACCGTCAGCGCGACCACGAAAACATCGAGCATCGACCAGCGCCCGAGCGCGCGGATGAGCGAAGCGTAGCGCCGCGCCCACGGCCCGTACCAATCGATGTGGAACCACAGCACATACGCGCCCGCGAGCTTGGCCAGCGGGAAGATGATCGAGAACAGCAGGATGACGAAAAAGAGGAAGAGCTCGCTCTTGTCCAGCAGCTCGATGAGGCCGCTCGCGATCGAGACCTTATCCTCCCAGATCCACAGCTTCTTCACGGTCATCAGCGGCATGAACCATGAGACCGCGAGCGCCACCGCGCAGAGCGGGATCATCCAGCCGATCAGGGCATCAAGCCGCGAGCGCCGCTTCAGGCGCGCCGGCTTGGGCGCGGCCGACGGCGCAGCGGCGAGCCGCTCTGGACGGATCATTGGTTGGCGTTGTGTCGGCGTCACGGGGCCTCGAGCTGGTCAGGACACATCGCGCGGCGCGGGGCCGCCTTGCATCATATCGCCGCCGCGGACGGCGTGCACAAGGGCCGAACATGTCGGGCGCTTGCCACACTCGCAGCGAAACGGCAGTATCCCGACCAGTCCGAACTTTGTGAAACCCAAACTGAACGGGGACACGTTATGCGCTGGATATCCCACGCCCTGGCCGCCACCTTCTTTCTCCTCGTGACGGCGTCGCCGTCGCTGGCCCAGGTCGAGCAATCGGAGACGCTGAAGAAATTCTTCGGCGAGTACAAAGGCACCGGCGTCGCCTCGCGGAAAAGCCGCGGCCGTGTCACGCTCGACCGGCGCGATCTCGATGTGTCGATCAAGCCCTACAAGGACGGCGGGTTCACGATGACCTGGACCACGGTGATCGCACCGCAATACGCGCCCCGGCGGCGCGAGCGCACCACGACCGTCAACTTCGTCCCGACCACCCGCACCGAGGTCTGGCGCGCGGAGCAAGTGACCACACTGCTGTCGGGCCAAGCGGTGATCTGGGCGCGGATCGGCGGTGGGGCGCTCTACCTCTACACCGCGACGATGACCGAGGCGGGCGGCATCGCAACGTCGGTCTACAAGCGCACGCTGACCAAGACCGGGATGAAGCTCGAATTCGACCGCACGGAGGACGGCCGCCGGGTGCGCACGGTGCAGGCGACGCTTAGGCGCGTAAAAAAATAACGCACTAGCTCTTCACCATCTCGCGGATCTCGAATTTCAGGATCTTGCCCATGACGTTGCGCGGCAACGCGTCGACGAAGACGACGTCGCGGGGGTGCTTGTAACGGGCCAGCCGGTCGGCATAGAGCCCCAAGACGCCGTCGCGGGTGAGCTCGGCGCCCGGCTTCGACACGACGACCGCGACGGCGACCTCGCCCCATCGCTCGTCGGGACGCGCGACCACCGCGGCCTCGGCAATATCGGCGCATTCGTCGAGCACGGCTTCCAGCTCGGCCGGATAGATGTTCTCCGAGCCCGAGATGATCATGTCCTTCTTGCGGTCGACGACGTAGTAGAAGCCTTCCTCGTCGCGGTAGCCGATATCGCCGGAATGGTACCAGCCGTCGCGCAGCGCCTCGCGCGTCGCCTCCTCGTCGCCCCAGTACTCGATCAGGATGTTGGGTCCGCGAACCAGGATCTCGCCCGGCTCGTTCGGCGGCAGCTCGTTGCCGTGCTCGTCGGCGATGCGCGCCTCGCAGTGGAGCGCCGGCTTGCCGGTCGAGCCGATCTTGCGATCGCCGTCCTCGCCGCGCAGCGCAATCGCGATCGGCGCGGTTTCCGACGAGCCGTAGATCTGGCCGACCGGAACGCCCTTGGCCTGGTAGGCGCGAATGATGGGAAGCGGCACGGTGGTCGAGCCGGTGATCATTTCCTTGAGGCTGGAGAAATCGGTCTTGTCCCAATCCGGATGGTCGATCATCGCCTGGGCGGTCGCCGGCACATTGACGAAGTGCGTCGGCGTGAAGTCGCGAATGGCGGCGAGCGCCGCACCCGGATCGAAGCGCGCCTGGATCACCACCGTGGCCCCGGCATGGAGCGCCGGCGTGGTCTGGATGTTGAGCCCGCCGACATGGAACATCGGCAAACAGGTCAGGATGATGTCGTTGCTGGTCAAATCGAACATGTGCGTCGAGTTGACCGCGTTCCAGGCAATCGCGTCCTGGCTCAGCACCGCGCCCTTGGGCCGGCCGGTCGTGCCCGAGGTGTAGACGACGAGGAAGGGGGTTTCGCCGGTGACGTTGGGATTGTGATCGTCGCCCTCGGCCTTGGCGAGCAGACCGTCATAGTCGGTCCAGTTTTCACCACCGCCGTAGCCGATGAAGCGGCAATCGCCGATCTCGCCGCGCACGGCGTCGATCGCCGGGCGGAATTCCGCCCCGCCGAAAACAGCCGAGGCCGAGCAGTTGTTGATGATGTAGAGAAGCTCGGGCGGGGCGAGGCGCCAGTTGAGCGGCACCAGCATCGCCCCCAGCCGCGCGCAGGCGAAGAAGAGATCGAGGAGCTCGGGGCTGTTGGTGCCGATATGCGCCACCCGGTCGCCGCGGCCGATGCCGAGCTGGTGCTTCAGGACCTGGGCGAGCCGCTTGATGCGGGCGTCGAGCTGGGCATAGGTGATCGCCGCGCCCTCGAAGTGGATCGCCACCTTATCGGGGCGGAAATCCGCGTTGCGCTCGATCCAGTTCGATAAGTCCATGGGTCCCCCCTGCCCCGTCTTACGTTGCCTTGCGTCGCCACCGGCGGATTTTCTTAGACCATTGACCGCGGCGTTGCCATGGCCGGCGGCGCATAGCCGTTTGGCCCCTTTGGCACGTCGGCGCTTGACCTTTCCTCCACTGGAAGCCCTATCAGTTGAACCGGGACGATCGTAGACACGCGTACTGCGAGGTGCTCAAAATGATGAAACATGTAAATGCGGCGACGGGACCGCTGGTTGCGGGTGCCCTCCTCGCCGGCCTGGTCGCCGTGCCGGCCGGCGGCCAGGGGCCCTATCACAATCCGGTTCGCCGGCACTATTGGATGGATAACGGCGTCCCCGCGGCCTACGCGAATGCGCACAACCCGCTCCGCCCCACCGCGGAGAACCTGAGAGCCGGCAAGGCGCTCTACGCTAAGCACTGCCAGTCGTGCCACGGCGCGACCGGGATGGGCGACGGCGCCGCGGGCA
This sequence comes from Alphaproteobacteria bacterium, assembly GCA_037387885.1. Lineage (GTDB taxonomy): Bacteria > Pseudomonadota > Alphaproteobacteria > JAPULJ01 > JAPULJ01 > DATKZM01. Next base: position 31,665 of record JARRKQ010000035.1, on the reverse strand, counting down.
AGGACCTCGACCCGCGACCGCCGGCGCTCGCCGGCGGGCGCATGCCGATGATCGACGACGGCTACCGGATGTGGGCGGTGTCCGAAGGCGGGGCAGCGCTCAAAACCGGCATGCCGGCCTTCAAGGACACGCTGACGCTGAACCAGCGTTGGCAGGTGCTGTTGCATCTAGAGCGCGGCCTGCCGACCCCGCGCTGGGGCCGCGGCCATATGCAAGGTGGGCCGATGGGGCGCGGCATGGGGCCGGGAATGGGGCGCGGCATGGGTCCGGGCATGGGCGGCCCCGGAATGCGCGGCGGCCCGCCCGACGATCAGTAGCGCCGCGGGCGCGGCCCCTACTCCGCCGCTTGCGCCGGAGCCTTGCCCGTCTTGCGTTTGGCGAGCAGCTTCTCCGAGAGCAGCGCACCGCGGCCCGGCTCGGACCACGGACAGACCTCGAGGCAGATCGCGCAGCCGTGGGTGTGCGTGAAGTAGAAGATGCACTTGTCGAAATCGACGTACCATTTCTTGGTACCGCGCACCCACTGCTTCTCATCGAAGATGGCGCCCGGCGGACAGTCGGTGCGGCAGCGCTGGCAGCTCATGCAGAGATCGTCGACGCCGATATCGACGGGCTCGTCGAGCGCCATCGGCAGGTCGGTGAGCACGCATGTGAGGCGGAAGTTGGAGCCAAACTCCTTTGAGATCAGCGAGCCGTGCTTGCCGAGCTGGCCGAGCCCGGCATTGATCGCCATCGGCATCAGGATGATATCCTCACCGATGCCGTAGGCTTCGGCCTGCCAGCCGAGCGTGCGGATATAGGCGGCGAGCTTGTTCGCCTGCTGCGAGCTCGAGCGGTAGGTCTTCATCACTTCCACGCAGCCGCGCTCGTGCGGCACGTAGAGCATCTCCTCGCGATCCATCTTGTGGCCCATGCAGATCGCGTATTTGTAGGGAAACGTGATGCCCTGCATCTGCGTTTCCTCGTCGTAGAGCGTGATGCCGATGAGATCGACGCCGAGCGCGCGGGCCTGCGCCTTGACCGTCTCGGCCATCGCGCCTTCGTCCTCGACCTCGATCGGCTCGCCGAAGGTCGGTCCCGCCGCGTGGCGCCGCGCCCACCAGCCCTTCAGGTTCTCCCAGAACATCGGCCAGGGATTGGTGAGATTGAAGAACATGTCGAGCGCCGCGTACGGCACTTCCTTGCGGCCCGCGCCGCGTCCGGTGTTGTGGAAGACCTGGGTCGGGCGCACCTTCTCGCGCACGCCGAGCCCGTTGATCTCGTTGCCGGTGGTCGTCGGCATGTTTCTGTAGCCGAAGGGATAGTCGGTCGAGACTGGCGGCAGCTTGAGCTTGCTCATTTCGCGCCTCCCCCGGCGATGTTGTCGATGTAGAAGACGCGGCCTTCGCGCGCGGCGCGGCGCTTGGCGCGGCGCAGCTTGCCGCCCACCGTGAACCAGAGCCAGAAGATGCGGAAGAGATAGCGGAAAACCCACCAGTCGCGTTTGCGCCGCTGCCACCAGGTGGCTTCGTAGACACGAAAGTATTTTTCGCTGGAGGTCGCTTGCCGGGCCATTGCATTGCCTCCCAGGGTCTGCCATTTATATGCAAATGCATATAAAGACTACCGCGAAGCCGCGGGCGCGTCAATTATCGGCGCCCGCCTTCTCCGACCAGCTTCTGCCCTACCTGCTTGCGCGCGCCAGCCACGGCGTCAGCGCGGAGTTCTATGCGCGCTTGAAGCGCCGCGGCGTACCGGTGCGCCTCTGGCGGCTGTTGGGTCTCCTGTGGGACCGCGACGGCATGACGATCGGCGAGCTCGCACGCGGCATCCTGATCGAGCAGTCCTCGACCACCCGCCTCGTCGACCGCGCCGCCGCCGACGGCCTGGTGGAGAAATACACCGATGCAAGCGACCGCCGCCGCGTCCGGGTGCGCATTACCCAGGCCGGCCGCGACCACATCGCCGACCTGGTCGACGACGCCGCGCGGGCCGATAAGGCCATCGCCGCCGAGATCGATGCCGCGCTTGGTCCCGACGCGACCGAACGCATCAAAGGCGAGCTTCGCGACCTGATCGCCCGCTTCGACGCTTGACGATTCCTGCATGGGGTCGCGCCGCCGGGTGACGATCGTCTAGAGTGTTGCCCGACATCGACCATGGGCGTCGGCAAGCGAACCCGGATACAAGACGAATGAGCGAGGCTCACGAGGAGCTATTGGCCGCGAACGAAGCGTTCTACCGCGCCTTCGCGCGGCGCGACTTCGAGGCGCTGGCGGCGATCTGGTCGGAGGACGACGAGATCGCCTGCGTCCATCCGGGCTGGGATCTCCTTGCCGGCTACCGCGAAGTGATCGAGAGCTGGCGCAATATCCTGTCCGGTCCTGCCAGCCCCAATGTCCGCGCTCACGGCGCGCGGGCGTTCCTGTTCGGCGATGTCGGCTGTGTGATCTGCCACGAGATCATGCCCGAAGGCGTGCTCGTTGCGACCAATCTCTTCCGGCTGGAAGGAACCGACTGGCGGCTCATCCATCATCACTCCGGCCCTCTGGCCGGGGCCGAGCCGCCCGAGCGCGAACCCGAGCCCACCAGCGGAACGCTTCACTAGCGCCAGGCCTACTTAAACAATGACATACGAACAAATCGCCACGCTCGTCATTCTGGGCGTCACCCTCGTCATGTTCATCTGGGGGCGCTGGCGTTACGACCTGGTGGCCTTTTGCGCGCTGATCGTCGCGGTCTTCGCCGGCGTGGTCGAGCCGAAAGCCGCGTTCGAGGGTTTCGGACACGCCGCCGTCGTCACCGTCGCCGCCGTCCTCATCATCACCAGGGCGCTGGCGGAATCGGGCGCGATCGACATCCTGACCAAATATATCCTGCCGTCGAGCAAGAACCCGACGCTGCAGATCCTCTATCTGGGCGGGGCGGCGGCGGTGCTCTCCGCCTTTATGAACAACATCGGCGCGCTGGCGCTGCTGATGCCGGTGGCGATCCAGGCCGCGGCGCGCGAGGGCCAGTCGCCGGCGGCCCTGCTGATGCCGCTCTCCTTCGCCTCGATCCTGGGCGGCCTGGCAACGCAGATCGGCACGCCGCCCAACATCATCATCGCCGCCTACCGCGCCGAAGCTTTGGGCAAGCCCTATGCCATGTTCGACTTCGCCCCCGTCGGCGCGCTCACTGCGCTGATCGGCGTGATCTTCGTGGTCCTCATCGGCTGGCGCCTCATCCCGCGCGAACGGCGCGAAAGCAAACCACGCGAGGAGCTCTTCGACATCGAGGACTACGTGGCCGAAGCGCGCGTGCCCAAGGACGCGAAAGCCATCGGCATGTCGGTCGCCGAAGTCGACCAGCTCGCCTCCAAGGACGGCGCCGACATCGTCGGCCTCATCCGCAAGGGCGAGCGGCTCACGCTCAACCGGCGGCGCAAATTGCTGGCGGGGGATATTCTGGTCTTCGAATCGGCGCCGGAGAGCATCGCCGCCGCGGTCAAGGCGGCCGGCCTGGAGCTCATCGCCGGCGGCAAGCCGGTGGCCGAGGATCTGCAGTCCGACGACATCGAGATGATCGAGGCCATCGTCGGCCCGACCTCGATCCTCGAGGGTCGCACACCGGGCGGCTTTCGTTTGCGCCAGCGCTACCGCGTCAGCCTGCTCGCGGCGACCCGGCGCGGCAAATCCCACAAGGGCCGCCTGAAGGACTTCACGTTCAGCGCCGGCGACGTGCTGCTGCTGCTCGGCGACAAGGACCGGCTGCCCACGCTGCTCAGCACGCTCGGCCTGCTCCCGCTCGCCGAGCGCAAGATCGACTGGAGCATGGGCGGCAAGGCGGGGATCACGGCCGGCGTCTTCGCGCTGGCAATCGCCGCGACGGCGCTTGGCCTCGCCCCCGCCCCCGTGGCGCTGGGCGCTGCCGTCGCCGTGATGATCCTCCTCAAGATCATCTCGCTGACCGAAGCCTATGACAGCATCGACTGGTCGATCATCGTCCTCCTCGGCGCGCTGATCCCGGTCGGCGGCGCGCTGGAGACCACCGGGGCCACGAAGGTTTTCGCCCAAGGGATCGTCGACTGGACTGTCGGCCTGCCGGCCTGGGCGATCCTGGCGATCGTGTTGGTCGTGACCATGACGGTCTCCGACGTGCTCAACAACGTGGCGACGACGCTCTTGATGGCGCCCGTCGCCGTCGGCATCGCAACGACGCTCAAGGTCAATCCCGACGCTTTCCTGATGGCCGTCGCGGTCGGTGCCAGCTGCGCCTTCCTCACGCCGATCGGCCACAAGAACAACGTGCTGGTGATGGGCCCCGGCGGCTATCAGTTTGGCGATTACTGGCGTATGGGCCTGCCGCTTGAAATCATCATAACCGCGGTCGCGGTGCCGCTGATCCTGTTCGCCTGGCCGCTTTGAGGCCCGGCTTCAGCGGTCATCGGTGTCGCCTTGCCGGCGACCGAATTATCCTCTTCAATCGTTAGACGTAAAACCTGGATCGAGCGCCTCTGCACGAATGCGGAGACCGGTCCGTATTATCGCTCGTCCCTTTGATCGACCCGCCCAAACCGGCCAGGAGCGTTTCTTGACGGAAAAGAAGCCAAGCGATCCGGCAAAATCGCCGCCTCCCAGGGCGAATGGCCGTCGCCATCGTCGGCGCCTTGGGCGTTTGCTGGCGGCCGGCCTCGTCCTGGTGCTTGGCGCGGGCGCGGCCTGGGCTTATTTCGGCGCCGGCAACGGCGAGGAGGCGCCGCAATACCGCCTGGCGCGGGTTCAGCGCGGCGCCATCGTCAGCTCGGTAACGGCATCGGGCTCGCTGAAGGCGCTAGTCACGGTTCAGGTCGGCTCGCAGCTTTCGGGCCAGATCAAGGAACTGCATGCGGACTTTAATTCCGCGGTGAAGAAAGGCCAGGTGATTGCGCGGATCGATACCGCGCAGCTCCAAGCCCGGTTGAGCCAGACGAAGGCGGACCTCTCCTCGGCGCAAGCGAACCTGCTGATGCAGAAGGCGCAGGCCGAGCGCGCCGCCTCCGACATTGCCACCGCGCGGGCGGAGGTGTTGCGGGCCCAGGCGGCTCTCGTCGAGGCACGCCGCGATCATGCCCGGAAAGTCGCACTGGCAAAGCGCGGCATCACCACCCGCTCCGACGCCGACAAGGCCGAAAGCACGCTGCGCCAGGCCGAGGCCGGGCTGGCCGCCACGAAGGCGAAGCTGTCCGCCAGCCAAGCGACGCTCAAGGTCACCCAGGCGCAGATCGCCAGCGCCGAGGCCAATGTCGCGCAGCGCAAGGCGGCGGTGCAGCTCGTCCGGGTCGATCTCGACCGCTCGGAGATCCGCGCGCCGATCGACGGCGTCGTGATCGAGCGCACCATCGATGTCGGTCAGACCGTCGCCGCGAGCCTGCAGGCGCCGACGCTTTTCACCATCGCCCAGGACCTCCGCAAGCTCGAGCTCCACGCCAGCGTCGACGAGGCCGATGTCGGACGCATCGCCATCGGCCAGTCGACGAGCTTCACGGTCAGCGCCTTTCCCAATCGCCGATTTGTCGGGCTGGTCAAGCAGATACGCCTGGCGCCTAAGGAAGAGCAGAACGTCGTCACCTATACCGTGGTGATCTCCGCCGACAATCCCGACGCGCTGCTGCTGCCCGGCATGACGGCGGAGGTGAAGATCATCAGCGCGCAACGCCAGCAGGCCATCAAGGTGCCCAACGCAGCACTCCGCTTCCGGCCGCGCGGCGCGCGCAACGCCAATGTCGCCCGCGGCGGCTTCAGCGGCCGGCGGGTGTCGCCCGATGTGATCGTGCGTCGCCTGACGGCCGCGCTCGGCCTCACACCCGAACAACAGGAGCAGATGCGCGCGATCTTCGCCGAGGCGCGGCTCGACTATCAGAAGCTGCGTGGCGTGCGCATGAACCGCCAGCAGCGACGCAGCCGGTTCGGCGCGCTCCGCCGCAAGGTCAATCAGCGCATCCGCGCCGTCCTCACCGACAAGCAGCGCGCGGTCTACGCCAAGCTGCGGCGCCGGCGTGCGCAGCGCGGCCGCGGCCAGGTCTGGGTGTTGGGCGAAGACGGCAAGCCCAAGATGGTGCGCTTGCGCATCGGCATCACCGACGGCGCCGCAACCGAGGTGGTCCGCGGTCAGCTCAAGGCCGGCCAGAACGTGATCGTCGGCGTCTTCCGCAACCAGTCGGGCAGCGTACGGAGCCGCCGGCCGCGGCTGGGCTTCTGAGCGGGCGCGGCCGACCCGGCATGACCACGCCCCTCATCTCGGTCAGCGACCTCGCCAAGACCTACCAGATCGGCGAGCATTCGGTGCACGCGCTGACCGGCATCACTGTCGATATCGAACGCGGCGCCTTCGTCGCGGTGATGGGGCCGTCCGGCTCCGGCAAGTCGACCTTCATGAACCTGTTGGGCTGTCTCGATTTCCCGAGCGGCGGCCATTACACGCTCGACGGCGAGGCCGTGGACGGGCTCGACGCCGATGCGCTGGCGGAAATCCGCAACCGCAAGATCGGCTTCGTCTTTCAGCAGTTCAATCTGCTGACCCGCGCGACGGCGCTCGGCAATGTCGAGTTGCCGATGATCTAGGCGGCGCGCGCCGCGCTCGAAACGGTCGGGCTCGCCGACCGTACGCATCATCGTCCGACCCAGCTCTCCGGCGGACAGCAGCAGCGCGTGGCGATCGCCCGCGCACTGGTGAACGACCCGCTGCTGATCCTCGCCGACGAGCCGACCGGCGCGCTCGACAGCCGCACCGGGCTCGAGATCTTGGCGCTCTTCCAACGCTTGAACGCTGACGGCATGACGGTGGTGGTCGTTACCCACGAGGCGGAAATTGCGCGCTTCGCGGGGCGTTCCCTCCATTTCCTCGACGGTGCGCTGGTCCGCGACGAAACCCATGAGCCCGAAGATGCCGCCGCCGTACTGAGCGCACGCGAGGCCGCGGCATGAGCTATCTGGAGGCGATGCGGCTCGCCATCGCGGCGCTGCGCGCAAACCTGATGCGGAGCATCCTCACCATGCTCGGCATCTTCATCGGGGTCGCGGCGGTGATCTCCACGGTCGCCGTCGGCTCCGGTGCCCGCGCCGTCGTGATCGAGCAGATCCGCAGCCTCGGCACCAACCTCATCATCGTGGTCTCGGGCGCCACGCGGCGGCGCGGCGTGCGCAGCGCGGCGGGCAGCCATATGTCGCTGACCGAGGACGACGCGCGCTCGCTCAAGCTGGAAATTCCGGCGATCCAGGCGGCCGCCCCCAATATGCGCGGCACCGTGCAGATCGTTTACGGCAACCAGAACTGGTCGGCGGTCGCCTACGGCGTCGACAACGACTACTTCATCGCCCGCGAATGGGAGATCGCGCGCGGCCGCGGCTTCACCGAGGGCGAGATCCGGGGTGCGGGCAAGGTGGCGCTGCTCGGCCGCACGGTGGTGGAGAACCTCTTCGTCGGCGAGGATCCGATCGGCCAGACGATCCGAGTGCGCAAGGTCCCGCTGACCGTGGTCGGCGTGCTGGCAAAGAAGGGTCAGAACAACTGGGGCCGCGACCAGGACGATGTCGTGATCGTGCCGCTCTCGAGCGCCAAGCGAAAGGTTGTCGGCTGGGCGCGCGCCAATCCCAAGGCGGTCCCCGTCATCATCGTCAAGGTCCGCGAGGGCGAAGACATGGCCACCGCGGTCGAGCAAATCCGCCAGGTGCTGCGCCAGCGTCATCGCCTGCGAACCGATCAGGACGACGATTTCTCGGTCCGCAACCTCACCGAGATCATGCAGCGCCGCGATGCCTCGTCGAAGGCGCTCGCCTTGCTGCTCGCCGCCGTGGCCGCGGTGTCGCTGGTCGTGGGCGGGATCGGGATCATGAACATCATGCTGGTCTCGGTGACGGAGCGCACGCGCGAGATCGGCCTGCGCATGGCGGTCGGCGCCCGCCGGCGCGACATCCTGGTCCAGTTCCTAATCGAGGCGACGACGCTGGCATTGGTCGGCGGCATCGCCGGCGTGGTGCTGGGGGTGGGGGCGGCCTACGTGATCGCCGAGTTCGCGGCCTGGCCGACGCTGATCCAGACCGACTCGATCCTGCTGGCCGTGGGGGTGAGCGCCGCGATCGGCGTCTTCTTCGGCTTCTATCCGGCGCGCCGCGCCGCCCATCTCGACCCGATCGAGGCGCTGCGGCGGGAATAAGCGGCAATCGGCCATGCGTATAGCTTGACCGCGCCGCCCCCGCGGTCTCATAACCAAGTATCAGCAGGTTCCTGCTTTGAACCCCTCTGTCTGTTCGAGACTGCCGTGGCACTGATCAACGGGCTGCGATTCGACAATATTCGCGGCGACATCTTCGGCGGCCTGACCGCCGCGGTGGTGGCGCTGCCGCTTGCCCTGGCGTTCGGCGTGGCCTCGGGCGCGGGCGCCATCGCGGGTCTTTATGGCGCGATCTTCGTCGGCTTTTTCGCCGCGCTTTTCGGCGGCACGCCCTCGCAGGTCTCCGGCCCGACCGGACCGATGACCGTGGTCATGGCGGCAATCGTCACGCAATACGCGCACGAACCGGCCATGGCCTTCACCGTCGTCATCATGGGCGGCGTGCTGCAGCTCGCCTTCGGGGTCTTCCGGCTCGGCCGCTTCGTCACCTTCGTGCCGTTCAAGGTGATCTCCGGCTTCATGTCCGGCATCGGCTGCATCATCATCTTCATCCAGTTGGCCCCGTTCTTCGGCCATCCGAGCTCGACCAAAGGGGTCTTGAGCGCGCTGGCCGCCCTGCCCGCCCAGATATCGGCGACATTGCTGGACCTCTTCGCGGGCCGGATGACCCAGTTCAGCGAGGCGCTGATCCTCGGCGTCATCGCCCTCGTCATCGTGCTGGCGATGCCGGCCAAGCTGCAGCGATGGGCGCCGGCGCCGCTGCTCGCGCTCATCGCGGCCACGCTGCTCGGCGTCACGCTGTTGCCCCACGCGCCGGTCATCGGCGAGATCCCGCGCGGCGTCCCCGCGCCGGTTCTGCCCACCTTCTCGCTCGCGGCCCTGCCCAGCATGATCCAGTCGGCGCTCATCTTGGCCCTGCTCGGCAGCATCGACAGCCTGCTGACCTCGCTGATCGCCGACAACGTGACCCGGACCCGACACAAATCCGACCGCGAGCTTGTCGGCCAGGGGATCGGCAATATCGTCGCCGGCCTGTTCGGCGGCATCCCCGGCGCCGGCGCCACCATGCGGACGGTGATCAATGCGCGCGCGGGCGGACGCACGCCGATCTCGGGCGCACTCCATTCGTTGGTGCTGCTGGCGCTGGTGCTGGGCCTGGCGCCGCTGGCCGAGCAAATTCCGCTCGCCGTGCTCGCGGGCATCCTGCTCAAGGTCGGCCTCGACATCATCGACTGGAACTTCCTCCGCCGTTTGCGGCGCGCGCCGCCGTCGAGCGTGCTGGTGATGCTCACCGTGCTGGTGCTGACCGTGGTTTCCGACCTGGTCACCGCCGTCGGCGTCGGCATCATCATGGCGAGCCTCATTTCGGCGAGCGAGCTCAGCAAACACCAGCTCGACCAACTCGATCTTGTTGCCAGCGATTCCGGCGAGACCTCGCGCATTTCCGACGCGGAACGCGAGCTGATCGCCCGCTCGCACGGCCAGATCCTGCTGATCCGGCTGTCGGGCCCCTTCAGTTTCTGTTCGGCGAACGAGATCACCGGCCGGCTCGGCCAGTCGGGGATGGACTACCACGCCGTCGTGTTCGACTTCACCGAAGTCCCGATGATCGATGTCAGCATCGCCATCGCGGTCGAGGGCGCGATCCGCCACACCGCCGACCGCGGCGCCACGGTGATCCTCGCCGGGCTGGGGGGCAAGGCCGTCGATCTCCTCGACCGCATGAAGGTGCTGGCGCTGGTGCCGCCCGAGCACCGCCATGTCGACCGGAAGGCGGCGCTTGAGCAGGCGCTGACGCTGGTCGACGTCGACACCGGCGGGGACGCGCCGCCCGTGCCGGCGTAGCGATAGCGCCGTCGCGGTTTACCGCTGCCCCTTAGCGCGCCGCAGAGCCGCGGCCAGCCGTCCATCGCGCCGATAAAGGTCTTCGCGAAATTGCACGGCGCCGTCGTCGGCGACCCACGCCGTGTAGTAGGCGATGAAGACGGGGATCGGCCGATCCATCAGAACCTGGCGCTGCGGCCGGGCGGCGGCGGCACGTCGCACCGCGGCGAGGTCCCAACCCGCCTGGCCATGGAGCAGGAAGGCGGCCAACTCGGCCGGCCGCGCGACGCGGATGCAGCCATGGCTGAAGGCACGCCGACGACGCCCGAACAGTTTCGGGCTCGACGTGTCGTGCAGATAAACGTTGTGCGGGTTGGGCATCAGAATTCGTATGCGCCCGAGCGCGTTGCCCGGCCCCGGCCGCTGGCGCAGCCGGTAGGGCATGTGTTTCAGCTTCTTCCAATCGATCGTCCGCGGATCGACGGGCGTGCCCTTTGCCGTCAGCACGGTCATACCTTGGCGCTTCAGATACCCGGGGTCCCGCCGCAGCCGCGGCAGGATCTCGCGGGCGGCGATGCTGGCGGGCACGTTCCAATAGGGATTGAACTGGACGCCAGTCATCCAGGTGGCGAATTGGGGCGTCGGCTGGTGGCAGGCGCCCACGATTACCGCGGAGGTCAGCCTGACCTTGTTCCCACGGATCGCGCGCAGGCGAAACGCCGCGGCATTGACGACGACGCGGTCGGCGAAGTGATCAGGGACCCAGCGCAGGCGCTCGAGGTTGAGCGCAAGCGTGGCGATGCGGCGCTCCACCGGCACGTTCATCGCCGCGCGGCTGAATGCGCCGGGCTTGCCGTCCGCGGCCAGACCATGGCGGCGCTGGAACCGCCGGAGCGCCTCCATCGTTTCGCGATCGAAGGTCGCCGTGCTCGAGACATTCGATGTCAGGTCGCCGGTGGCATGAAGGCGGCGGCGCAGGCGCGCGATGCCTGGCGAGGTTTGGCCGACAACCAGCCCTTTCATCGCCGGCACGGTCGGCCAACCGCCTGCCTTTGCGATGCCGCGGTATCGCTTGAGAGCAGCGCGTAACCGACGATAGGCCGGCGCATGTGGCACAAGATCCGCCATGAAGGTGTCGATATCGGCGGCCGTCGCCGCCCGGCGCAGGATCATCGCCGGGTCCACGGCGACGGGCACGATGCCGTGATAGCGGATGCGCGGTGGCACGCGGCCGACGCGCACGTCACGGGCATAGCGCAGTAGATTGCCGCTCATGGATAATTCCAGCGCCGCAGTGTCGGCCGCCCTATGTCCCGGTCCGGGCTTAACGTCGTATCGGTTAGGATCCAAACCCTCCGTTTCGGCTCGGGCGAACGCCGCCACAAGGGCCCGACCGCGCGCACTCAGTCGACCGCCGTCGAGCCACAAGGGGGCGTGGGCACGTTCCGCGTAAAACGTCTGCATTGCCGCCCAGTCCGGTGCGCGGGTCGGCCCCGCCGCGAGCCGTGTGGCAATGGCGTCGCGCACTGGATCGGCGGTAGCGCTTTGCCACGTCGCCGCCGCCAACATCGGCAGGACGATCGCAACGACCCATCCGCGCATGACCAATCGACACCCCATGCCAAATAGTTTGGCAGCCGGCATTCCACCCGCAAGACCATGATTGTCGCAGGGATTGTCGCAGGGATTGTCGCAGGATCCGGGGGCGTGAGCGGCGCGGGTTCAGCGACCCAGAAACGCCGTCACCAAGCTCCGCTGCGCCTCGGTGTTCAATACCGGCGCGTGGCCGACGCCGGCGATTTCGGCCAGCTCGGCCTTGGGGTCGCGCTCGGTCATCGCCTCGGCGACCGCTGTCGGCAGCACGTCGGAGTTGGCGCCGCGCAGCAGCAGCGTCGGGCAGGTCACCGCGTCGTAAGCGTCCCAGAGATCGAGATCGGATTTGTGCGTGGTGAACTGGGTGACGATGCGTGCGGATCCAGGCTTCGAACTCGCCGAAGGTCGGGAACGACGGCGGATCGCCGGCATAGGTGGCGATCCGGTCGGCCGCGGCCTGGGGCAGCTCCGGCCCGATGTCATTGACGACCAAATGGGTGATCCGGCCCTTCAAGGCATCGGCAGCCAGCGTGACACCGATCAACCCGCCCATCGAGGTTCCGACCCAGCGCAGCGTATCGATGCCGAGCTCGTCCAACAGAGCAACGGCGATCTCGCAATAGACCTCGAAACAGTAGTCGCGCTCGCGGTCCTTCGCCCACTCACTCAAGCCGCGCCCGATCGTGTCCGGGCAAATCACGCGATACCGTTCGGCAAGGTGGCCGGCGATATCGTCGAAGTCGCGGCCGGTGCGCGCGAGGCCGTGCCACATCACCACGACGTCATCGTTCGCCGCCCCCCATTCGGAGACATGAATTTCGTAGCCGGCGCAGGTGAGATAGCGCGATATCCGCGACATCCGGGTGAGCTCCCGTTTCCTCGTATGGGCCTGCCGGATGGCAATCCGCCCAAGCGCGACGGCGACATCGCGTCACGGCCCGATGGTCGACAAGCTTGATCGGCCTGAAGTATAGCTTCACGGTCGCGGTTCGAAAACGCGCGGCCGCGGCTGGATTTACCGCAATTTGGGCGCAACCGGGCGCGATTGGGGATATCGGGCGAAAACATTGCGTATCAATCGTTTAGTGTCCCTAGTCCGGTATCGAACATGCCATCTTTCGATGGAGCGCAATCCGGTGCGTCTGACCCGATCCATCTTGCTTGCGACGCTGCTTGCGGCCTCATGTCTGGCGCCCGGGCTCGGCCCGGCGGATGGTCGCGCGCAGGCCGGATGGTTCGCGAAGGCCGGCGATACACACCAGCGAACAACCGCGCAGCGTCCCTCTCGCTGGCAGACCGTGGATTGGCGTCCCAGACGGTGGCAGCGGAGATGGCGCGGGACCCATCCGCAGAGCGCGCAACGTCGGCGGCGGCGCGTTCACGCCGTCGGCCGTTCATGGCATCGACCCGGACGGAGTTGGCATCGGCGCGGACGAAGCTGGGGGCAACGACGGGGTACCAGGCGGCAGCGTCGCGGACACTTCCGCGGCCGCTCCTGGCATGCACGAAACCGCAGCTGGCACATACGAGGACGCTCATGGTAGCGCGCGCGGACGCTCGTGCTGGCGGAACAGTGATTTTTGTGAGACAAGCTCTAAAGCTCGCGCCTTTTTGATCGGCGGCGGAGGCGCGGCATTCAAAGGGACGACATGGTTGGAATTGGGAAGACGGGATCTGGACACCGTCGGTAGTTGGGCCGAATTTGGGAATGGAGGCTTCCTCGTGATTCGAATTAAGACGTTACTGACCGCGTTGGGGTGCTGCGCGGTAGCCGCCGGGGGTTGGCTTGCAACGCTCGACGCCGCGCAAGCGGAACCGAATACAGGTAAGAAACAAGCCGACGCGGTCGCCGGTAAATCCGGGCAGCTTGCTCAGATCCGCATCCATGTGGCCGGCCGGTCTTGGCATCAGATCGGCCGCAGCTGGACCGGCCATCGAAGCAGCCGCAGCTGGCACCGGTCGGGCCGTAGCTGGGGCCGCCATAGGAGCGGACGCAGCTGGCACAACCGGAGCCGCAGCTGGCACCGTCGCGGGGTCTCGTGGGGCCGCGTCCATACGGCGGGCCGCAGCTGGCACAGCAGCAGCCGGTCCTGGGCCGGACATATCGCCGGCCGGACATGGCGCCCGCGGCACCGGTCGGGCCGCAGCTGGCACCGCACGGGATATTCGTGGACGGGCCATCGCAGTGGGCGAAGCTGGCACCGCGCCGGCCGCACATGGGGCGGTCACCTGCGCGGCAGGAGCTGGCACCGTCCGGGACGCACCTGGTCGGGCCACCGCGCCGGCCGCACCTGGCGTCCGCGCCACTTCTCCGGCCGCAGCTGGCACCAGTCGGGCCGCTCCTGGCGTGGACATATCCGCGGCCGAAGCTGGCGCCCCCGGCACTGGTCGGGCCGCAGCTGGCACCGGACCGGGTGGTCCTGGCGCTAAACGCCGCGTCAGTGCACTGACGTTGCGCTGACGTTTTTAGGAGGCCCGGTGAAAATCCGGGTCTCCGACGGTATCGACAAGGATGGGGGGCCGGACCTAAACGTCCGGCCTTCCTCTGTATGCGTCTGGCGCGCGCTGGCATTCGCGTGCCGGACAGTCACTAAGGTGAGATCATGAAACCCAATCTGCCCACCGCTCTTCTTGGCTCCGTCCTGATCGCAGCCTTCGTCGCAATCGGCCCGGCTGCCCCAATGGCCGAAACAGCGGCCAAGCCCGCCGGCACGATCTCCTACAATCAGAAATTCATCGAAGGGCTCTATTCGAAGCTCAACCTCAATAACGAGATGGCGGTCTTCGCGCATGTCTTCACCAGCCTGCCGGACAAGGTCGTGGTCTATCCGACGGAGAATTATTTCTACTGGTACTTCAATGTGAACGGCCGCGCGATCTGGGGCAACTTCCGACTCGATGCCGGCGATCGCGACAAGGGCATGCTGCATCTCGGCTACTTCGAGTACGACGAGAACGGCAAGTTCCAGGACTATGACGGCTGGGAAAAACTGATCACCGCGAAGGACGGCGTGACGGTCAAGCAGGTCGCGCGCCTGACCTACACCGTCGCCTACAAGGGCAAGACGGTCACCTTCGAGCTCAACGACATCGGCATGGCGCCGCCCAAGAAGGCGAAGCTGCGCGCCGACGAGGTCTTCGTCGGGCCGGTCTTCGACGAGTCGGGGGTCAAGTTCTTCCTCCTCTTCAACAAGACCGAGAACCATTTCATCTACGTGCTGAACGAGGACGGGGCGCCGTCGGAAACCTTCAAGGCTTTCGGCAAGCGCGTCGTGGTCGGCCGCCGCACGGGCTTTGCCTACTATCTCGACATCGCCAACACGCGGAAGGTCCTGGTCGCCATCAACGGCAAGAACGCCGAGCGCAACAACTACTATGACGGCCCCTTCGACCAGCTCCCCGACAACTATGTCGACCAGACCAACATCGCCAAGTATCTCCAGCTCGCCTACCCCTACGTGAAGGGCAAGATCAACAAGTTCGGCGTCTTGACCAAGGAAGAGGGCAGCCGCGTCGCCGTCGGCGCCTATTACATCTACAACGATGAAAGCGAGCTCAGCTTCGTCGACTCCTGCGCCAAGACGCATGGCGCAACCTCGGCCAAGCTCTATTCCTGCATCGCGCCCGACAGTCAGTAGCCAAACGATAGAAGAGCCTTGACCGGACACGCCCGGTGGCCTTGTCTCGGCCGATGACCGCGCGCGCCCGAGCCTCCAAATCCCGGCCCAGCAAGACAGGCCCCAATAAGACAAATCGGGGCAAGACCGTCGCGATCGACCGCGACGGGGCGCCGTTCGACAACGTACTGGCGGGCATCCACGTCGTCTCCAACCTGATCGGCCGCGCCTACGACGGCGAGATCGCCACGCGCTGGGATCTCAGCCTGCCCGAATGGCGCATCGTGCTGACGCTCATGCACCATCCGGGCGCCACGGCCTCGGAAATCACCGAGCTTTGGGGCATGGAGAAGATGGCCGTGAGCCGCGCCGCCCGGCGTCTGGAACGCGACGGCCGTGTGCGCCGGACCGTGAACGAAGGCGACCGCCGGCGCTATACGCTCGATCTGACGGCGGCGGGCAAGGCGCTCTACCGCAAGGTCGAGCCCGGCGCGACGGCCCGCTACCGCGAGATCATCGACGTGCTCGACCCGCCCGAACGCGCCGCGCTGCACAAGGCGCTCGCCAAGCTGATCACGCGTATCGGGGCGCTTGGCGGCTGACCGCCGTGGGCATGGTCAGTCTGGCAGCGTCTCGCCCGAGCCGCCGAATTCGGCCGGCATGTCCTTGAACTTGGGCAAACCGTCCTTCACCGAGACCATCTTGTTGCCATAGTGGACATGAAGCGCCGGCTGGTACGGGAAATCTCGCAGAATGCTCACATAAACATCGACGAGCTTCATGCCCGGATGATCGCTCATAACGTGGCCGCCGCAACGTGTGCAGAATTTGCGGAAAGACGCCTCGGTTTTGTTGAAGGTAGCGATGCTGTCCTCGCCTTTGGTGACCCGCACCGCGTCCGTCGGCCAAAGGCTGAAGGCATTGATCGGCGAGGCCGACCAGGACTTGCAGTCCTCGCAATGGCAATACCCCATTGCCGCCGGCGTGCCGGTCACCTCAACCTCAACCTCACCGCAAAAGCAGCTCCCCTTGTAAGTATCCGCCATGTTTTGAACCTCCCTACGAGCTACGCATTTCCGGTAGTGCGCCAAGTCACGCGCGGAGCCGGCTGCGAATGTGTCGATCTTAGACCATTCCGCACGGCTGAAGAATTTCTATGCGCGGCACAGTCAACCGCCGACCTTGCAGGCGCGGATCTTCCCAATCATTGGGCCGGGCACGGACATCGCCGAAAATCGGAGGGCCCGTGTGCCCGTCGAGTCTTCAAACCGGTTCGCGGGCGGGCCCTCGTCCACATTGCAATTAGTATCAAATGATACTATCCTGACGGCCTCGTCATTGCGGCAACGAGGATCCCTCACATGCTGTCTTTGCTCTCGCGCAAAAAGCGGCCGATGCATCTCGGCCCCTTCCCGATGGAAAAGATCAAGCGGGTGGAGAAGACCACCACGCTGATCACCGATCAGGTGAAAGCGGTGCCCAAGCGAGCCGGCTTTTTCGTGCGCGCCTTCTACGGCGACATCGGCGAGCGCGCGAGCGTGGAGATCAAGCGCTTCGTGATGAAGTATCCCTTGAGCGCCGCGATGGGCCGCGTGCATTGGAAGCAGGTGCCGCTCCACCGCGGCAAGCCGGCCCCGGGCAAGGCGCCGATCCCCAACGATCCCAAGGCGCTATCGGAACATATCAAAGCGCTTTGTTACTTCCTCGATGCCGATCTCGTCGGCATCTGCGAGATGCCCGACTGGGCCTGGTTCTCGCACGACATGGAGGGCAACCCGATCACGACGCGGCACAAATACGCCGTCGTGGTCGCGCTCGACCAAGGCTTCGACACGATGGAGGCGTCGTCCGGCGACGATTGGATCTCCGGCGCCCAGAGCTACCGTGCCTACTTGAAGGGCTCGACGATCACAACGGTAGCGGCCGATTACATCCGCCGTCTCGGCTACGAGGCGCAGTCGCACTCCAATGCCGACGGCGACGTCCAGCAGGTGCCGCTGATGCTGCTGGCAGGGCTGGGGGAGTTGAGCCGCATCGGCGAGGTCATCCTGAACCCGTTCCTCGGGCCCCGCCACAAGACGGCGGTGATCACCACCGACCTGCCGCTCGAGCCCGACAAGCCCATTGACTTCAACCTCCAAAATTTCTGCGAGAAGTGCCAGAAATGCGCGCGCGAATGCCCGGCCCAGGCGATCCCCTACGGCCCCAAGGTGCTCTACAACGGCTACGAGATCTGGAAGCCCGATGTCGGTAAATGCGTCACCTACCGGGTGACCAACCAGAAGGGCTCGGCCTGCGGGCGCTGCATGAAGATGTGCCCGTGGAACAAGGAAGGGCTGATGCAGCACCGGATCGCCATGTGGGCGGCGATCAAGTGGAAATGGACGCACCGCCTCCTCATTTGGCTCGACGACAAGCTGAAATACGGCGTGCGCAATCCGACCAAGCGCTGGTGGTTCGATCTGGAACGCGTGGGCGACGACGTCGTGGCGCCGCGCGCCGGCACGAACGAGCGCGACCTCCATCTCGAGAAGGCGCAGCGGAGCGTGCGGCCGCTTGCCGTCTATCCGCCGGAGAAGCTGCCGCGCGCCGACCAGAAAGAGCCGGTGCCGCTCGACCGCAAGCAGGGCATCGCCGACGGCGCCGAAGCCGAGCGGAAGCTGAGAGAGCTGAAGGAGAGCCGCGCCGGCGGCTGAGCGCTTAACTTTGGGCGCTCAACATTGGGCGCTGGGCGCGTGCCGCACTAGCGAGCGGCGGGGCCGATCACTACCGAAATCGTGCGCGGTACCGTGGCCCGTACCACGCGCAATCGCACGCGGTCGCCGACCCGAAGCGTTCCGATACGGCTACGCAATCCGCCGGCATCGCGCACCGTCGCGCCATCGACCGCGACGATGAGGTCCCATTGGCGGATGC
The DNA here is from genome assembly GCA_037387885.1 of Alphaproteobacteria bacterium. Classification (GTDB taxonomy): domain Bacteria; phylum Pseudomonadota; class Alphaproteobacteria; order JAPULJ01; family JAPULJ01; genus DATKZM01. The sequence goes on along the minus strand of JARRKQ010000035.1, from coordinate 13,605 downwards.
CGGCCCGCGCCGCGGCGGTGTTGGGCTGAACCTCGCGCACCACTGCCCCCGGTCCGATGGGCACGCCGATCCGCTTGGCGACCGACGGCGTGAGGTCCTGGATGACGACGCCGAGCCGCCCCCGCCGGACATTGCCGTAGCGCAGGATCTGGTTCATCACGCGCCGGGCCATGTTCGCGGGGATGGCGAAGCCGATGCCGGTGCCCCCGGTGCGCCGGCCGATGATCGCGGCGTTGATGCCGACGACGCGGCCGTGCAGGTCGAGCAACGGCCCGCCCGAATTGCCGGGATTGATCGAGGCGTCGGTCTGGATGTAGCTCTCGTAGCCGCGCGGGCTCAGACCCGACCGGCCAAGCGCGCTGACGATCCCCATAGTCACGGTCTGGCCGAGCCCGAAGGGATTGCCGACCGCCACCACGTAGTCGCCGACCTGAAGGTTGTCGGAATTGCCGAGGGGCAGCGCCTTCAGCCCCGAAGCGCGGATCTGCAACACCGCGATATCGGTTCCGGCGTCGGAGCCGATCACGCGCGCGCGCACCACGCGCCGGTCCTTCAGGCGCACCAGGATCTGATCGGCGCGGCGGACGACATGATGATTGGTCAGCACGTATCCGTTGCGCGCATCGACGATGACGCCCGAGCCGATCCCGGTGACCTGGCGGGTGGTCCCCCCGGAAGACGGACCGCGGTCGCCGCCTTCACCCATCGGCGAGCCGCGGACATGACCGCGGGTCGCAATGTTGACCACCGCCGGCGTGATCCGGTTGACCAGCGGCGCCAGCGAGGGAACGCCGTCCCGGCGCAAGCCCGGCGATGCCGCCTCGGCCGGCCCCCGTCCTACCGCGGCCGCGGCAAACACCAGCGCCGCCGCGATCGCGAAGGTCGCGACCGCCCGGCCCCGGCGTTCAGTGCATGCGCGGTGATTTGAGGAAGTCATTGCGATTGCCCGACAGTATCGCCACCCGGACGGGCGCGCCGTCGCGCCACAGGGTGAGCTCGATCTCGCTTCCGGCGGTGCCCAGCGCCCAAATGCTCCTGAAGAGATCGGCCAGATCGCCCACGGGCGCGCCGCCGACCTCGACCACGACATCGCCGACGCGCACATCGGCGCGGTCGGCCGGGCCACCTTCGGCCAGCCCCACCACGACCTGGCGTTCCTCGGCCTCGGCGACGTAGAAGCCGAGCCACGGCCGCGCGGGCCGGTCGGCGGCCGAGCCGTTCAAGAGATCGTCGAGGATCGGCGGCAGCAGATCGATCGGCACGATCATGTTGCCATCGACCCGCGCCTCGCCGCCGCGCGCATTCTGAACGAACAGCGAGCCGATGCCCTGGAGCTCGCCCGACGGGCTGATCAGCGCCGTGCCGCCCCAGTTGGGATGCGCCGGCGCGGTGAAGATCGCCTCGTCGAGGACGTATTCCCAGTAGCCGGCGAATTCGCGCTTGGAGACGACCTTGGTCTTCAACGCGTGGCGCGAGCCGCCGGCCCCGGCCACCACGACCTCGTCGCCGATGCCACATTTCCTTGCGGCGCCGAACGGCAAGGCCGGCACGCTGAGCCGGCCCAACGCCTGCACGAGGCCGAAGCCCGTATCGTAGTCGTAGGCGACGACATGGCCGCCGACCGCCGCGCCGTCATTGGAGACCAGCCAGACCTGCGAGGCCTCGGTGATCAGATAGCCGATCGTGAGCACCAGGCCATTGTCGTCGATGGCGACGGCGTTGCCCGCGCGCTCGGTGCCGAGAATCGATGCGGTGAACGCGTCCGACGGGATCTCCGCACGCAATTCGAGCACCGAGGAAAGCGCCGCTTCAAGGTCATATTCGAGGCCCTCGGCGCGCGGCCGCACTTCCTCGGGGAACTCCCAGTCACTGCTGTCGGTCATTGTGATTCCGTCTGTAAGTCCCTTGTCTGCCTGGACATGAGCTTCGCGACTTCCCCGTAACAGTTGAGCGCACGTGGCCAGCTATGACAACAGGCTAAGGCGAAATATGGGCGGAAGGTGGGCACAGTGCGGACGGTCAAAACGACCTGAACCCGCGATTTTTCGCCTGATACCCGTAAAGCCACCGTGTCACGCCCGTATGCAGGTTGCGCACAGAGTGATTCGCGCCGGCCGGCACGAACACTTCGTCGCCGGTCATGACATCGAGCCGCTGCGTTACGCCGTCGACCTCGATCTCGATCTCCAGCCGGCCGTCAAGTACTACGATCAACTCGTTGGTTTCGTGCTCGAAGTCGCGCCATTCTTTCTCGGGCGGATCGGCGATGCGGTCGCAGGTGAAGCCGCGCCGCCCCCAATCCATGCCGACCGACATCGGGTTGACCGGATACGACCACCGGTTCCGCATGTGGAGCTCGACTGGCGGCGAGGGTGCGGGCTCCTTGCGCAAAACCGGAACCAAAGGCGGCGCCCGGCGCCGCGTCGCGCGCGGCGGCTTCATGGGACGCTCACCATTGATAGTCCAAGTGATAGTCCAAGGTCAGGCAAATCCATGGGTCAATGCTAGTCCTCAATCGACGACCGTCAATCAAAGCGCACATCGCATCGCCGGGCCACATCACGTTTGCGGGAGCGCCTCCACGGCCGATCTGGGAAGCCGGCCGGCGTCAGCATTGTAACAAAGCGCCGGCACGGGCATCATCGATCGATGCACGGGCGGCCGAGACGGCACGCGCCGGTGCGAGGTGAGAGAAATGCCGGGAGGTTCGGGGGGCGATGCGGTTCCCAAAGCTGGGCGGTTGGGGCGCCGGGGCGACCCTCAGGTTGGTCGAGCGGCTGTGGGCGCTCGCCGTCCTGCTCCTGGCGCTCGCCATCCGCTATTGGGACCCCGCCCCCGTCGAGGTCCTGCGCTACAAGCAGTTCGATGTCGCCCAAATCCTAAAGCCGGCCGCAACGCCGAAGTTCCGGGTCACGATCGTCGAGATCGATGAGGAGAGCCTCGCCAGCATCGGCCAATGGCCCTGGCCGCGCACGGTGGTCGCCGATCTGATCCTGAAGCTGCGCGCTGCCGGCGCCATTGTGATCGGCTTCGACGTGCTCTTTCCCGAGCCCGACCGGACCTCGCCGACCCTGTTCATCAAAACCATACGCGGTCTCGACCCCGAGCTCGTCAAGCTCCTGAAACGACTGCCCGACAACGACGCGGTGATGGCGACCGCGATGCGTCATGCCCTGGTGGTGCTGGGCCAGTCGGGCTTCGAGCGCGTTGGAATCAAAAGCGATCGTCCGCCGCGCAAGGCGCCGCACGGCGAGCTCGGCGCGGATCCCCATCCCTATCTCCTCAACTTTCCGGGCCTGATCCGGAACATCGCGCCGCTGGAGGATGCCGCGCGCGGCGTCGGCATGATCACCGTGAAGCCCGAGCTCGACGGCGTCACGCGGCGGGTGCCCCTGGTGAGCCGGGTGGGTCCCGATGTCTTTCCGTCGCTGGCCATTGAAATGCTGCGGATTGCGACGGGAGGCGGCGCCTACGCCACTCAGACCGGTCCGTCGGGCCTCACCGGGATCATCATGCGCGGCGTGCGCGGCCAGGTGAAGATCCCGACCGACCGCGACGGGCATTTCTGGATCCACTTCCGCAAGAGCGAACGAGACCGCTATATCTCGGCCAAGGATGTGCTGGCGGTGAAGGCGCCGCCCGCTCTGCTCCGCGGAAAGCTCGTCCTGGTCGGCGCCTCGGCGGTGGGCTTGCGCGATATCAAGGCGACGCCGCTGGAAGCCGCCATCCCCGGGGTCGAGGCGCAGGCCTTCGTCATCGAAAACATCCTCAGCAAGACCTTTCTCACCCGGCCGTTCTGGACCACGGGCGCGGAGATCATCTTCACCGTGCTGATATCGCTCATACTCATCATCGTGGTGCCGCTGCTGGGCCCGATCCGCTCGCTGATCATCGGCTTCATTGGCGTGGCGGCGAGCGCCGGCGGGGTCTGGTACGCCTTCGACCAGAAGGGGCTGCTGCTCGACATGACCTTCCCGGTAAGCGCCACCTTCGCGGTCTATGCGGTGCTCGCCTATATGAACTATGTCGGCGAGGAGCGCTCCAAGCGCCAGGTTCGCTCCGCCTTCAGCCGCTACATGTCCCCCGCCCTGGTCGAACAGCTGGCCGAGCAACCCGGCCGCCTAGTCCTTGGCGGCGAGACCAAGGAGCTCAGCATCCTGTTCTCCGACATCCGCGGCTTCACGACGATTTCCGAAGGCCTCGACGCCGCCGAGCTCACCGGGCTCATCAACGACTACCTGACGCCGATGAGCGAAGTCATCCTGGAGAACCGCGGCACTATCGACAAATATATCGGCGACGCGATCATGGCGTTCTGGAATGCGCCGCTCAATGACCCGCAGCACGCCGAGCATAGCTGCCGTGCCGCGCTCGGCATGCTCGACGCGCTCAAGACCTTCAACGAGGAGGATGCGAAACGCGCGGCCGAAGGCGGTCGCCCTCATATTCCCATCAGGATCGGCATCGGCATCAATACCGGTCCGTGTTCGGTCGGCAATATGGGCTCGATGCAGCGCTTCGATTATTCGGTGCTGGGCGACGCGGTGAACCTCGCGGCGCGCCTGGAAAGCGCCACCAAGGAGTACGGCGTCGAGATCATCATCGGCGAGAACACGCAAGCGCTCGTGCCCCATCTCGCGACCATGGAGCTCGATCTGGTCAAAGTGAAGGGCAAGACCGAAGCGTCGCGGATCTTCGGGTTATTCGGCGACGAGAGCTATGCCGCATCGCCCGAATTCGCCAAGCTCAAGGCGCGCAACCACGACATGCTGACCGCCGCCCGCGACGAGAAATGGGCACAGCTCGAGGCGCTGATCGCGGAATGCCGCGCCATCGCGGGCGGCCGGCTCGACGGCTATTACGACATCTTCCAGAAGCGCGTGAAGACGCACGCCGCTTAGCGCAGGTCGTGATTGGGTCGAATCACTTCTTGATTCGACCCAATCACGTGAATCTGCTCTATTATCAAATAGTTAGATCGGATTCACGCATTCGGGCCGGATCAATTTTCGATTCGGCCCGAATGCGATCCGATCTAGGCGCTCCGGCACCACCACAGGACTGGAGCGAGGCTATTCCGCCTTGGGCTTCGGCAGGCCGAGCGTCGCCGGGGTCAGCTGCCCCAGCGTGAAATGCAGGCGGTAGACGGCGAGCATTGCATCGTATCGCGCCGCTGCGTGCTGGATCCGCGCCCGGTTCACCTCGTTCTCGGCGTCGAGCACGTTGATCACGGTTTCCTTGCCGGCCGAGCGCAGGCGCTGGCGGGCCCGGAACACGGCTTCGGCGATATTGATCGCGTTCGCCAGCAGCACCTCGCGCTGACGTTCGGTGCGCAGCTTGTGCCAGGCGATGCGCGCCTCGTCCTCGACCTGCCGGTAGACATAGCGGTGATCGTTCTGCGCCGCGGAGCGCAGCCGCGCCGCGCGTATCACCCGCGACTGGGTCGCAAAGCCGTTGAACAGCTCCCAGGTCATCTTGACCAGGAATGTGTAGTCCCGGCGGATACCGGGAATGCCGTCGACGCTGCTGTCGCGCCGGCCTTCGATCACCAGATCGATGCGCGGGAAGAGCGGCGACTGCGCGGCCCGACGCCGCTGTTCGGCGATGTCGATATCGCGCGAGGCTTTCTTGAGCAGGGGATTGTCGGTCTTGGCCTCGCTCAACGCGCGCTCGAGCGATTCGGGCAGGCTCGCGGAGGGCGGCTGCGGATCGCGCATGCGGCTGATGCGCGGGCGATGGCCGAAGACCTGGATATAGCGTGAGATCGCCGTGTGGCGGTCGCCTTCGACCTGCACGCGCACCTGCTTGGCGATCTGCAGACGCGACTTCGACTGCAGCACGTCGACCGAGAGACCCGAGCCCCGCCGCACCCGCTCATCCTCGAGGCGCAGCTGGCGCATGATGGTCCGCTCGCTGCGCTGCGCGAGCGCCAGCAACTCGCCCTGGCGGCGCACGTTGATATAGGCGGTGATGCCCCGGAACAGGGTCTGCTGGCGCTGGGCTTCCAATTCGAGCTCGGCGGAGATCTTCTGGAGCCGCGAGCGGCTCAGATTCGCATCCTTGCCAAAGCCGTCGAAGACATTGAGGCGCAGCTCGCCGCCGACCGAATTGGTGCCGCCGCGAAACGGCTTGCCGACGGTGGAACGCCGGGCCGGGCTGTCGACCCGGGCGTGGCCGATATTGCCGTTGACGTTGACCTGCGGGAAGTACGGCCCCCAGGCCTCGCGAACGCCGGCCGAGGCGGCCTTGACGCGCTCGCGCCCGGCCAGCAGGCGCGGATGGGTCTTCAGCAGATGGAGCAGCTCGTCGTTCAGACCGCCGGCGCCGGTCTGTTCGGCTAAGCGGCGGCGGCGTGCGCGATGCTTTCGCGAGGCTTTGCCGGACCGCCTGGCCCTCTTCCGGGACGCCTCGGTCTTGGCGGCTACGAAGCGAAGGATGGGACTATTGCCGTCGTGGAGCGCCGAAGCGGAAATCTTGCCGGAAAGCGCGGACGCACTCGCCGGCGTCGCCATCAGCCATGCGGCGAGGCCGATGCCCAGCGAGACAGACAGTGAGGAACCTATGGCAGGCCACACCGCAACGTGCCGCGTCATATCCGCGACATTGCGAGCTTCGCCAACCCGCCCGCGCCCCAGACGGTACCCGACGTCACGGCCCAAATCCTACCCCCTCGTTTGCGGCTTAATTTACCGTTCTGAGGCCCTCAACCGGTCACATCCGACCGGTCAGTAAAAAGCGTACACGACCCAGTCGATATGGCAAATGAATTAACCCTGACAGGCATTCATCGTGGTCATAGGAGTACATATTTGGCACAATAAGTCCGTATTACACAAAGACTTGCATAGTACTGTAACCAAAAAAGGTAGTGCATCCGACCTTAATACAAACGGGCCTTGCAGGATCGATATTTTGGGCCGGAGTGGCGCAGTGAAACGGTGATGAAGATGACCCCGGCACCTCGCCGCCGGCGTGGACTAAAAAAGGCCGGTCGAACGCTACATCCGAGATTTCGGGGGGCGGTCAGGCTAGACTGGCGCGGGTAATATTTGGTCTCCCTGAAAAAAACAGCGGAGCAGACGGCGGAGCATATGACCGACGAGGCCACAACGGCAGGAGGTGACGAGGCACGACGCCGCTGGCTGCGCCCGCTGCTGAAGCCGTTGCGTCCGATCTTCGTCGAGATCGCCGCGACCTCGCTCTTCATCAATGTCCTGGCGCTTGCCGTGCCGGTCTTTGTGCTGCAGGTCTATGACCGCGTCGTGCTCTATGCGGGGTTCACGACGCTGCAGGGCCTCGCCATCGGCATGGCCTTTGCGATCGCCTTCGACTTCGTGCTGCGCCAGTCACGCAGCCGCTTGCTGCAACGCGTGGCGCTGCGCTTCGATCTGGCGATGGGCCAGCGGCTCTTCGACAAGCTGTTGGCCGTGCCGTTGCGCACGCTCGAGACCCGGGCGGCGGCCTACTGGCATGCCCTCTTCCGCGACACCGAGACCGTCCGCAACGCCTTCGCCGGCAGCACCGCGGTGCTGCTGGCGGACCTGCCCTTCGCGGTGATCTTTCTCGCCTTCATGTTCGTGATCGCCCAGCCCGTTGCCTGGGTAATCCTGCTGATGATGCCGGTCTTCCTCTTCGTCGCCTGGCGCGCCGCCTCGGTGCTGCGCCGCGCGAACACGGCAGAGCGGTCCGTCGGCTACAGCCGCGACGGGCTGGTGACGGAACTGATCGCCGGGCGCACGACCGTCAAGGCGCTGGCGACCGGCCCGGCGCTGCGCCCGCTCTGGGAGGACCGCCAGACGTCGTCGATCGAGCACGCGATCGACCGCGGCGGCAAGACCGACCGCTACGTCAACATGAGCGCGGGCTTGACCGTCTTCACCACCGTGCTGGTGACCACGATCGGCGCCATCGCCATCGTCAACAAGGAGCTCACCATCGGCGCGCTGATCGCGGCCAATATCCTGAGCTACCGCATCGTCGGGCCGTTTCAGCAACTGGTCGGCAACTGGCGCAACCTCGTCTCCGCGCGCGAGGCGGTGGGGCGTCTGAGCGAGGCCTTCGAGCTCATCGAGGACCGCCAGTCCGATGCCGTTACCGCCGCGCGGCCGAAGGGCAAGCTCACCTTCGAGGCGCTAACCTTCCGCTATGCCGAGGAAAGCCCGCCCGCCGTCGACCAGCTCAACGTCAAGATGGGCCCCGCCGGCATGCTCGGCATCGTCGGCAAGAACGGCAGCGGCAAGAGCACGCTCTTGAAGCTCGTGCTCGGGCTCTACGCACCGACTTCCGGGCGGGTGCTGCTCGACGATGCGGATATCGCCCAGTACAGCCGCGCCCAGCTCGCCGACTGGATCGGCTACGTGCCCCAGGAATGCGTGCTCTTTGCCGGCACCATACGGAGCAATCTCGCCCAACGCGACCCGCTGGCCGAGGACGCGGAGATCGTCCGCGCCGCCCAGGCGGCCGGCGTGCACAACTACGTCATCGACCTGCCCGACGGCTACGACACCGATATCGGCGAGGCCGGCGCGCGCCTCTCGGCCGGGATCCGGCAGCGCATTGCGATCGCGCGGGCGCTGGTCGGCGATCCGCCGGTGATCCTGCTCGACGAGCCGTCGAGCAATCTCGACCGCCAGGCCCAGGACGAGCTGACCCGCTCGCTGGCGACCCTCGCGCGCGACCACACGATCCTCGTGGTCACCCACAGCCCGGTCCTGCTGACCGCGTGCAGCCACATCATGGCGCTCGAAGGCGGCAAGCTGGCGATGGCCGGCCCGGCGGCCGAGATCATGCCCCGGCTCTTCCCCAACCCGCCGACGCCCTTTCCGGAGAAGCGAAGCGCATGACCAGCCCCGATAGCCTGGACCCGACCACAGACGCGGCCGGCGGCGCCCCCGCCACCCGGCGCACGCCGCGGGCGCAGTCGCTCACCATCGCCGCCGAGGCCCGGCCCGGCATCGCCGGCCTGATCGGCAAGCGCAAGAGCATCGCGATCGCCCGGATCTTCATGGTCTTCATCGTCGCTTTCCTCCTATGGGCCAATTTCGCCCGCCTGAACGAGGTCGCGAGCGCGCCCGGCGAGGTCGTCCCCCAAGGCAACGTCAAGGTCATTCAGCACCTCGAGGGCGGCATCGTGCGCGGCATCCACGTGACCGAAGGCGCCACGGTCAAGGCCGGCACGGCGCTGGTTTCGCTCGATCTTGGCGCAGGCGGGCTCAACCCGGCGGAGCTTCGCGCCCAGCTCGACGCCATGCTGCTGAAGCGGTCGCGCCTCTCCGCCGAGGCCGAAGGCACGCAGTTCAAGTTCGATCCGGCGATCGCCAAACGGCGCGCCGATGTGGCCTTGAGCGAACGGCGCGCGTACCAGGCCCGCCAGCGCGAGCTCGCTAGCGGGCTCGGCGCCTTGCACGATCAGGTCGTCCAACGCGAACGCTCCGTACGCGAGCTCTCCGCCAAGCGGAGTACCATTGCCACCGACCTCAAACTGGCGCGCCGGGCCTTCGCCATGTCGCGGTCGCTGGTCTCGCAGGGCCTGACTTCCAAGCTCGAACATCTGGAGCGCCTGCGCCTGGTGCGGCGGCTCGAGGGCGAGCTGTCGGTGCTCGACGAATCGGTGCCCAAGGCCGAAGCGGCCTTGAAGGAAGCGCGCGGCCGTCTCGACGAGATCAATCTGCGCTTCCGGCGCGATGCGTCGGAGCGGTTGGCCCAGCTCGAAGGCGAGATCGCCCGGATCCGGACGCTTTACACCCGCGCGACCGACCAGGCACGGCGTACCGAGATCAAGAGCCCGATCAGCGGCATTGTGAAGAATCTCCGCTACCACACGATCGGCGGCGTGGTGCGGCCGGGCGAGCCGATCATGGAGATCGTGCCGACCGACGATTCGCTGGTGATCGAGGCGCGCTTGAGCCCCACCGACCGCGGCTATGTGAAGGTCGGCCAACCCGCGCTCATCAAGATCAGCACCTATGAATACATCCGCTACGGCGGGCTCGAGGGCAGCGTCAGCCAGATCGCGGCCGACGCCAACGATGCACGGAAGGGCAATCCCTACTTCCGCGTGATCATCAAGACCAAGCGCGCTTATCTGGGCGAGGGCGGCGTGAAGCTGCCGATCACCCCCGGCATGCAGGCTACGGTCGATATCCGCACCGGCGAGCGCACCGTGATGCACTATCTGATGAAGCCGGTCCTCAAGCTGAAGAGCGAGGCCTTCCGCGAGCGCTAGGCGTCCGCTTGTTGAATGAGCCCGCGCCGCGTCAAGACGACTTCCGCCACCTCGAACGCGACCAGCACCGCGCCGCGCTCCGCGATCATTTGCACCGTGAAGGTCGCATAGCCGCGGTCGTCCCGGTTACGCGACGGCCGCGCCTCGAGACATTCGAGCTCGACCCGCACGCGGTCGCCCGGCACGACCGGCTCCGGGCAGCGAAGGTATTTAAGCCCCGGCGAGCTCATGCCGTGGCCGCGCAGGAAGCCGGAATGGATCAAATGGCTGAAGCAGAGGCAGAGCACCGCGATGTCGGGAAAGATCTCGCGCGGAAGGTCCGGGTCCTCGCCCTCATAGGCTGCCACCGGCACCGGCCCGTGGCGCTCGACGAAGGCCAGCAGCGCCTCGCGCGTGATGGTGATGGGCTCGGTGACGAACCGGTCGCCGACGCGGTAGTCGTCGAAACACGCGATATCCTCGAACCGCCGGAGGGTCATGCGGCTCAGGTCGAGCAGTCGACGCAGCGCGGCGTCGTTGGGTCGATGTCGAGGCGCGCGGCCGGGATCTCCTCGCCGCATTCGACGCAGTAGCCGTATTCGTCCGCCGCGATGCGGACGAGCGCCGCCTTGATTCGCTGGGCGCGGACCTGCCGCCGCGATTCGGTCGCATGCGCCATCGCCTGGACCTGCATCGCATCCATGCGCGAGAGCCGGCCAACGCTCTGCTGGTCGAGCTCGACCGGCCGGCGCTCGTCGGCGCCCGCCGCGCTGATGCTGCTCAGCTCGGTCTGTTCATGCTCCAGCGCGGCTTTGATGGCCGCGAGGTCGAGATCGGATCGAGAGGACATTGCGAATACAGTCTACACTAGGCCCAGCGATCGGGGGAACGGGCGTGCGGGCGCCGCCCCTTCCCGCTTGAACCGCCCGCCCCTGTTTCCCTGTTATGCAGGGAAAATACAGGGAAATATCGCTGTGAGGGGCTTGTGTGGGCTGTTTTGGCCATCAAAACGCGGCAGAATCCCTAGAGATACATTATGAATTCCCTACGCGGCGGAACAGGGAATTTGTTTGACCGTAACAGGGAATTCGAACGCCGGATCAGGGAACTGATACGGCCGTAGCGCCAGCTGCTCGATAGGTGGTTGCCGTCATGTTTGAGACCCTGCACGGCCAGCTCGAGCGCCGTCATTGTGGGTCTAGGCACGGTAATTTGGCCTGTAGGTCAGCCCGATCATTTTTGCATTCCCGTCCGCCTTCTCCTCCTCGATGAAAGTGATCCCGGCGGCCTCAAATGCGGTCTGGATGGCGAAGAGGGTGCTTGCATGGGGGGAGCGGGCACCGCGCTCGAAGTCGACGATGGTGCGCTTGGAGACACGCGAGCGCTCGGTGAGGACGTCGCGGGACCAGGCGAGTATGCCCCGGGCGGCGCGGCATTGGGCGGCGGTTATGGACATAAAAGATGTCGTTCGAGCTTATTCACGTGGACTTCATGACGATTGCATTGCACTATATATGCACACATTGCGTCACGGAGGAAGTCAAAATGCGGTCAAAACAGGAACAAATGAATAGATCCAAAGGCATCGGTGGGTCCGATGCGGGCCGCGTGATGGCGGGCGATTGGTACCAGCTTTGGGAGGAGAAGACCGGGCGGCGGGAGCCGGAGGACCTAACCGACGTGCTGCAGGTCCAGATCGGCATCGTCACCGAGCCGTTGAATATGTGGTGGTTCGAACGGCGGACCGGGATCGAGGTGTTCTGCTCCGGCTGCGAAGATCTGGTTCATGCCCAGCATCCCTTCATGCGGGCCAATCTCGATGCCTGGGTGCCGGGTGGGATCCTGGAATGCAAGCACACGTCAGCGTTTGCCAAGGACGACGAGATCGTCTCTCGGTACTTCCCCCAGGTGCAGCACTACCTTGCGGTGACCGACACGAGCCTCGGCTATCTCTCGGTGATATTCGGAAACCACCGCTGGGCGCACTTCGAGCTTGAGGCGGACGAAGCCTATCAGGCCGAGTTGATCGCGCGGGAGGCCAAGTTCTGGTGGCACGTCGAGACCGATACGCCGCCGGAGAACCCAGACGAGGAAGTCCTGTCAATATCCCTCGACGACATGCGCGAGGTCTCAATGGAGGGCAACAACGAATGGGGGGCCTTGGCGGACGACTGGCTGACCTGCCGGGATCCTGCCAAACGCTTCGATGCGGCCAACAAGGGCTTGAAGCGGCTGGTTGAGCCGGATGTGAAGCTGGCGGTCGGGTATGGGGTCAAGGTCGCGCGCTCGAAAGCGGGAGCTCTCACGGTGCGGGAGGTGGTCTGATGACGGCGCCCCGCAACGGACAGACCTTCGCGGACGGGATCCGGGACATGATGGATGGGAGCTTCCCCTGCGCGCTCGACAACGAGGGTTTAAGCCTCCCGGCCATGCCCGAGGCGGTGGCGGGTGCGGTCAACGCGGTGATGGGGCGGATCAAGGGGTTGCTCAGAACCGAGCGCAATCGGGCAGGCGGCTATCGCTTCGCCTCGATCGACGACTTCTTAGGCGCCGTCAATCCGCTCTGCGCCAAGGCGGGTCTCATCATCCTGCAGGACGAGCTCGATGCGCGGCTGGTTCATGATGGCACAGAGGTCAGCCAGCGCTCCTGGCTCTGGGCGACCTTCACCTTCACGTTGGCGCACAAGTCCGGGGCGCTTTATGGACCGCTCACCCGCTCGGTCATGGTCCCGGCTTCGGGGGCCCAGGCCTTTGGGTCGGCGCAGTCCTATGCCTTGAAGCAGTTCATGCGCAGCCTCTTCCAGATCCCCACCGGGGACGGCGAGGATGCCGACACAATCGCGCCGCGGCGCTTACCCGCCGGGATGACGCCCGTGGCGCCAAAGACTGGGAATGGCAGCGGGAAGGGGCCCGGCAACGGCACCCGACCACCGGTAAAGGCCGTCTCCGCGCAGCGGGGCACGGTCAAGCATGCGCCCAAGCGGCCCAAGGCCAAGTCTCGGACGAAGAAGACCCGCTCATCCGAGCCTGCTCCGCCACCATCGGCGAACGGCGCGGACCGGGCCGGGGCCGAGTAGGGGCGGGCCACATGCTACTGCCGCCCCGCATTCCCAAGTCGGGCTTGCCCGCCCGCAAGTCCAAGCCGCCCCGCAAAGGTATGAGCCTTGATCACCTTGCCTTCCTCCGGCGCCTTGAATGCCCGGTCTATCCAGGCGAGCGGCCGATCGAGGCGCACCATCTCCTTCGCGCCGACAGAACACGGGGCATGGGGCGCAAGGCCGCTGACCGATATGCGATCCAGCTCTCGCAGCGTGCCCACCGGGAGCTGCATGACGCGGGGGATGAGGAGGCGTGGTTGGCAGCCAAGGGGATCGACGGACGGGCGCTCGCTGCGGCCCTCT
>JARRKQ010000034.1:0-22296 GCA_037387885.1 Alphaproteobacteria bacterium | reverse complement strand
TCGAGCTTCAGCCCTCGCTCAAGCCTGCAGGGCGCCCATTCCTGACCGCGACATGAGCGTGATATGAGCAACCTCCCCCTCACCATCGGCTGCTGGAACTACGACCGGACACGGGCGTTGATGGATGGCCGCGTGCCCATCGAGGGCTGCGATCCGCGCTTCCTCGCGCTCGGTCCCGAGGAGGTCTTCTTCCGCGCCTTCCGGCACGGCGAGTTCGACGTCTCCGAGCTTTCCTTCTCCAGCTATCTGATGGCGACCGCGCGCGGCACCTGTCCCTACATCGCCATCCCGGTCTTCATCTCGCGCGCCTTCCGCCATTCGGGGATCTACATCCGCACCGACCGCGGCATCGCCGCGCCCGCCGATCTGGCGGGCCGCCTCGTCGGCGTGCCGGAATATCAGGTGACGGCCGCGGTTTGGATCCGCGGCATCCTGCAGCACGAATACGGGCTGCACCCCAGCAGCGTCGAATGGCGCTCGGGCGGCATCGAGGAGCCCGGCCGCCACGAGAAGATGCCCATCGAGCTGCCGGCCGATATCAAGATCGAGGCGATCGGCGAGGGCAAGACATTGTCGGGCATGCTCGATGACGGCGAGATCGACGCGCTCGTGACGCCGCGCGCGCCCTCCTGCTTCGACCGCGGCACGACGCATGTCGGCCGTCTCTTCCCCGATTTCCGGGCCGAGGAGCGCGCCTGGTTCGAGAAGACGGGCATCTTCCCGATCATGCATGTGATCGGCATCCGCAAGGAACTGGCCGCGGCCGAGCCCTGGCTCGGCGCCAGTCTGATGAAGGCCTTCGAGGCGGCCAAGCGCATCACCTACGCCGATCTCCGCGAGGTCGCCGCGCTCAAGACGACGCTACCCTGGGTCACCCAGGAATACGAGGAGACCGTCGCGCTGATGGGCGCCGACTATTGGCCCTACGGCATCGGGGCCAACCGGCCGACGCTCGATGCGTTCCTGCAATACCACCACGAGCAGGGCCTCAGCCCCGCGCCTGCGAAGCTCGACGAGATTTTCTTACCGAGCGCGATGGAAGCGGTGAAGGTCTGAGGCACCTAATTACTCTCTCCCGCTTGCGGGAGAGGGAAAGCAGCAGCAACGCTTTCGATCCGCGTTCAGAACAACGTCACATCGACCTTGCCGTCGGCGTCGTAGCAGACGACACGCCGGCCACCGCTGCCGCGCAGCACCGTCAGCTCTTCCGCTCCGACCGTCTTGGTCGTCTTCGGCGTCTCGGTGCTGCACCAGACCATGCGCCCGGTATAGGTATCGAGCCGCCAGGCCCCCGCGCCCGACCCATCGGACGCGATCTCGAAGCGCTTGCCGCTTTCGCTCGTCGCTGCCGGACCGCTCATCAACGCGCCGCCGGCCAGCAGGCCAATGCCGATCACAATCGCCTTCGCATAGATCATCTCGTCTCTCCCCGATTTAGAAAGTCGTTTTTCGAATACGCGCCGTTCTTGGTCTTGCCCGTTCAGGGTCGTATATCATCGCGGGTCATCTTAGCCCGACCGGGCGCGCGAGCCAGACCCTTCCTTCGCGAGCTTCACCGGCTCGCCCCAACGGGCGAGGAGATCGAGGGATTGGCCACGACATGGGCCGCCGGCCCACGAGAGCCAGACGCCGACCAGACGAGGAAACGAGATCATGACGCTTAGAAACGGCCGCGAGTTCCTGGCCCTGCCCGGCCCCACCACCGTCCCCGATGAAGTGCTCGCCGCGATGCACCGCCCGGCGATCGACATCTATTCGGGCGAGATGGTCGGCGTAACCGATTCGTGTTTGGCCGATCTGCCGAAGATCTTCCGCACCGAGGGCAACGTCTACATCTACGCCGCCAACGGCCATGGCGGCTGGGAGGCCGCGCTCACCAACACGCTGTCACGTGGAGAGACGGTGCTGGCGCTCGAAAGCGGCCGCTTCGCCCTCATGTGGGGCGAGACGGCGAAGATGCTCGGCATCGAGGTCGAGGTGCTGCCCGGCAGTGACACCCGCGCGGTCGACACGGACGCGCTCGAGGCGCGCCTGCGCGAGGACACCGATGGCGCCATCAAGGCCGTCCTCGCGGTGCAGATCGACACCTCGTCGGGCATCGTCAACGACATCCCCGCGATCCGTCGCGCGATCGACAATGCCGGCCACGACGCGCTGCTGCTCGTCGACGCCATCGCCTCGCTCGGCACCATGCCGCTGGAGATGGACGAATGGGGCGTCGACGTCGTCGTCACCGGCTCGCAGAAGGGCCTCATGACCCCGCCCGGCTTGACCTTCGTCGCCGCCAACGCGAAGGCGCGCGCGGTCCACGAAAAGGCCGATCTGCGCACCCGTTATTGGGACTGGACCTTCCGCGAAGGCCCGCTCCACTACCAGAAATATTGCGGCACGCCGCCCGAGCATATGCTGTTCGCGCTCAGAAAGGCGCTCGACATGTTGCTCGAGGAGGGCCTGGACGCCGCCTTCGAACGCCACCGCATCCTCGCCGGCGCGACGCATCGCGCGGTTCAGCGCTGGGCGGCGGGCGGTACGCTTGCCTTCAACGTCGCCGATCCCGCGCACCGGGCCGTCTCGGTGACCACCGTGTTGCTGACCGACAACCGCGATCCGGCCGAGCTTCTGAAATACTGCAACGAGAAATGCGGCGTGGTGCTGGGCATCGGCATCGGCTCGCTCGACGGCCGCGCCTTCCGCATCGCCCATATGGGCCATGTCAACGCACCGATGCTGCTCGGCTCGCTGGGCGTCGTCGAGACGGGGTTGAAGGCGCTCGGCATTCCCCACGGCGCCGGCGGCGCGCAGGCCGCCATCGACTGGTTCGCCGAACAGGTGCCGGCCTGATCGAAAGATTTTAGGGAGTTATTCCGCCGGGGCGGGCTCCGCTTCGCCCGACTTGTCCTTGGCGGCCGCCTTGCGCGCCGGCCGCGCGACAACCGAGCCGATGATCGAGAGCAGCGGCGGGATGATCAGAAGCGTCAGCACCGCCGAGAGCAGCAGCCCGCCGAGCACCACCGAGCCGAGGCCGCGATAAAGCTCCGAGCCCGCGCCCGGGAAGACCACCAGCGGGGTCATGCCGCACACGCTCGTCAGCGTCGACATGAAGATCGGCCGGATACGGTTGCGCGTCGCCTCCAGGATTGCGTCGCCCACCTCCATCGCTTCCTCGCGGACGTGCAACAGCGTCTGATGCACCAGCAGGATCGCGTTGTTCACCACCGTGCCGATCAGGATGACGAAACCGAGCAAGGTGAGCATGTCGAGCGCCTGGCGCGTGAAGATGTTGAGCACCGCGAGCCCCAGCACGCCGCCCGCCGTCGCCAGCGGCACCGAGAAGATGATGATGAAGGGGAAGACGAAGCTCTCGAACAGCACCGCCATCACCAGATAGACGATGACGACCGCGAGGATGAGCTGCCAGACCATGGCGTTCCAGGTCTTGGTCAGCTGATCGGCCTCGCCCGACAGGCCCATCGTCACGCCGCGCGGCACGCCCTGCTTCTTCAAGACGGCCATCACCTTGGTACGCAAGATATCCATCGCCGTTTCGAGCGGGATATTGGGCGACGGACTGATCTCGAGCGACACCGTGCGCGTGCGCTCCAGATGCCGGATCTCCACCGCCCCCGCGGTCAGCTTCACCTCGGCCAGCGAGCGCACGGGCACGATGGTGCCCGAGCTGGTGACGACCGGAATGTCGCCGATCCCCTGGATGCGCTTGATCTTGCGTTCCGGGCCCATCAGCGTCAGGTCCATGCGCCGGCCGGCCACCGTGATCTCGACCACCCGCAGACCCTGGTTGTAGGCGTCGACCGTGTCGGTCAGCTCGCGCGCGGTGACGCCGGCATCGGCGAGACGCACCCGGTTGGGCAGCACGCGCAGCTCCGGCGAACCGAGCTCGAGCCCCGGCCGCGGCCGGAACTGATTGCCCTGATTGAGCGGCAGCTCGCGGCTCGCCAGGATGAAGGCACGCAATGCAACCGGCTGGGTGCGCTCCAGGTTGGGGCCGGCGATGTCCAGGTTGATGACGCGTCCGCCGCCGATCGAGCGGCCGAACAGCGAGGGCTGAAACACCCGCGCGAAGGTGCCGGGGTCGCGCCGCATCTCCGCCCGGATGATCGGGATCAACTCGCGCGCCCGGCTTTCGTCAACCGCCGAGGCGCCGATGAAGGTAAGCGCGTTGCGTGCCACGAAGAAGAAGCGCGCCATCTTGGGCGGCTCACCGGGCTTCGATTTCGGCCCCGTGACCTGCGCCCAGTGCTTGCGCATCGAATTCTCAATGTTCCGCGCGGTCTCGGTCGTGGTCGGCAGGTTGTAGCCCGGCGGCGGTAGCGCGATGGCGATGACGAGATTGCGGTTCCCGGTCGGCAGGTATTCGAGCTTGGGCAGCAGCAGCCACGTCGCCGTGCCCGCCGCGCCGCAAACGAGCGCCACGACGAGGAACGCGGCCGTACGGTTGCGGATCACCATCCGGGTGAAGCCGAGCACCACGCGCATGAACAATTCGGCGAAGTCGTCGATGATCGGCAGGCGCAGGCGCTTGACGCCGCCCTTCACCGCCGCACCGGCCTTGCGCGCGCTGCCGTCGATGGCGGATTTGGGATCGATCGTCTTCGCATCGCCGGTCTGGCCCAGCAGGCGGTTGGCGAGCGCCGGGATCAGCGTCACCGCGACGACCAGCGACAGCAGCACCGCAACCGAGATCGCCACCGCGATGTCGCGGAAGAGCTGGCCGACCTCGAGCTCGAGAATGAGGATCGGGATGAACACCATCACGGTCGTCAGCGCCGAAACGAGCACCGCGCCCCAGACCTGGTTCGCCCCCTGATAGGCCGCCTCGAAGCTGCTCAGGCCCCGCTCGCGCAGGCGGAAGATGTTCTCCAGCACCACGATCGCGGCGTCGACCACCATGCCGACCGCAAAGGCGATGCCGGCCAGCGAGATCACGTTGACCGAACGCCCCAGCGCCGCCATGGCGACGAAGGAGCCGATCACCGAGACCGGGATCGCCAGCGTCACCACCAAGGTCGCACGCCCGGAGCGCAGGAAGAGCAGCAGGATCAGCGCCGCCAGCGCGCCGCCGACGAAGATGTTCTGCTGCACCAGCGAGATCGCGGAGTTGATGTAGCCGGTCTCGTCGAAGACCTGGATGGCTTCCAGCCCCCGCGGCTTCAGCACCTCCTCGTTGATCTGCTTCAACGTCGCCTTGACCCCGCGCATCACCTCGATGACGTTGGCGCCGGTCGTGCGCAGCACGTTGAAGACCACGGCGGGCTCGCCGTTGGCGCGGATCGTCGCGGTCGGCGTCTTGTAGCCGAAGGCGACAGTCGCGACATCGCCCACGGTGACCCGCGAGACTCGGCCGGTCGCCTTGTCCTCGACGCTGCGCAGAAGCACGGCGCGCACGGCGTTCGTGGTGCGCAGCTCGCCCTCGGTGCGCACCGTGTAGTCGCGCTTGCCCTCCTCGACAGTGCCCGCCGAACCGAAGGCGTTGGCGCGGCGCAGCGCATCGGTGACCGCCGAGACCGTGAGCCCGTAACGCGCCATCTTCGCCGGATCGACGATCACCCGAAGCTCGCGCTCGCTGCCGCCGTAGAGGTTGGTGCCGGAAACGCCGTTCACCCGCTCCATGCGGTCGATGACGTTGTCCTCGATGAAGTCGCCGTAGGTATGGATCGGCCGCTTGTTGCCCTTCAGGCGGTGGATGTAGAACCAAGCGATCGGGTTGTCGTCGGAGCCCTGGGTCTTGATTTGCGGCTGCTGGACCTCGACCTGATAGCCGGTCACGCGCTGCAAGCGGTTGGAGACCAGGATCAGCGCCCGGTCGATGTTCTGGCCGACGACGAATTCGAGGGTCACCGTGGCGCGGCCGGTTTCCGCCGAGCTGGTGATCTGCTCGACGCCTTCCAGGCCGCGCAGCGCATCTTCCTGGCGGTTGATGACCTCCCGCTCGACCTCGGCCGGCGATGCGCCGAACCAAATGGTTTGGATAGTCAGGGTCGGCTTGCGGACGTCGGGGATGAGCTGGATCGGGATGGTCTGCAGCGCCACGTAGCCGAACAGTACGACCATGATCACCACCGAGATCACGGCAACCGGACGCTCGAGCGATGCCCGGATTAAGTTCATACGGTGCTACTTCCGTAAAGTCGGTCCGGCCCACTCCCCCGCCCGACCACCCATGATTCTATGATCCCGTGGGCGGTCGGGCGGGGGAGTGGGCCGGTGCCGCGACTGCAAGTCATAAGGCTAGCTACCGTTGCGGAAGGCGACCATCTGGCCGGGCCGCAGGCGCTCGTTGCCGCGCACGACCACGATGTCGCCGGGCTTGAGGCCGCCGAGCACGACGAAACGGCCACCGACCGCGTCACCCAGCTTGACCGGACGCGGCACCGCCTTGCCGAGCACCATGGGCGGCTTTGCCGCCTTGGCGCCGGCCACCACGAAGACGATCGTCGCCTCGCCGCGATGGATCACCGCGTCCTTGTGGACCGAGACCACATTGCGGCTGGCGCCGATCGGCACGGCGACGGTCACGCTCTCGTTGACCGCGATGCCGCTCATTGGGTCCTTGAAGCGCGGCACGAACCGCACGGCGCGCGTCCGCGTGAGGGCACTGTCGACGGGCACGACGGCGCGCACCACCGCCTCGTACTCTTTATTGGCCAGCTCGAACTTAACGACGCGGCCCGGCTTCAGCCCGGAGACACGGCTGGCCGGCACGTCGGCCTCGATCTCCAGCGCTTGGTCGTTGACCAGCGTCACCACCGCGTCGCCCGCGCGAACGTAGGCGCCGATCTCGGTATGCTTGACCGTGACGACGCCCGGAAAGGGCGCGCGGATCACCGCGTAGTTGAGCTCGATCTGGGCGAGCTTCAGCGAAGCTTCGGCCTTGGCGACGTTCTGCAGCGCGGTCTCGTAGCGCGCGCGCGGGAACGCCGCCGAGCGCGAGGTGCGCAGTCGTTCGAGCCGCGCCAGCTCCTGCTTGGCGGCGGTCAGCTCGGCGAGACGAAGGTCGCGCTGGGCTTCGAGGGTCGACGTCACCAGGCGGGCCAGCTCCTGGCCCTGCGTCACCCGGTCGCCGACCTCGACCGACAGCTTCGCCACCGGTCCGGCCGAGCGCGCGGCGATCGTGCCCGACTGGCGCGCCACCAGGCGGCCGACCACGGGGATGGTCTGCACCAGCGGGGCGCGGCTCACCTTGTCGACCTGGACGAACGCCGGCCGGCCCTGCTGGGCACCTGCCGCGCCCACACCAGCCATCACGGCGAGCGCGCTCACGAAGAACGAGCGCACAAGGCGCCCCCTCCTGGACCTTTGTTCCAGTCGAGCCAACGGCTTCATCTCAAATTCCTGTCGCCAGCCCATCCAGCACTCCCGCACCGATTCGGCGGGCGCCGACGGGCCACTCCCGCAATCCTTATAGTATACGAAACGAACGATTGCCCTGTTTCCGTTGACGCACCGGGTATTCA
Source organism: Alphaproteobacteria bacterium (assembly GCA_037387885.1). GTDB lineage: Bacteria > Pseudomonadota > Alphaproteobacteria > JAPULJ01 > JAPULJ01 > DATKZM01. The sequence continues at coordinate 14,824 of JARRKQ010000034.1, read as the reverse complement.
TCAGGCGCAAGTCGCCAAGAAATTAGATGGCATATCCGATCGCGTCCGCCTGGACGTTGCGCGACGCCGGCATCGTGAAAAGTGTTTCGATTCCGGGGAAAGTCAATGGAAAACCATCACCCGGATATGCAATCCCGCGTGATCGGGGCGTTACGCCGGCAGCGCCGGACCGCAGCGAATTAAGGCAAAGCTTGCCAAGCACCGGGCCGTGATTGAAAAACCACATCCATGACCACGCTTTTCTATAGCCACCCTGCCTGTCAGGAGCACGATCCCGGCCCCCATCACCCCGAAAGCCCGGCGCGGCTGCGGGCGGTCGAATCCGCGCTGGTGCGCCCGGAATTCGCCGGGTTGGAGCGCCGCGAGCCACCCCTGGGCGATCTGGCGACGGTGGAGCGCGTGCATCCCGCCGACTTCGTCGACCGCATCCTCGGCGCCATTCCGCCCCACGGCCATGCCGCGATCGACGCCGATACGGTGGTCAGCGAAGGCTCGCGCGAAGCCGCTTTGCGGGCCATCGGGGCGCTTACGGGCGCGGTCGATGCCGTGGCCAAGGGCGAGGCCAAGAACGCCTTCTGCGCCGTCCGCCCACCCGGCCACCACGCCGAGCCGGCGCGCGCGATGGGCTTCTGCCTCTTCAACAACGTCGCCGTCGGCGCGCTCCACGCCCGCGCCGCGCATGGCATGGAGCGCGTGGCGGTGGTCGACTTCGACGTCCATCACGGCAACGGCACCCAGGCGATGTTCGAGGCCGACAAGGACCTCTTCTTCGCCTCCACCCATCAGTACCCGCTCTATCCCGGCACGGGCGCGGCCAGCGAGACGGGGGTCGGCAACATCGTCAACTGCCCGTTGCCGCCGAATGCGGGCGGCCCGGAGTTCCGCGCCGCGATGGAAGCGCGCGTGCTGCCCGAGCTGAAGCGTTTCGCGCCGGAGATGATCTTCATCTCCGCCGGCTTCGATGCGCATCGCGACGACCCGCTGGCGATGCTCAACTTCGTCGAGGACGACTACGCCTGGGCCACGATGCAAAAAATGGCCGTCGCCGAGGAGTATGCCGGCGGGCGGGTCGTCTCCACGCTCGAGGGCGGCTACAACCTCCAGGCGCTCGCCAACAGCGCCGCGGCGCATGTCCGCGCATTGATGGGGCTGTGAGCCACGGAGCCTTTGCGGCCATGCATCGCCGGTTCCCCGTTGCGCCCACGCACAACGCGTTCTATCGAATAGGCATGGCACCAAGAAACTCGGAGACGTCCGTGAAACCGCGTATCGAAAAATCTTGGCAAATGCTCATGGCGCTCTCCGCGATCGCCATTGCGGCATTCGTCATCGTGAACGACCATCCCGCCCGCGCCGCCGACGCCGACCAGGTCAAGCGCGGCGGCGCGCTGGCGAAAACCTGGTGCTCGGGCTGTCACGTCACCGGCGCAAAATCGCAGCGCTCGGCCGCCGATATCGCGCCGACATTCGCCGACATCGCCAACAACAAGGCGATCAGCGATGCGCGGATCCGCGGCGTTCTCAACCGTCCGCATGGGCGCATGCCGACCGATGCGCTGACCGCGCGCCAGATCGACGACGTCGTCGCCTATATCCTGAGCTTGCGGCGCACCCCGCGCTGACGCGCCCGACGGCCGTACGGTTTCCTAGTTAGGGAAACCGGCCCGCATATAGATGAGGATCTGCCAGATCTGATTGGCCGCTAGCCGGCTCTTGAAGGCGGGCATCTCGGTGCCGAACGGCCGGCCGCCCTCGGCGATTGTCCACATGAGATAGGGATCGACCGATTCCGGCAGCTTGATCATGAAGGCGAGCAGCGCCGGCGACGGTGCCAGGCCCTTGGCGCGCTCGCCCGCGCCCAGTCCTTTGGCGCCATGGCAGGTCTCGCAGTGGAGCTGAAAGAGCGCCCGCCCCAGCGCGATGTTTCGGCGCGTCGTCGGCAGCGGGTTCTTGAGGCCCTTGTAGAAGGCCGGGTAGCGCCCCTGCATGAAGGTGCGCTGCCGCAGGATGCGCGAGCGGAACATCGGGCCCATCGGCTCGCGGCCCCATTGCCGCGGCGGCTTGGGGGAGCCGCGCCAATAGTCGCTCTTCGCGCCGGGCTTGCCGGAGCTCGACTGTGCCTCCGCCGCACCCGCCGAGATCACGGTGGCGACGAGCGCCGCGAGCATGCTGACGAAAATCTGGCGCAAATCCATTCGCACTTCCATTCTTACGGAATCCCCTTTTATGTACGCTGCGGCGGCGATGGGCCATTGAGGCACCGACCGCTGCGGGGCGCAATGATCTGAATCAGACCCCCGCGCATCTGGCCGGAAGTTCGCCCTCGTGCGGCCCTATTGTTGCCCATATCCGGGCGCATGTGCTTTAAGAACGCCTTCTCGACACGAAGGACATGAATCATGGCCGAGGCGGCACTGCCGGCGGACATCGCCGCAATGAGCTTTGAAGCTGCGTTGGAAGAGCTTGAGACCATCGTGCGCCAGCTCGAGGACGGGCGCGGCGCGTTGGACGACGCCATTGCGGCATATGAGCGCGGGGCGTTCTTGAAACGCCACTGCGAGACCAAGTTGAGCGAGGCGCAGGCGAAGGTCGACAAGATCGTCCTCGCGCCCGACGGCACGGTGAGCGCGGCGCCGGCCGACCAGGACTAGGCGCAGCGCGCGAAACCAAGACACAGGAACGGGGAGCGATCCGGCCTTGAACCGATTGCAGGCCGCAATGAGCGAGACCGCCCACGCGGTCGAGCGGACGCTGGAGGCAGTGTTGCCCGCGGGCGACGGCCCGGAGGCGCGCGTTTTCGAGGCCATGCGCTATTCGTGCCTCGGCGGCGGCAAGCGCCTGCGACCCTTCCTCGTCGTCGCCGGCGCCGACATGTTCGACGTGCCGCGCGAGCGCTCGCTCCGCGCAGGCGCCGCGGTCGAGCTGGTGCATTGCTATTCGCTGGTGCACGACGATCTGCCGGCGATGGATGACGACGATCTGCGGCGCGGCCGGCCGACGACGCATATCAAATACGACGAGGCGACTGCGGTGCTCGCGGGCGACGGCTTGCTGACGCTGGCCTTCGAGGTGCTGGCCGATCCGGCCACCCACGACGATCCGGCGGTCCGCTGCGCGCTCGTCATGGCGCTGGCGGCTGCCGCCGGCGCGCGCGGCATGGTCGGCGGCCAGATGTTCGACCTCGCCGCCGAGGACCGCACCCTCGACCTCGACGAGATCAGCCGCCTGCAGAACCTGAAGACGGGCCAGCTCTTCAATTATTCGTGCGCGGCGGGCGCGATTCTGGGCGGCGCATCGAAAAAGGAACTGGATGCGCTTACCTCGTACGCGCGGGACCTCGGCCTGGCGTTCCAGATTGCCGACGATTTGTTGGATATTGAAGGCAATGAAGACGAAGTAGGAAAGAAGGTCGGTAAGGATGCGAATGCCGGCAAAGCGACATTCGTTTCCATTCTCGGTGTCGACGCGGCGCGCAATAAAGCAACACAATTAGTGGAACAAGCATCGTCACATCTTGAATTTTACTGTGAAAAGGCAGACCTTCTACGCGATGTGGCGAGGTTCGTCATTGAACGGCGAACCTGATGGGGAGATATTGACGTGGCAGAACCGACGAAGACACCGCTCCTCGATGCGGTGAACAGCCCGGCCGATGTGCGCGAGCTCGATGTTTCGCAGCTGCGCCAGCTTGCAGACGAGCTGCGCCTGGAGACCATCGACGCGGTCTCCAAGACCGGCGGACATTTGGGCGCGGGGCTCGGCGTGGTCGAGCTGACAGTGGCGATCCACCACCTGTTCAACACACCCGACGACATTCTCATCTGGGACGTCGGCCATCAGTGCTACCCGCACAAGATCCTGACCGAACGGCGCGACCGCATCCGCACCCTGCGCCAGGGCGGCGGCCTCTCCGGCTTCACCAAGCGCTCGGAAAGCCCCTACGATCCCTTCGGCGCCGCGCACAGCTCGACCTCGATCTCCGCCGGCCTCGGCTTCGCCGTGTCGCGCGACCTGCAGGGCCGCGACAATTACGTGGTCGCGGTGATCGGCGACGGCGCGATGAGCGCGGGCATTGCCTACGAGGCGATGAACAATGCCGGCGCCAGCGACTCGAAGCTCATCGTCATCCTGAACGACAACGATATGTCGATCGCCCCGCCCGTCGGCGCGCTCTCGGCCTATCTCTCGCGCCTCGTCTCCTCCAAGCCCTATCGCTCGATCCGGCATCTGAGCCACCTCGTCGCGCGGAACTTCCCGCGCTCGATCGAAAAGGCGATGAAGCGCGCCGAGGAATATGCGCGCGGCTTCGTCACCGGCGGCACCATGTTCGAGGAGCTCGGCTTCTATTACGTGGGTCCCATCGACGGTCACAATCTCGACCATCTGATCCCGGTGCTGAAGAACGTCCGCGACGACGCGGGCAGCGGGCCGATCCTAATCCACGCGGTGACGCAGAAGGGCAAGGGATACCAGCCCGCCGAGAGCTCCGCGGACAAGTATCACGGCGTCTCCAAGTTCGACGTTGTCACCGGCACGCAGGTCAAGGCGACGCCGAACGCGCCCAGCTACACCAAGGTCTACGCCCAGTCGCTGATCAAGGAAGCGCGCAAGGACGACAAGATCTGCGCGATCACCGCGGCGATGCCCTCGGGCACCGGCATCGATCTCTTCGGCGACGAGTTCCCGGAGCGCACCTTCGACGTCGGCATCGCCGAGCAGCACGGCGTCACCTTCGCCGCCGGCCTCGCCGCCGACGGCATGAAGCCGTTTGCCACGATCTATTCGACTTTCCTGCAGCGCGCCTACGACCAGGTCGTCCACGACGTGGCGATCCAGAGCCTGCCGGTGCGCTTCGCCATGGACCGCGCCGGCTATGTCGGCGCCGACGGCTCGACCCATTGCGGCGCCTTCGACATCGCCTATCTCGGCTGCCTGCCCGGCTTCACGCTGATGGCCGCCGCCGACGAGGCGGAGCTCGTCCACATGGTCGCCACGGCCGCCTCGATCGACGACGGCCCGACGGGTCTCCGCTATCCGCGCGGCGAAGGCGTCGGCGTCGACATGCCGGAAGAAGGCATGGTGCTGCCGATCGGCAAAGGCCGTGTCCTGCGCGAGGGCAACACCGTCGCCGTCCTCAGCTATGGCACCCGCCTGCAGGAGGCCTTGAAAGCCGCCGACGAACTTGCGGTGCGCGGCTTCACCACAACGGTTGCCGACGCCCGCTTCGCCAAGCCGCTTGACGAAGACCTCATCCGCCGCCTGGCGCGCGATCACGAGGTGCTGATCACCATCGAGGAAGGCTCGGTCGGCGGCTTCGGCTCGTTCGTGGCGCAGTTCCTTGCCCATGACGGCGCTTTCGACAAGGGCCTGAAGTTCCGCCCGATGACGATGCCCGACATCTTCTTCGATCAGGACAAGCCCGAGCAGCAATATGTGACGGCCGGGCTCTGCGCCCCCGACATCGTGACCACCGCGCTGCTGGCGCTGGGTCAGGAAGAAGCGATGGAGCAACCGGTCCGCGCCTGAGACCTGTCTCGCGAGACAACATTTGGTCAATCGGCCCGGCCTCGCGCCGGGCCGAATTGCGTTTGGCGCGCCGTTCGCGCAGCTTTCGATCTTTCGCCGCAGCGGCGCGTTTCGCCCTTCTCTCTCATTCACGCCCGAGCTATAACCCCCGTCATGTCGAACATGATCACCCTCATAACCAGCCGCCCGTATTGCGCGCGCATCGGCGCGGGGCCCTTGAGCACTCGCCCGGCCCCGCGACCGGCTTTTGTCGCTGCCACCGGAGTGTCCGCCCACGCGTAACCGATCGCGCATGGCCGTCTGAGATGACGGGGGGCGGACTTCCAGTCCGCCCCTCGGTTTTTTTGGAACAGGCTATTCGAACGATGAACGACGTACTAGCAACAGCCGCGCCCGGTCCGGCTCTGCCGCGCAGCTGGCGCGACGAGGCGGTCGCGATGGCGAGGCTCGCCGGCCCGATCGTGCTCACCCAGCTCGGCTGGGTGGCGATGCTGACGACCGACGCGGCCATGATCGGCCAGCTCGGCAAGGTGCCGCTCGCCGGCGCCACGCTGGTCCTCATGGTCTATTTCGCGCTCTACGTCTTCGCCTTCGGCGTGGTCATGGCGACGGCGACGCTCGCCTCGCAGGCCTACGGTGCGCGCCGGCCCCGCCTGGTGCGCCGGGTGATCCGCCAGGGCCTTTGGGCAACGATCCTCATCGTCGCGCCAGGCATCGCGCTCATGGCCTACACGCCGGAGATCTTGGGCGTGCTGCGCCAGCCGCCCGAGGCGGTGGCGCTCGCCGGCGAATACATCGACACGCTCAAATGGTCGTTGGCGCCCGGCATCGCCTTCATCGTGCTGCGCAACTTCGTCTCCGCGCTCAACCGCCCGGCCTTCGCCATGTGGGTGATGCTGGCGGGCGTGCCGCTGAACGCGGCGCTCGACTACGCCCTCATCTTCGGGCATTTCGGCCTGCCGCGGATGGAGCTCTTCGGCGCCGGTCTCGCGACGACGTCCGTCAGCCTCTTCCTCTTCGCGATCCTACTGGCGGTCGCGCTCTTCGTCCGCCCGTTCCGGCGCTACAACATCCTGGGCCGTTTCTGGCGGCCGGACTGGGACGCCTTCCGGCGCATCTTCAAGCTCGGCCTGCCGATCGCCGGCATTATGTTGCTCGAAGCGGGCTTCTTCATCGCCGCGGTCTTCCTGATGGGCTGGATTTCGACCGCGACCGTGGCCGCGCACATGATCGCGATCCAGATCCCGCACGTCACCTTCATGGTGCCGATGGGGTTGAGCCAGGCCGCGACCGTGCGCGTCGGCCACGCCGTCGGGCGGCGTGATCCCGAAGGCGCCTACCGCGCCGGCTGGACCGCGCTCGCCATGTCGCTCGCCTTCATGACGGTGACATCGCTGGTGATCCTGGCGATCCCGTCCTCGCTCGCCGGCATCTTCCTCGACGAGAGCCGTGCCGACAGCGCCGCGGTGTTGGCCCTCGCCACCTCGTTCCTGCTCTATGCCGCGATCTTCCAGGCGGCCGACGGGGTGCAGGCGGTCGCCGCGGGCGCGCTTCGCGGCCTCAACGACACGACCGTGCCGATGCTGCTCTCCGTGCTCTGCTATTGGGTGATCGGCTTCGGCGGCGCCAGTTGGCTCGCCTTCGGGGCCGGGCTCGACGGCGTCGGCATCTGGATGGGTTTCGCGATCGCGCTCATCGCGGGCGCCATCGTGATGACCTGGCGCTTCCGAAACCTGGCGGCCCGCCGCTACATCCCCGACATGCCGCCCGACTCACCTCACCCTGTGTGAGCCGCGTCGGGTGGTCTAAAGTCCGGCCATGCCACAAGCCACTGTCACGCTCTACAGCGATTACAAGAGCCCCTATGCCTATGTCGCCAAGGACTGGGCCTACGCGCTCGAGGACGACTTCGACGTAACGGTCGACTGGCTGCCCTACACGCTCGACATCCCCTCCTATCTGGGCACGGTCGAGGGGCGCGACCCGCATCAGTGGCGGCGCGTACGCTACGCCTACATGGACGCGCGCCGCTACGCCAACAAGCAGGGCCTCATCCTGAAGGGCACGCGCAAGGTCTACGACACGCGTCCGGTCCAGACGGCGATGCTGTTCGCCAAGCAACACGGCGCCTTCCGCGCCTTCAACGACGATGTCTTCGCCCGCTTCTGGTCGCACGAGATCGAGGTCGAGGAGATGGACGAGATCGTCGCAGCGCTCGATGCCGCCGGCGCGCCGGGCGCCGATTTCCCCGCCTGGCTCGCCGGCGAGGGCGGCGCCGAGCACGACCGCATCCGCGTCGAGGCCGAAGCCGCCGGCATCTTCGGCGTGCCGATGTTCGTGCTCGACGGCGAGCTGTTCTGGGGCGGCGACCGCATCGACCTCCTGCGCGAGCGCCTCGCCGAGCACGGCCTCGCCAAGACATGACCGGTCGATGAAAAAGCCGGCCAAGCAGCGCGCCGATCTCGCCCTCGTCGAGCGGGGTCTCGCCGAAACGCGCGCCCGCGCCCAGGCCCTCATCCTCGGCGGCAAGGTCTTCGCCGGCGAGCGCCGCATCGAGAAGCCGGGCGATACGATTGCAGAGGACGCCGAACTTGCCGTTCGTTTGCCCGACCATCCCTGGGTCTCGCGCGGCGGCCTCAAGCTCGTCCACGCCCTCGATCATTTCGGCATCGATCCCGCGGGCGCCATTGCCCTCGACGTCGGCGCCTCCACGGGCGGCTTCACCGACGTGCTGCTCGCACGCGGGGCAGCCAAGGTCACCGCAGTCGATGTCGGCCACGGCCAGCTTGCCTGGCGCCTCCGCAACGACGCGCGCGTCGTCGTGCTGGAAAAGACCAACGCGCGGAACCTGACCGCCGAGCAGGTCCCCGAGCCCGTCGATCTCATCGTCTGCGATGCCAGCTTCATTGGGCTCGAAGTCGTCCTGCCCGCCCCCCTCGCCCTCGCGACGAAAACGGCAACGCTGGTTGCCCTCATCAAGCCGCAGTTCGAGGTCGGCAAGGCCCAGGTCGGCAAGAAGGGCGTCGTCCGCGACCCCGCACTCCACAAACAGGTCTGCGACCGCATCGAGGCCTGGATCGAGAGCCTCCCCGGCTGGCACGTCCTCGGCATCACCGAAAGCCCGATCACGGGACCGCAAGGCAACAAGGAATTCCTCATCGCCGCCCGGCGCGAGCCGAATGGCTGAGACCCTCGACCTCGAGATCACTGCGCTCGGCGGGCGCGGCGACGGCATTGCCGAGGTCGGCGGCACGCGGGTCATCGTCCCCGGCGCGCTGCCCGGCGAGCGAGTGCGCGCCCGCCTCGCCCGCGCGAAGCCGGCCAAGCGCGGCAAGGATGCCGCCCCGCCCCGCGCCCGCGTGGTCGAGATCGTCGAGGCCTCGCCGCTCCGCATTGCCCCGGCCTGTAAGCATTTCGGCGCCTGCGGCGGCTGCGCGACCCAGCATTTGTCGGCCGACGCGGCGCTCGACTGGAAGCGTGGCCTGATCGTGAGCGCGCTCGAGCGCCGCGGCCTGCCCGGCAGGACCGCCCGCCCCATCACCGCCATCGAGCCGGGCCAGCGCCGCCGCGCCGACCTCACCGCGATCCGCCGCCGCGAGGACGTCGTCCTCGGCTTCAACGCGACGGCGAGCCGGCAGGTCGTCGATATCGAGGAATGCCCGGTGCTGCTGCCCGAGATCGTCGCCTTGCTTGCGCCCTTGCGCAGTTTCCTGGCCGATCTATTCGACGCCGGCGCCCACGCCGAAGCCGTGGTGAACGCGACCGAGACCGGGCTCGACCTCGTCCTCGTCACCGGCGCCAAGCTCGGCGCGACCGGCCGCGAGCGCCTCGCCCGCTTCGCCGAAGACCAGGACCTCGCCCGCATCTCCCGCCGCCACCCCGATGCCGAGACGCCCGAGATCGTCGCCGAGCGCCGCGCGCCGATGGCGCCATTCGGCGGCTATCCGGTGCGCCTACCGCCCGGCGCCTTTCTGCAGGCGAGCCTGCATGGTGAGATCTCGCTGGTAGCAAGCGTCATCGCCGTGGCCGGTGACGCCAAGCGCATCGCCGACCTCCATTGCGGCTGCGGCAGCTTCACCTTCCCCCTCGCCGCCCACGCCTCCGCCCTCAAGAAGTCTGCCGGGCCGCAGGTCCACGCCGTCGACGCCAACGAGGCCGCCGTCGAGGCGGTCCGCGCCGCCGCCAACGCCGCCGGCCTCACCCGCATCACCGCCGAGCGCCGTGATCTGGATCGCCGGCCGCTCCGCGTCGATGAGCTCAACCGCTACGATGCGGTCGTCTTCGACCCGCCGCGCGCCGGCGCAAAAGCGCAGGCCCAGGAACTCGCGCAGTCACGCGTGCCGCTGATCGCCGCCGTCTCCTGCAATCCCGCGAGCTTCGCCCGCGACGCGGAGATCCTCGTCGCCGGCGGCTACACCCTCGACTGGGTCCAGCCCGTCGACCAGTTCCCCTGGACCCCGCATGTGGAGCTTGTGGCGCGTCTCGCCCGTGCGAGGTGAGGCGCGGCCTCCATCCTTCGAGGCTCGCCCCAGGCGCAGCACTAGCCCCCTCAGAACACCGGCTTCGGCATCGGCGGCGGCTTGAACTTTGCCGCCTTCGCCTTGGCGCGCTGCCAGACATCCTCGAAGACCCGGGCCCGGTAGCGCGCCAGCACCTTCTTGGCGCGGGCATCGCCGCCGGCCTCGGCGATGAAGAGCCAGGCGAGCCCGTCGACCCGGCTCCGCTTCACGCCGACCCCCTTCAGATAGCGATATCCGAGCCAGAGCTGCGCCTCGCCATAGCCGCGCTCGGCCGCGCGCTTGCCCCAGTCGAGCGCGGCCTTCTCGTCGCGCTTGATGCCGCGCCCCTTGGCGAGCGCCAGCGCCAGCAGGAACTCCCCCGGCGCGAATTTCTGTTCCGCCGCGCGCTGGAACCAGGCGACCGCGCGCTTGCTATCGCGCTTCACGAACTGCCCGCGCTCATGCATCAGCCCGAGTTCGACCTGGGCCAGCGGATGGCTGGCTTCGGCCGCCGCGCGCATCAGGCGCACGCCCTCGGCGCGCTCGCGCTTGCCGGCTTCCTTCGCGCCCAGATAAAGCCGCGCCAAGGCATGCTGGGCCGGCGGATAGTTCTGCGCCGCGGCCTTGGCGAACCACTGCGCCGCGCGGTTGATGTCGCGCGTCGTGCCCCGGCCATAGAGGTGAACGAAGCCGAGGATCGTCTGCGCCCGCTTGTCGCCGTGTTCGGCGAAGGGCTTCAGGCGCGCGACGGTATAGTCGGCGCGCGACCACGACCGGCTCGCCATGTCGAAGGCGCTTTCCTCGCCGGCCTTCTTTTGCGCCCACGCCGTGCCGCCGCCGAGCAGCAGGGCGGCGGCGAGACAGGCTGACGAAAGTAGGCGCACCAAAGGCATAGGAGGGATCAGCGGCGTCAGGACCTCATCATATGGCCGTGGGCGGCGCTGTCGAGAGGCCGGTCGGCCGGGAAAGGCCCACGGGAACGCCCGCGCCGGCCGCCTCGTATCACAGGAAAACGCCGCAAAACTAAGGCAAGCGGACGGCGGAGAGACCGCCGCCGCCCACGATCGGGAGCAAATCTCGGGAGCAGGTCGATGATACGCTTTGTCCTCAACGCCTATCTGGTCGGCATCGTGCTGTTCTTCATGCTGTTCGCGCTGCAGACGCCGAACCTCCCCGTGCGCGACGCCGCCGTCTCCGCCCTCGTCTGGCCCTACGGCATCTACAAGCATTTCGTGGTCTGACCGGGCCGCCCCCACCTTTCCCACGCCCGTCCGCAATGTTAGCGTCCGCCCCGCTCAGCAGCGGGGAGAATGCGCCATGGCCGAGATCAGCTTCGATGATTTTCAGAAGGTCGACATCCGCGTCGGCACCATCGTCGACGCGCAGGACTTCCCCGAGGCGCGCAAGCCCGCGATCAAGCTGTGGGTCGACTTCGGCGAGCCGCTCGGCGTGAAGAAATCCTCCGCCCAGATCACGCATCATTACGACCTCCACAGCCTGGTCGGCCGTCAGGTCGCCGCCGTCGTCAACTTCCCGCCGCGCCAGATCGGCAAGTTCATGTCCGAGATCCTGGTCCTCGGCTTCCCCGACGCGCACGGCGAGGTGGTGATGATCAGCCCCGACCACCCCGTCCCCAACGGCGGCAAGCTCTACTGACCCGCACAAACGGGGTTGACGCCGTGAACGCTCCAGCCGTGCGGGTTGACGAACCCCTCGACGACTTCATCGCCCGCCACCGCGCCGCGCTCGCCGAGAACGAGGCGCGCCACATCGTCATGCTCGGCCTGCTCGACATCGCCGAGGCCGACCGCACGAAGACGCTCCGCACCTGGTCGCTGGGCGAGGGCGGCGCCTGCGCCGTGCTGGGTCCCGGCCGGCTCCTCCTCGGCGATCTCGACGAGCCGCAATGCGCCGCGCTCGCCGAGGCGATGACCAACGAGACCTATCGCGCACTCGTCGGCCCCGACGAAACCGCCAAATGGTTCGTCGCCCGCGCCGAGGCACTCGGCCGCCGCTTCCGCTACGTCATGCCCCAGCGCATCATGGCGCTCACCGGCCCGCCCCGCACCCCGGACGCCCCCGGCGCCGCACGAAGTGTGACGGCGGAGGATATCGAGCGTCTGGCCGACTGGCTCGACGCCTTCGTCGCCGAGGCCGTGCCCAACGACCCGCCGATCCCCGACGAGCGCAAGGCCGCGATCGCCGCCTCGGGCGACGCCTTTTTCTGGGAGGTCGAGGGCCGGCCGGTCTCGACCGCCGCCATCGTCCGCGAGACCGGCCAGACCGCCGGCATCTCGCTCGTCTACACCCCGCCTGCCGAGCGCGGCCGCGGCTATGCCGGCGCGGTCACCGCCGCCGCGGTCGAGGCCGCCTACGCGCGCGGCAAGCGTGCGGCCTCGCTCTTCACCGACCTCCGCAACCCGGTCTCCAACCGCTGCTACGAGAAGTTCGGGTTCACGCCGGTCTGCGACTGCCACGCCTACAAGCCTGTCGCGGATTAGTCCCCTCCCCCTCTGAAGAGGGGGAGGGAGATCACCAAGCGCCGCGCCCTACAAGACGAACAGCACCACCGAGGCGGCCAGCAGCCCTGCCATCGTCCAGTTGAAGATCATATGCGCGCGCGGGGTGCGGAGGATGCGCTGCACCGCCGCCCCGAAGCCGAGCCAGAGAAACGTCGTCGGCGCCGCCGCCACCACGAAGATCAGCGCGAACAGCCCTGCCTGCACCGCCGCGCTCGCCGTGCCGGCCTGAAGATAAGTGCCGGCGGCGCTGGCGCTCACCAGCCAGGATTTCGGATTGACCCATTGGAAGGCCGCCGCTCCGAAGAAGCCCACGGGCGGGCGGTCCGTATCGACGCTCACCGGCCCCGAGCGCGCGATCTTCCAGGCGAGCCACAACAGGAACGCGGCCCCGCAGTATTTGAGGACCTCCAGAACGCGCGGGTTCTCCAGCACGAAACTGCCGAGCCCGAAGGCGACGGTGAAGATGAGCGTCCCCATCCCCGCCAGCACGCCCGCCTGCACCGGCAGCCCGCGCAATATCCCGACCCGCGCCCCGGTCGCGGTCAGCAGCACGTTGCTTGGCCCCGGCGTGCCCGAGGCCACCAGCACGAAGACGACGAAGGCCACCCCCTGATCCCAACTCACAGGCGTTCGCCTGCTTTTTGTTTTGGGAGCAGCTCGCCCGATCCGCGAACACGCTCTATCTTCTCCATCATGGCGACGACCATAGAGCGCACTGCCGGCACCGGTCTTGAACGTTCGTGCGGGCCGAACGGACCCACGCACGCTGCTAGCTCCAAGGGCAAGGACTGGTTCCGCACCTCGAACCCGGCGCCCGGCATCGAGCTGCTCGAGGCCTGGTTCGCAGGCGCCGCTTACGGCCGCCACCGCCACGACAGCTACACGATCTGCGTGACGACGAAGGGCGTGCAGGCCTTCAACTACCGCGGCGCGCGCCATGCGAGCCCGGCCAGCCACGTCACCGTCCTCCACCCCGACGAGCTACATGACGGCTTCGCCGGCGCGGACGACGGCTTCGGCTACCGCTCGGTCTATCTCGACCCGGCCCGCGTCGCCGAGGCCCTGCGCGCCTTGACCGGCTTTCGGGGCCGCGGCGCCCAGCCCCGCGGGCTCCCCTTCGCCCCCGCGGTGAGCACCAACCCGCTCCTGGCCCGCGCCATCACGGCCGCCTTCGAGGCCGACCTCGCGCGCGAGCCGCTGGCCGCCGACGCCCTCGTCCTGCGCCTAACCGAGGGGCTGATCGCGGCCGAGGCCGAGCACAGCGTGGGCGGCGGAGCGCCAGCGACCGCCGCGCCTCCATCACCACGCACCCTCGACCTGCTGGCCCTCGCCCGCGCGCGCGCCTTTCTCGAGGCCGAGAAGTTCCGCGTCGTGCGCTCGGCCGAGCTCGAGGCCGTCACCGGCCTCACGCGCTACGAGCTCGCCCGCCAGTTCCGCGCCCATCACGGCACCAGCCCCTACCGTTATCTCCTGATGCGCCGCCTCGAACACGCCCGCAAGGCGCTCCGCGCCGGAACCGCGCCGCTCGCCGAGCTCGCCCTAGACGCCGGCTTCGCCGACCAGGCACATTTCACCCGGGCGTTCACGAAGGCGTATGGCCTGACGCCCTCGCGCTATCGGGTGCTGGCTGAATACTTCAATTAATGGGTTGAGCAGTTTGAGAACAAAGTCGGCACGCCAAACGGCATTCACGACCGTGATTGCAATCGGCGAAGGCACTCCAACGCATAGGCTTCGGTTTCCTTGTATCCCCGCCATCCGACGATACCGGTCCCTATCCCTGATAGAATCATTAGGCTTCCGGTTGAGGCATAAAGCGCAACGACTTCCCATGGCAGATCCTTGCGAAACATATAGTAGGCCGCCAAGACCAGGATTGCGCCTACTCCAAGGAATATCCAAACCAGGGCAATCAAGAAGCCGAGGATATCGAACTTCAGTATGAATCGGACCATTGCGGTGCTTTCCGGCGGATGGTCGCTGGACAACCCCCAAAGCAGATTTCGCGCTGCGTCCATCTTGTCACGGCATTTCAGGGCCTTGGCTAAAGCAGACCAATTCGCTACGACGAGCGCAGCGATTAAACCAATAATCTCCTTTACATCCATGTCACAGGTTCTGACGCAACTACCTACATCGTGCCCTATCGCCTATCCAAAAACCTCCTTTAGACATGTCTCAATCGCGTCCGCGTAAACAGACGCGAGATCAATCTCGCGTGCCCGCGCGAGGTCGTCATCGTTGTCGATGAAAAATGGCTCTGGGATCAGAGCCACC
>JARRKQ010000033.1:35821-52583 GCA_037387885.1 Alphaproteobacteria bacterium | reverse complement strand
TCCTCGGCATGGGCTGCTCGAAATTCGACGAGCACTGGGACAAGGACGCCGAGGACCTCATCGTCGAGGCCTACGAGGAGGCCGCCGCCGACGCCGGCATCGAACGCAGCCAGATCGACGCGGCCTGGCTCGCCACCGCGATCGAGGAGGTGAGCGTCGGCAAATCCGGCCTGCCGCTCGCCATGGCCCTGCGGCTTCCCTACATCCCGGTCACCCGCGTGGAGAACTACTGCGCCTCCGGCACCGAAAGCTTCCGGGGCGCGGTTTACGCCGTCGCCTCCGGCGCGGCCGACATCGCGCTCGCCGCCGGCGTCGAAAAGCTGAAGGACACCGGCTATGGCGGCCTGCCGCAGCGCAGCCGCGGCGTCGTCCAGGACATGTTCTGGCCCAACGCGTCGGCCCCCGGCTCCTTCGCACAGCTCGCCACCGCCTACCAGACCAAGCACGGCGTCGACCCCAAGGACCTCAAGCGCGCGATCGGCCAGGTCTCGGTCAAGAGCCACGCCAACGGCGCCAAGAACCCCAAGGCGCATCTCCGCAAGCCCGTCGACATCGACACGGTGCTGAACGCGCCGATGATCGCCGAGCCGCTCGGGCTCTACGACTGCTGCGGCGTCTCCGACGGGGCGGCCTGCGCCATCGTCACCCGGCCGGAGATCGCCCGCGAGCTCGGCAAGACCGACCTCGTCGGGGTGAAGGCGCTCCAGCTCGCGGTCTCGAACGGCGTCGAGGCCTCGCACAATTCCTGGGACGGCAGCTACTTCATGACCACGCGCCACGCCGCCGAGCGCGCCTACCGCGAAGCCGGCATCGAAAAGCCGCGCGACGAGGTCTCGATGTTCGAGGTGCACGACTGCTTCTCGATCACCGAGCTCGTCACCATGGAAGACCTCTTCCTGTCGGAGGAGGGCAACGCCTGGCGCGACGTGCTCGACGGCTTCTACGACGCCGACGGCCAGATCCCGTGCCAGATCGACGGCGGCCTCAAATGCTTCGGCCATCCGATCGGCGCTTCGGGCCTGCGCATGCTCTACGAGATGTATCTGCAGCTCCTGGGCCGCGCCGGCGAGCGCCAGCTCAGCGATCCGCGCATCGGCATGACCCACAATCTGGGCGGCTTCCCGCACCAGAACGTGTCGTCGATCTCGATCGTCGGCCGCTACGAAGGGTAGGCGGGAACGGTCGTGCGATATTGGTAGGGGCGGGTTTCAAACCCGCCCGCCGCCGGTCAGGTCGCCAACCAGACCGCCAGCCACCCGGTGCCTGCCGCGAAGATGAGCCCGACCGCGATCAATACGCCGTCGCGGAACGTAATCCCGAGCGCAAAGAACGCGATTGCCGCACCCGGCAGCGTGACCGCGAAGGGCACCAGGGCGAAGGGAAATATCAGCCCTGCCAGCACCAGGCAGACCGCCGCCACCACATAGGTGACTGGCGGCTGCGCCAGGACCACCCAGCGCGCCTTGATGAAGCGGTCGATCCAGGTGGCCGCCTTACGCGTTTTTGTGATCGCCTTGTCGACGAGCGCCCGCCGCATCTCAAGGCGCAGCAGTCGCCGGGGCAGCCACGGATGGTCGAACGGCAGCAACATTTGGCCCGCAACCAGCACAATCAGGCAACCGGTCACGATCGCCATACCGGGCACCACCCCAGTGGGCCCCGCCGCGAGCAGCGCCGGCACGAAGAGGAGGGGACCGTAGGCGCGCCGCCCGACCTGGCCGAGCAGGTCGCCCAGGGTGACGGTCTCGCCCTCGGCGCCCTCGGCCATGCGGTCAAGCAGGTCGGTCAGGCTGTGGCTTTCGCCGCGGCGCATCTTAGTGTGAGAGCATAATCAAGGCCGCGAAGATCGCTGGCACCGTCACTAGCATAAATCCGTATGCGAGGTTGTGCGTCATTGGTGAGCCTCGGTGCACGGGTCAGGCCGACGGTCCGCGCCGCATGAGGTGCAGGACCAGGCCGATCAGGAACAGAACGATGAAGACGAAGAACAGAATCTTGGCGATCGACGCAGCGCCGGCCGCGATTCCGCCGAAGCCGAATGCGGCCGCGACGATAGCGATCACAAAGAATACGATTGCCCAATAGAGCATTGACCTCTCCGGTTGTTTGATTCTGGGTGCCGGGCTCGCATCGGCTGCGTAACCCGGGCCCCCTAGGATGCCCAAGCCTACCAGCGGGCCGCGCAGCCGCTCCATTACATATGTTGTGGTGCTTGTTGACGCGTTGGGTACTGGGCGCTGCGGCGACTTGAGCCGGCTTATCTCCGACTTCCGCCCACCTAGCCGCCCGACTTAGCCCCCGACTTAACCCCCAACTTAACCTATGTTTGCGACACGCCGGCTGCGATGTGGTCCCATGACGGCAACCTCGCACGGACGCCGCATCGGCTGTCCGCCATCACATTCCAATCATCGCAGGAGGGTCCATGCGCTTTGAGCTCCCACCGCTGCCTTATTACACCGACGCCCTCGAGCCCTGCATTTCGGCCCAGACCATGTCTGTGCACCATGGCAAGCACCACCGGAAATATGTCGAGACGCTCAATCGGCTGATCGAAGATACCCGCTTCGCCGATATGGATATGATCGACATCATCCGCGCGACCCACGCCGACGCCGGGCACCGCGGCGTCTTCAACAACGCGGCCCAGAGCTGGAACCACGCCTTTTTCTGGAAATCGATGACACCGGATGGCGGCAGCGCGCCCGCCGAGTCAGCGCTCACCACCGCGATGACCGAAGCCTTCGGCGAGCCCGCCGATTTCAAGGATGCCTTCGTCACCGCCGCGACCGGTCAGTTCGGTAGCGGCTGGGTCTGGCTGGTCGCCCAGCCAGACGGCGAGCTGGCGATCGAGACGACCGCCAACGCCGAAACCCCGCTGGTCAGCGACAACGTCCCATTGCTCGCCTGCGACGTCTGGGAGCACGCCTACTATCTCGATTACCAGAACCGGCGCGCCGAATTCGTCACGGCGTTCCTCGATCATCTGGTGAACTGGCGCTTTGCCGCCGAGAATTTCGCCGCATTGGCGGAGATCGGTGAGCCGCGCCGGCGCGCGTCCGGCTGAGCCACGCGCTTCGGACGGCTCCGGCGCGACGGTTAGCGCGTTGGCATGGCGGCCCTAGGGAATGGGGTCGTGCAGCCAGGGATCTTCCTTCTCGGCGATCTCGCCGAAGATTTCCATGATCTTGGCGAGCCCCTCGCGGTCCTGGCCGAATTGTCCGCGATCGTCCAGCTCGCCGGCCCGGTCCCAAAGGAGGGCAAACACCACCACCCCCGGGTCGCCTTCGGGAAAGGCTTTGAACTCCTCCATCGCCTCGACGCGGCGTTTCAAATTGTCGAGATAGCTGATCGCGCTTTGCTTGGAGGCAGGCAGCACGAATTCCTTACCGGCGTCGCCGGCATATTCATCGGTCAGCCGCTTCACGATGTTGCGCCACAGCGTATCGAAGTCCATTGGCACGGAACAAGTCTCCCCGGTGTCGGCCCCTGGTATCGGACCGCCTCGAAGCGCGCGCGAAAGATGCTTAGAACCCGGACCCGACAACCACGGCGAACGCGGCGAGCCCTGCCGTGATCATCACCCAGGCCAGCAGCCGCCGGCTTAGGACGGGATGATTGTCATTGGCCGGCATGTGAAAAGCCGGCCGACGTTCGCTCCGCCAGGTGTCGGACGGAACCGGCTTCCGACGAAGCGCGCGCGCCGTCATTTGCGCTTCGCAATCGGCACGTAGGGCCGCTGGGGCTCGCCGGTATAGAGCTGGCGCGGCCGGCCGATCTTCTGATGCGGGTCCTGGATCATCTCGTTCCACTGGGCGACCCAGCCGACCGTGCGCGCCAGCGCGAAGAGCACCGTGAACATCGAGGTCGGGAAGCCGATCGCCTGCAGGATGATGCCCGAATAGAAGTCGACATTGGGGAAGAGCTTCTTCTCCACGAAGTACTCGTCCTCGAGCGCGATCTTCTCCAGCTCCATCGCCAATGCCAGCAGCGGATCGTCGCGGATGTCGAGCGCGTCGAGCACCGCATGGGCGCTTTCGCGCAGCACCTTGGCGCGGGGATCGTAGTTTTTGTAGACCCGGTGGCCGAAGCCCATCAGGCGGAAGCTGTCGTCGGGGTCCTTGGCGCGCTTGATGTACTCGTTGATGTTCGCCTTGTTGCCGATCTCCAGCAGCATATCGAGCACTGCCTCGTTGGCGCCGCCATGGGCGGGGCCCCAAAGGCTGGCGATGCCGGCGGCGATACAGGCAAACGGATTGGCGCCCGACGAGCCGGCGAGCCGCACCGTCGAGGTCGAGGCGTTTTGCTCGTGATCGGCGTGCAGGATGAAAATGCGGTCCATCGCCCGCGCCACCACGGGATTGACGTTGTATTCCTCGCATGGCACGGCGTAGGTCATGTAGAGGAAGTTCTCCGCGAAGCTGAGATCGTTGCGCGGATACATGAAGGGCTGGCCGATCGAGTACTTGAAGGCCATCGCCGCGATCGTCGGCATCTTCGCGATCAGGCGGTGCGAGGCGACCATGCGCTGGTAGGGATCGTCGATATCGGTGCTGTCGTGATAGAAGGCCGAAAGCGCGCCCACGACCCCGCACATGATCGCCATCGGATGGGCGTCCCGTCGGAAGCCGCGATAGAAGTTCGCGATCTGCTCGTGCAGCATCGTGTGCCGCGTGATCGTGTGCTCGAAGACCTCGAACTGCTCCTTGGTCGGCAGCTCGCCGTACAGCAGCAGATAGCAGACTTCCGGGAAGGTCGAGTGCTCCGCGAGCTCCTCGATCGGGTAGCCGCGATGCAGCAGGATCCCCTTGTCGCCGTCGATGAAGGTGATCTTCGATTCGGTACTGCCGGTGGCGGTGAAGCCGGGGTCGTAGGTGAAGTACCCGGTATTGGCATAAAGCTTGCGGATATCGATGACCCGCGGGCCGACCGTGCCGCTCAGGATATCGAGGTCGACCGATTTGTTCGAGCTGTTGTCGATCAGCGTGACCGTGTCCTCACGGCCGGCTGTCTCGACACTCGCCTTCGCCTTGCTCATCCACGCTCCATTTTCTGATGCCGCCCCCATCCGCCGCGTCACGCCCGAAGGCGTCGGCCGGCCGATGCTCCGATATCCGGTATGATCAACCCGGATCCCGCGGACGGCGGGAGTTTACACCTTTTCCCAGGCGGTCCAAAGCTTCGTCCTTGCCGAGCGCAGCCAGCACTT
The DNA here is from genome assembly GCA_037387885.1 of Alphaproteobacteria bacterium. Classification (GTDB taxonomy): domain Bacteria; phylum Pseudomonadota; class Alphaproteobacteria; order JAPULJ01; family JAPULJ01; genus DATKZM01. The sequence continues at coordinate 47,374 of JARRKQ010000033.1, read as the reverse complement.
CGAACAGGCCGGGCGAGGTGGTCGAGCCTGTGAGCGCAGCGCGCATGGGTTGCGCGAGTTGGCCGAACTTGATCGGCGGGTCGGCGCTTTCCACAAATCCGCGCAGCGCGGCCTCGATGTTCGCTTCCGTCCAGTCGGCCACGTTCTCCAGCTGGGGCAGGGCGCGCGCGATCACCGCTTTGCCGTCCTCGCCAAGCAGCTTGGCCGCCTTGTCTTCCATTGGCAGCGGTGCGGTGCGGACATAGAAGAGCGCCGCCGCGGCCAGATCGTTCAGCGTTTCTGCGCGCGGTTTCAGCCCCGCCATCCCCGCGACCAGACGGGCGTGTCCCGCGTCGTCGACCGCACGTCCCAACGCGGCCTCGAGCTGCGGCAGGATCGCATCGGCCAGCGCAGCGTCATCCATCGCGCGCAGATACTGGGCGTTGAGGTTCGTCAGCTTCGCCAGATCGAAGCGCGCCGGCGAGCGGCCGACGCCGTCCAGATCGAACCATTCGACGGCCTGGTCGGTCGTGATGATCTCGTCGTCGCCGTGCGACCAGCCGAGGCGGAGGAGATAATTCCGCATCGCCTCGGGCAGCATGCCCATCTCGCGATAGGCCTCGACCCCGAGCGCGCCGTGCCGCTTGGAGAGCTTCGCCCCATCGGCCCCGTGGATAAGCGGGATATGCGCGAAGTCCGGCGTCTCCCAGCCGAGCGCGCGGTAGATCTGCGTCTGCCGGAAGGCGTTGTTCAGATGATCGTCGCCGCGGATCACATGGGTGATGCCCATGTCGTGGTCGTCGACGACGACCGCCAGCATATATGTTGGCGTCCCGTCAGCGCGCAGCAGCACCATGTCGTCGAGCTGGGCGTTCTCCACCCGCACGTCGCCCTGCACGCCGTCGGCGATCACCGTCTCGCCCTCGCGCGGCGCCTTCAGCCGCAACACCGGGTCGACGCCGGCCGGCGCTTCCGAAGGATTGCGGTCGCGCCAGCGCCCATCATAGAGCGCGCGCCGGCCCTCGCGCTTGGCCGCCTCGCGCATCTCCGCCAGCTCCTCCGGCGAGCAATAGCAATGATAGGCAGCACCCTTGTCCAGCATCGCCTGCGCGACTTCGGCGTGGCGCGCCGCGCGCGTCGACTGGTAGACGACGTCGCCGTCCCAACCGAGGCCAAGCCAGGCGAGCCCATCGAGGATCGCGGCCTTCGCCTCCTCGGTCGAGCGCTTCAGGTCCGTATCCTCCACGCGCAGCAGGAAGCGCCCGCCATGATGGCGCGCATAGAGCCAATTGAAGAGCGCCGTCCGCGCGCCGCCGATATGCAGGAATCCGGTGGGCGAGGGGGCGAAACGGGTGACGACGGTCATGCGGGTGCCGCTTTTCGGTGTGATGTCAAAGCGTTCATGTTGGCGCATTCATGATGGGCGTTCGTCTAAGCGGCTTCGTCTTGAAGCCGGCGCTGATGTAGCATACCGGGAGACGGGTTGCATCCGGAGGCGGCATGGAACGGACAGGCGTTCCAGACAGTCCGGACGTGTTCGCCGAGGGGCGGACCCGTTTCCGTGCGGCCGTGGACGCCATCGGGCGCGCCTTCGCCGAAGAGCGCGACCGCTGGGCGCTCTGGATCCCGGCCGGGCTCGGTGCCGGCGTCGGGCTCTATTTCGCGCTGCCCGCCGAGCCGCCCGGCTGGATCGGCGCGGCCGCATCGGCGCTATTGCTCGCGGGCGCGATCGCGTTCCGCGCGCGGGCGCTGACGCTTCTGGGCATCCTTGCGGCCTTGGCAGTTTCGATCGGCTTCACCGCGGCCCAACTGCGCACGGCGGACGTCGCCACGCCCATGCTCCAGAAGCGCCTCGGACCCGTGGCCGTAAGCGGGCGTATCGTCAGCATCGAGCGCCTCAAGACCGGGCGGCGCCTGGTGGTCGACAGTATCACTGCCGACCGCCTAAGCCGGAGCGCGACGCCCGACCGCATCCGCCTCGTCGACCGCAAGGGCGAGCCCGCCCTCAAGCCCGGCGACCGGGTCCGCCTGCGCGCCGTTCTGCTCCCGCCGCCCCGGCCGATTGCGCCCGGAGCCTTCGATTTCGCCCGGCGCGACTATTTCCGCCGCATCGGCGCTACCGGATACATCGTGGCACCGCCGGTGAAGCAAGTTAGCGTCGCGGAAAGCAGCGTCTCGCTCGGTCTCGCCCGCCTTCGCCAATCGGTCGCCACCCGCATCACGGCGGGCCTGGAGGGTGCCGCGGGCGGCATCGCGGCGGCGCTCCTGACGGGCGATCGGGGCGGTATTCCCAAGGAAACCCTGGCGGCCCTGCGCGACTCGGGCCTCGCCCATCTCCTCGCCATCTCGGGACTGCATCTGAGCCTGGTCGCGGTGATCCTCTTTTTCGGCTTCCGCGCCGGCCTGGCGCTCTGGGAGCCCGTTGCGCTGACCCGCCCGATCAAGAAATGGGCGGCGTTGGCCGCACTCTCCGGCGCCTTTGGCTACCTGCTCCTGACCGGGGCGACCGTGCCGACGCAGCGCGCCTTCATCATGCTCGCCATCGTCCTGCTGGGCGTGCTGGTCGACCGGGTGGCGATCTCGATGCGCCTCGTCGCCTGGGCCGCCGTGGTCGTCCTGCTGATCGCCCCGGAAAGCCTGCTCTCGGTCAGCTTCCAGATGTCCTTCGCCGCGGTAGTGGCCCTCGTCGCCGTTTACGAGGCCTTGCGCGATCATGCGCCCGGCTGGCGGAGCGATCCGCGCTGGTGGCGCCGGATCGTGCTCTATGTCGGCGCGGTCGCCCTCACCACGTTTGTCGCGGGTGCCGCGACCGGCCCCTTCGCCGTCTTCCATTTCAACAAGCTCGCGCTCTACGGCGTCGCGGCCAATCTGATCGCCGTGCCGGTCACCGCCTTCTGGATCATGCCGTGGGGCCTCGTGGCCTTGTTCCTGATGCCGTTCGGCCTCGAGCAACTCGCCCTCGTGCCGATGGGCTGGGGCCTCGATCTGGTGATCGGCGTCGCGGAGACCGTCGCCGGCTGGCCGGGCGCCATCAGCCTGGTGCCGGCGATGCCCGGCTGGGGACTGGTCGCGGTCGCGCTCGGCGGGCTTTGGCTCGCCCTCTGGCGCGGCACCTGGCGCCTCGGCGGGGTCGCGGTGATCGCCGGGAGCCTCGCCTCCGCCTTCGTCGCCCGTACGCCCGATGTTCTGGTCTCCGAGGCCGGCCGCCTGCTGGCGGTCAAAGCGCCCGACGGGGCCCTGATCCTCTCATCGCGGCGCTTCGCCCGTTTCCAGGGCCACGCCTGGCTGCGTCAGGCCGGCCAGGCCGAAACCCGCGACTGGCCCGGCCAAACGACCAAGCAAAGCGCCAAGCAAAGCAGAGGCCGGCCCTGGCTCACCTGCGACGCCCTGGGCTGCATCTACCGCGCCAAGGGCCAGGTCGTGGCGCTGGCACGGGACAAGCGCGCGCTCGGCGAGGACTGCCGGCTCGCCACTGTCGTCGTCAGCCTCCAGCCGCTGCGCCAGCGCTGCCCCTCGGCGCGGCGGAAGATCGACCGGTTCGACCTTTGGCGGGCCGGCACGCATGCGATCTATCTGCGCCCAGGCGGGGCCCGCATCGAGAGCGTGCGCGCCGCCCAGGGCCAGCGCCCCTGGACGCGGGGGCCCGAGCCACGAAAGAAGTGATCGCGCCGCACGACCCGGCCGGCCGAGCCTCCGTAAACGCTCTTCATCAAATGCCCCAAAATCGCCCAATTCCGGGGCCGTGAACACGACGGATTCCGCGCGTCAAACTGACAATCAAAGAAAAAATGAAAGTATTCTTAAAGCTTCATTCTGAGAGCGCGATGTATAAAACAAGCGTTATCCGGTCGCACCAAGAGGCCGGGCGACATTGACTAAAACTTGTTGCACGTCATCGGAGAAAAACAAGGTGTCACACAAAAAGTTCCGCTACGAAATAAACGTCAGGAAGCTCAAGGCGGATATATCCACCGACCTGCACTACGCCGCGACGGTCAGCGACCTGCGCCTGAAGACACGCGGAGCCCCCGACAAGCCGATCGTCCACGATTTCGGCGAGGCCTGCGGCCATTCGAAGTCTGAGGCCGAAAAGAAGATGCGCCGCAAGGTGAAGGACTGGATAGCCCACTACGCCTGAGCGCTTGGATCACAACGCGTTCGACCCGGATCGGGGACCAAGTGCCATCGCCGAGCCGGGTCGGCGCATTTATGGGCAGCGAGAACCCCGCGCCTGTCTCAAGCCGGCAAGACAAGGTTCCCGGCATCGTCGAAGGGGAAATGCGGGTTCCAGGCGACCTCCCAGAGATGCCCGTCGGGATCGGCGAAGTAGCCCGAATAGCCGCCCCAGAACACGTCCTCGGCCGGCTTCACCACCGTGCCGCCGGCCGCTTCCGCTTCGGCGATCACCGCATCGACCGCCTCGCGGCTTTCCGTGTTGTGCGCCAAGGCCACGCCGGCGAAGCCCGAGCCGTCGGGCGACACGGTCGCGTCTTCGGCCAGGGCGTCGCGGCCGTAGAGCCCCAACACCGCCCCACCGCCCTGAAAGAAGGTGACGGCGTCGTTGCTCGCCGACGACGCGCGCCAGCCGAGCCGCTCGTAGAAGCCGCGCGCCCGCGCCATGTCCCGCACGCCCAGGGTCACCAGGCTCAATCGCTGTTCCATGGACCAATTCCCGAGAAAGAGACACGACGGCCCGCGTGGCACCGGTCGCGCCATTGCCGACCCGTTACCCCAGCCTACGCCGGAGTGACACAAAATATGATGGTTTGGAGCCCTAGAACTGCCGCAGCAGCCCAACCAGCTTGCCCTGCACCTTGACCTGATCGGGCCCGAAGATGCGGGTCTCGTATTTCTGGTTGGCGGGTTCGAGCGCGACCGACGCGCCCTTGCGGCGCAGGCGCTTCAGGGTCACCTCGACGTCGTCGATGAGGGCCACGACGATGGTGCCGTTATCCGCGGTCTCGGCCCGCTGGATGATGACCGTGTCGCCGTCGAGAATGCCGGCCTCGGTCATCGAATCGCCCTCGACCGTCAGGGCATAGTGCTCGCCGCGACCCAGCATCCCCCCGGGCACCTCGACACGCTCGGGATTGCGCAGGGCTTCGATCGGCGTGCCGGCCGCGATCTTGCCGTAGAGCGGCAGCTCGACCGATTCGTGGGTCACCGTGACGGGCGTGCCGTGCAGCGCCTGGCTGAAATCGCCCTTGATCACATTGGGGGTGAATTTGCTGTTCTTCGCCGGCTTGTCCGGGCTCGTGCCGACCGCCGCCGTCTCCGGCATTCGCACCACTTCCAGCGCCCGCGCGCGGTGGGGCAGGCGGCGGATGAAGCCCCGCTCCTCGAGCCCCATAATCAACCGATGAATGCCCGATTTCGACTTCAGATCGAGCGCATCCTTCATTTCGTCGAACGAGGGCGACGTGCCCGACCGGGCAATGTGCTCGTTGATGAAGATCAGAAGCTCGTGCTGCTTTCGGGTGAGCATCGATGCGGTTCCCTCCACGGCTTGCCGAGTCCCGATATCACACAAGTTTAGTTTGTGTGAGGCTGAACCCAACTTCTAGAACAAAATGCAAACTCAACGCTTGTTCTAGTTTGGTTCGCGAACGCCGTCAAGGGCAATTTGGCTCAGCTGAAGTGTTTTCCACTCGGCAGCAGGATCGCCTCGACAGTAGCGCCCGCCGCCAATGGTGCGGCGTGGGGCGCGCGGACGATCAGGCAATCGGCCATAACGAAGCGTGACAGCATCGAGCTGTCCTGGCGCTCGAACGGCGTGGCCACCAGCGCGCCGTCGTCGCCGCGGGCGAGGGTGGCACGGAGATAATCCTGGCGCCGGTCGTTTTCGCCGAGGTCTTCGCCGAGGGTCACCGTGATGGTGCGCCCGGCGTTCGGATCGAGCCCCAGCATCGCGTCGATGGCGGGACCGACATAGAGGAGGGCGCAGACGAGGCTGGAGACCGGATTGCCGGGTAAACCGATCAGCTTGGTCTCGCCCAGCCGGCCGAAGATGAGCGGCTTGCCGGGCCGCATCGCGATCTTCCAGAAATCGACATCGAGACCCTCGGGCGCGAGCGCGCTCTGGATCAGGTCATGCTCGCCGACGGAGGCGCCGCCGCAGGTCAGCAGAAGATCGGCGCCGCGCGCACCCGCGGCCGCATCCCGCAGCGCCGCTTCGTCGTCGCGGGCGATGCCGAGATCGACCGGCTCGCCGCCACGCTCGCGCACGAAGCCGGCCAGGGCGAGGCCGTTCGAGCTGATTATCTGGTCGGGCCCGGCTGGATCGCCGGGCATCACCACCTCGTCGCCGGTCGCCAGGATGGCGACCCGCGGTTTGCGCACCACGCTGAGCCACGGCACGTTCATCGCCGCGGCAAGGCCGATCTCGCGCGATCCCAGCCGCGTGCCGGCCGCAACGCCGACCGTGCCTTCGCGGAAATCGAGCCCGGCCTCGCGCACATAGTGGCCCCTGGGCGCGCTTTCCTTGATGGTGATCCGGTCGCCGTCCGCCTCGGTATCCTCCTGGATGACGATCGCATCGGCGCCGTCGGGCAGGGGCGCGCCGGTGAAGATGCGCACGGTCTGGCCCTGGCCGACCGTTCCCGTGAAGGCCGCGCCGGCGGGGGCGGCGCCGATCTGCGTCAGCGTCACCGGCGCCTCGGCGACGTCGGCGGCGCGAACCGCATAGCCGTCCATCGCCGAGACGTCGGCCGGCGGCTGCGTGCGCCGGGAGACCACATCGGCGGCGAGCACCCGCCCAAGCGCGTCGGCGAGCGCCACCTGCTCGGCGGGCAGGCGCTTAAACGCGCCGACGATGCGCGCGAAGGCTTCCTCAACTGAAATCATGGTCCACGCTTATAAGTACCGGATTTGCCGCCAGATTTTTGTTCGAGACGGATCTCGCTCAGCACCATGCCCCGGTCGACGGCCTTGCACATGTCGTAGACCGTGAGCGCGGCGACGGAGACCGCGGTGAGCGCCTCCATCTCGACCCCGGTGCGGCCGGTGGTGCGCGCCGTCGCGGTGATCGCGACCGCGTTGCGCTCGCGGTCGCAGATGAGGTCGACCTCGACCGAGGTGAGCGGCAGGGGATGACACAGCGGGATCAGCTCCGATGTCCGCTTGGCGGCCATGATGCCGGCCAGGCGCGCCACGCCGAGCACGTCGCCCTTCTTGGCGGTCCCGGCCTCGACCATGGCGAGCGTCTCGGCCTGCATCAGGACGGCGCCGCTGGCCACGGCCAGCCGCTCGGTCTCGGGCTTCTCCGAGACGTCGACCATGCGGGCCTTGCCCTGCTCATCGAAATGCGTGAAGTCCTTCGCCATGCCGATTGTCACGTTTGCCGATTGTCGGGCTCAGGGTGCCGAATTGCCGCTATTCATATCCGCCGCGGGCCTGCCGGCCAAGACCGGCCGAGGATTGTCCCTGGAATTAGAAGATCAGGCGTCCGCCTCGGCGCTGACGGGCGCCAGGAGCGCCCGTGTGGCGGCTGTGAGGTCGACTTGGCGCATCAGGGCCGTCCCGACCAAGAACCCGCGCGCACCGGCCTTCCTCAGGCGCTCAACGTCGCCCGGCGCGTTGATCCCGCTCTCGGCGACCAGGAAGCGGTCCGCCGGCACACGCGCCGCGAGTTGTTCGGTGGTCGATAAATCGGTCTCAAGCGTCTTCAGATTGCGGTTGTTGACGCCGATGAGCGGACAGGGGAGCGCAAGCGCCCGCTCGAGCTCTTCGGCGTCATGGACCTCGATGAGCGCATCCAGGCCGCATTGCGCCGCCGTATCCGCGAGCTCGCGGGCGAGCGCATCCGCCACCGCCGCCATGATGATCAGGATACAATCGGCACCGATCGCCCGGGCTTCTACCACCTGATAGGGATCGAGCATGAAGTCCTTGCGCAGGACCGGCAGGCTGCAGGCCGCGCGGGCTTGACCCAAATGCGCGTCCTCACCCTGGAAATACTTGCCCTCGGTCAGCACCGACAGACAAGCCGCCCCGCCGGCCTCGTAAGCGCGGGCGAGGGCCGCGGGATCGAAATCGGCACGGATCAGCCCCTCGCTCGGGCTCGCCTTCTTGACCTCGGCGATCAGCCCGACGCCATTGCCGCCGCTGGCGGCCTTGAGCGCGGCGGCGAAGCCACGCGGCGTGGGCGCCTCGGCGGCCCGGGCCTCGACCGCGCGAAACGGTATCGCCGCCTTGCGGGCCGCGACCTCCTCGCGCTTGTCGGCGCAGATGCGGGCAAGCGTGTCCGACGGCCGGCTCACGCAGCATCCTCCCGCCGCGCCGCGCCGTCTTCGCTGTCTTCGTCGTCCGGGGGTGGCGGCGGCAGGTTGGTGATCTCGACCAGCTTGTCGAGCGCCGCCTTGGCCGCGCCGCTGTCGATCGACTGTGCGGCCAGCGCCGCCCCGGCCGTCAGGTCGTCCGCCTTGCCCGCCACGACCAGCGCCGCCGCGGCGTTGAGGGTGACAATGTTGCGGATCGGGCCGGGCTTGCCGTCGAGCAGGGCGCGTAGCGTCGCGGCGTTTTCCTCGGGCTCGCCGCCCTTGAGCGCCTCCGCCGGAGCGGTCTCAAGCCCGGCATCGCCGGGGCTCACCTCGAAGCGCGTGACCTTGCCGTCCTTGAGCTCGGCGACATGCGTCGGGCCGGTCAGGGTGATCTCGTCGAGCCCATCGGCGCCGTGTACCACCCAGGCGCGCTCTTCGCCGAGGCGGCCCAGCACGGTCGCCATCGGCTCGAGCCACTGCTCGGCGAAGACGCCGACCAGCAGACGCTTGACCCCGGCCGGGTTGGAGAGCGGCCCAAGGATGTTGAAGATCGTCCGCACGCCCAGCTCGACGCGGGGACCGGCGACATGGCGCATGGCGCCGTGATGGCGCGGGGCCATCAGAAAGGCGATGCCGGCCTCGCGCAGCGCCTGCTCGATGCGGCTGAAATCGGCCTCGAGGTTCACGCCCAAGGCGCCCAGCACGTCGGCCGCGCCCGATTTGGACGTGAAGGCCCGGTTGCCGTGCTTGGCGACCGGCACGCCGGCCCCCGCGACCACGAAAGCCGTGGCGGTGGAAACATTGAAAGTACCCGCCGCGTCGCCACCAGTGCCGACCGTATCCATGGCGCCCTCGGGCGCCGCGATATGCGCCGCCTTGGCGCGCATGGCGCGAACGGCGCCGGTGATCTCCTCCACCGTCTCGCCGCGCACGCGCAGGGCCATCAGGAACGCGCCCATCTGCGCCGGCGTGGCGTCGCCCGACATCATGATGTCGAAGGCGGCCTCCGCCTGCGCCTCGCTCAGGGGCGAGCCGTCGGCAACGAGGCCGAGCAGCGCCTTCATATCCAAGCCATCACCGCTCACCGCACCAGCGCTCCCAATTCGCACTCGACTCCAAACATCGCAAACAAAATTTCACCATTAAAACAATTTAATACACAGCATATCTTCTTTCGTACCTGAATATGAGAGGTCCGATTTGCGCGCTCGACCGGCTTGCGGCTTACGTCAACCGCATATCTGGGCCGTAAGCTGGCGTCTGGCAATAATACCAGCGTCGGGCAGCATCGGGCTCCCGCGCCCCGTCATACACTATCGGCAAGCGTTCGTCGCCTGCATAGTCGGGTCGCGTTCTCTGCTTGGGGCCTTTGCTTGCGCCGGGCAAGGGGATCGGGCAGGTTGCGCCGCGCGCTTTACCTGCGGCTTTACCCCCGGCTTTGCCCCAGACTTTACCTAACCGGTAATGTTCAAGACCCCGCCGGTCCTGCAAGCTCCGCCTTCAACCCACGCGCAGTCAGGTGCGATCGTGACCGCCGACCCCGACACTAAACCCGGCTCTGGGCCCAACTTCACGCCCGATGGCGTCGCTTCGGCTCAGCCGCTCAGCCCGCTGGCCAGGCTGCCGCTCTATTACGGCTGGGTCGTGGTGGCGATCGCCTTCATCACCATGGGGATCGGGGTCAGCGTACGGACCTCGTTCTCGTTGCTCTTCCCGCCGATCCTCGACGAGTTCAAATGGGATCGCGGGGTCACGGCGGGGATCTATTCCGTCGGATTCCTAAGCTCGATGCTGCTTTCGCCCTTCATCGGGGCTCTGATCGCCCGCTTCGGGCCGGCGCCGTTGCTCTCGGCAGGCGCCGCGGTGGTGGCCGCCAGCCTCATGCTGACCACGGTTGCGACGACCCAGCTCCATCTCTTCCTCACCCTCGGCACCGGCATGGTCGGCGGCAGCGTCGTGCTCGCTTACGTCAGTCATTCCTATCTCCTGCCGTTCTGGTTCACGCGGCGGCGGGGTTTAGCGATCGGGATCGCGTTTTCCGGCGTGGGGGCGGGGGCGATGGTGCTCTTCCCCTGGCTGCAGTCGATCATCAGCGCCGAGGGCTGGCGCGAGGCCTGCTGGACCATGGCGCTGCTGCTGCTCGTCGTGGTCCTGCCGCTCAACCTCTTCTTCCAGCGCCGCCGCCCTGAAGATATGGGGCTCAAGCCCGACGGCGACGGGCGGCCGGGCCGCAAGGAACGCCTGCCCTCGGCCGACAACGTGGTCGACCGTGCCTGGGTCGAGACCGACTGGTCGCTCAAGCGCGCCAGCCTTTCGGTATGATTGCTTTCGAGTACATTCAATCGACCGGATCGGGCGTGAGCTGTCCTGGGTGCACGGATGCGTCGGCATAGCGATCTGCTACGTCCTGCTCCTGGCGATGAAGGCGGCGCCCAGCGAGACCATGCTCTATCTCATGGTCGTCACACAGGGCTTGATCGGCTACGGGGTCTCCGCGGTCTATCCCTCGATCATGGCCGAGCTCTTCCACAGCCGCCGCTTCGGCCAGGTCTTCGGCACCTACAGCGCCATTTCCGGCTTCGGCGCGGCGGTGGGGCCCTGGGCGACCGGCGCGCTCTTCGACTGGACCGGCGACTACCAGGTGAGCTGGGCCGTGGCGCTCGCCTGCTGCGGCATCTCCGCGCTCGGCGTCTGGCTGGCGGCGCCCCGCAAGGTGCGCCTCGTTGCGGGGCAGGCGGCAAAACGCGCCGCTGAGGCCGCCTGAGCCGCATTTTTCGACGGTGTGAAAATTTTACATCTGTGTTGTGACGGTCGTCACAGCCGGGCGCACGGCCAAGTGATACTCATCACAGCCACGCAAGAACAAGAAACGCATCGAGGTTTGGAGTGTTCGATCCGGTCGCTTGAATGTACTCGAAAGCAATCATACCGAAAGGACACCCAACAATGACCCGCAGCAACACCCTCACCACCACCGCCATCGCCGCCGTCGCCGCCGCCTTCTTCAGCGTCGCCGCCGTTCAGCCCGCCGCCGCCGCCCGCACCGGAGCGGTCAGCATCGGCCTCGCGAGCAAGAACACGTCAAAGTCCTATCTCGCCTCGCGGATCCGCTCCCAGCTTCGCCGCCAGGGCATCAAGGCGCGGGAAGTCCAGGTCCAGCGCGCCGCGCAGACCGCCCTCAACAAGCTGAAGTCGAAGGGCCCCGGCCCGCAGCCCGGGATCATCCTGATCCACTTCTAGAAGCTGAAGGCGACCGTTTGCGTCTCCTGGGGCAAGCACAACGACTACTGAAACAAGCATGCGAAGGCGAAGTTCG
>JARRKQ010000033.1:20454-35814 GCA_037387885.1 Alphaproteobacteria bacterium | reverse complement strand
ACTGCAACAAGCATGCGAAGGCGAAGTTCGTCGGCCTGAAGAAAAGCTACGTCAACTAAGCCAACGTTCCGCCACCATCGAACGCCGCCGCGTCCAAACCGGGCGCGGCGGCTTTTGTTTGGTCACCAGGGCTGCCACGCAGCGGCCTGACCGGTCCAACCTTGACCTTCCAGTAACTGGAAACCTTATCTAGAGGAGTGCACCCGCCGCCGCGGATCCCTTGGGTCCGCGCGACACCACGGATTGTATCGACACAATGGATCATGCTTCGGACCACGCATCCTCGTCCTGCTGCCACGGCCACACACATGAAGCCAAGACATCCACGCCGGCGCTCGCGGCGCCGGGCAGCGGCTATACCTGCCCGATGCACGCCGATATCGACCTACCAGAGCCGGGCCCGTGTCCGAAATGCGGCTGCGTGCTCGTGCCGATCGTACCGATGAGCGCCGCCTCGACGGTCAAATACACCTGTCCGATGCATCCGGAGGTCATCCAGGACGGCCCAGGCAACTGCCCCATCTGCGGCATGACGCTCGAGCCGATGACGGTGGCGGCCGAGGCGGGCCCCGATCCCGAATATCTCGACATGCGCCGGCGCTTCTGGGTGAGCCTCGCCTTCACCGTGCCGGTTTTCCTGATCGCCATGTCCGAGATGATCCCCGGCAAGCCGCTGCAGACGGCGGCGGGCGGCCACACGCTGGCCTGGACCCAGCTCGCGCTGGCGCTGCCGGTCGTGCTGTGGGGCGGCTGGCCGTTCTTCCAGCGCGGCTGGCGCTCCGTCCTCACCGGCCACCTCAACATGTTCACGCTGATCGCGGTCGGCACCGGCGTGGCCTTCACCTACAGCCTGGTCGCGACCGTAGCGCCCGGCCTCTTCCCCGCCTCGTTCCGCGCCGCCGACGGCAGCGTCGCGATCTATTTCGAGGCGGCGGCCGTCATCGTGACCCTGGTGCTGATCGGCCAGGTCCTCGAGCTGCGCGCTCGTGGCCAGACCGGGGCGGCGATCCGTGCCTTGCTCGACCTCGCCCCGTCCATGGCGCGGCGCATCGGCGAGGACGGCAGCGAGGAGGACGTGCCGCTCGACGCCGTCGCGGTCGGCGACCGGTTGCGCGTGCGGCCGGGCGAGAAGGTGCCCGTCGACGGCGTCATACTCGAAGGCGAGAGCACGCTCGACGAATCCATGGTCACCGGCGAGCCCATGCCGGTGAAGAAACGCGCCGGGGACGCGCTGGTCGGCGCCACGATCAACGGGACCGGCGCGCTGGTCATGCGCGCGGAAAAGATCGGCGGCGACACGCTGCTCGCGCGCATTGTGTCCCTGGTGGCCGAAGCCCAACGCAGCCGGGCGCCGATCCAGCGGCTGGCCGATGTCGTCTCGGGCTGGTTCGTGCCCACCGTGGTGCTGGTCGCCGTCGCGACCTTCATCGCCTGGGCGGTCTGGGGGCCGCAGCCGGCGCTCGCTTACGCGATTATCAACGCGGTCGCCGTGCTGATCATCGCCTGTCCCTGCGCGCTCGGCCTCGCCACCCCGATGTCGGTCATGGTCGGCATGGGCCGCGGCGCGCGCGAGGGCGTGCTGGTGCGCAACGCAGCGGCATTGGAGCGCTTCGAGAAGGTCGATACGCTCGTGGTCGACAAGACCGGCACGCTGACCGAAGGCAAGCCGCGTCTCACGGCGACCGAAGCCGCCGACGGCGTTGACGAAGCAAGGCTGCTCACGCTCGCCGCCAGCCTCGAGCGGTCCAGCGAGCACCCGCTCGCCGCCGCCATCGTCGCGGCGGCGCAGGCGCAAGATCTAACGCTCGCCTCGGCCGAGGGGATCGAGCTGACGTGTCCGTCGGCAATGCGCGCCTGCTCGAGAAGCTCGGCATCGAGCCGGGCGCGCTCGCCGCCCGCGCCGAGGCGTTGCGCGGGGAGGGGGCGACGGTCATGTTCGTCGCCATCGACGGCAATGCCGGGGGCCTGCTCGCTGTCTCCGATCCGATCAAGGCGTCGAGCAAGGAGGCGGTCGAACTGCTGCACCGCGCCGGCGACGAAATCGAGATGGCAACCGGCGACAACGCCACGACCGCCGAGGCCGTCGCGCGTCAGATGGGCATCGACCGCGTCGAGGCCGAGGTGCTGCCCGAGCGCAAGCTCGAGATCGTCAAGGCGCTGCAGGAAGAGGGCAAGGTCGTCGCCATGGCCGGCGACGGCATCAACGACGCCCCGGCGCTCGCCCAGGCCGATATCGGCATCGCCATGGGGGCGGGCACCGATATCGCCATCGAGAGCGCCGATGTGACGCTGGTGCACGGCGATCTCCGCGGCATCGCCCGCGCGCGGCGCTTGAGCGAGGTGGTGATGGGCAATATCCGCCAGAACCTCTTTTTCGCCTTCGTCTATAATGGGCTCGGCGTGCCGGTCGCGGCGGGCGTGCTCTACCCGCTGCTCGGCGTTTTGCTGAACCCGATGATCGCCGCCGCTGCGATGAGCCTCAGCTCCGTCTCGGTGATCTCGAACGCGCTCCGTCTGCGGCACAAGGCGCTCTGATGGGACAGTTGAGACGGTTGAGACAGGTGAGACACCCGAGATGAGACACTTGCGAGACAGGTGAGACACAGGTCCAAACGGAGGCCGTGACATGAACATCGGTGAAGTGGCCGGAAAATCCGGCGTACCCGCCAAGACCATTCGCTACTACGAGGATGTCGGGCTGATCCCGCCGGCGCGGCGGACCGAGTCCGGCTACCGCGACTATGACGACCGCGACCTCGCGACCTTGCGCTTCGTGCAGCGCGCACGTTCGCTCGGCTTTTCGGTCAAGGATGTCGGCGCGCTGCTGGCGCTCTGGCATGACAACGCCCGCGCCAGCGCGGAGGTGAAGGCGCTCGCCGCCGATCACGTGAGCGAGATCGACCGCAAGCTCGCCGAGCTCAAGTCAATGCGGCGCACCCTGGTCGATCTGATGGAGCGCTGCCACGGCGACGACCGGCCCGACTGCCCAATCCTCGACGATCTCGCGCGCGCCACGCATCAGTGAAACGACGGCCGCCGGCCCCGCGGCACGCGCGAAGCCGCTAATTCCTTACGTTCTGGGTAAAGAAGGTCTTGAAGGCGGCCTGATCGATCTCGACGCCGTGGCGGTCCTTGAGCGCACCCGAAAGCCCGGCCAGCAGGTCGAGATGAATGCCGCGGGCGATCGTCTCGCGGAGACGCTTGGTTGCCGCAGGATCGCTCGACGGGCTGGCTTCCTTGATGTCCTTTACCGAGGCCAGCACGACGCCGTCTTTGGTCTCTTCCATCACCGCCTGACCGCGCCGCGTTTTGAAGAGCTTGGTCACCAGCCCCGCCGGGACGTGGTCGCCTGCCGCACGGCCATCGCGGGCGAACGGCTTGGTCGTGCGCAAGGCGAGCTTCTCGCGCTTGGCCACGGTGGATAAGGTGAAGCCGCCCTTCAGCTTCTCCAGGATCGCCTTGGCGCGCTTGGTCGCCTCGGCGCGGCGGCTGTCCTCCTTGATCGCGGCGATGACCTTGTCGCGCACCTTGGCAAGCGGCCGCAGCGCCGGCTTGGTGATCTTGTCGACCCGAACCACGAACGACGCGCCGCTGCGTGTCTCGACAATGCCGCTGTCCTCGCCCTCATCTAGCTCGAAGACGCGGGAGAGGAACTCCGGCGCCGCCAGCAAGTCCTTGATCTTGTTGCCGTCGCCATCGTTGCCCTGACGGTCGACAGCCGAGATCTTGGTGACTTTGAGATTGTATTTCTTGGCTGCCTCTTCGAGCGACGCGCCGGTACCGAGCTCGTCCTCGATCTGGTTGGTGAGCTTGACCAGCCGGTCGCCGGCGCGCTCCTTCTGGATGTCGGCCTTGAGCTTGGCCTTCACCGCCTCGAAGGGCTTGGTCTTGGTCTTCTCGATCTTGGTCACCCGCAGAATGTGCCAGCCGAGATCGCTCTTGACCGGTGCGCTGTAGGCGCCCTCCTTGAGCTTGAAAGCGGCTTCGCCCAGCACCTTCAGCGGCAAGCCGTCCTTGTCCACGGTGCCGAGCGACAGCGGACCTGCTTCCTGCTTGGCGATCTCCTTGGCGACCTTCTCAAAGCTCTCGCCCGCCTTGAGCGCCGCATGCGCTTTCTTGGCCGTCGCCTCGTCGGTAAACAGGATCTGCTCGACTGTGCGCCTTTCCTTGGAAAGGAACTCCGCGCTGCGTTCGCTGTAGGCACGGCGGAGATCGGCGTCGCTGACCTCGATCGAGGCCGCCACCGCCTCGGGGGCCAGCACGATCGCGGCAATCTGGCGCAGCTCGGGCGCGGTGAAGGCCTTGGCGTTCTTCTTGTGATAGGCCGCAATCTCGCTCGCACTCGGCTCGGGAACCTTGGTCACCGATTTGTCAGCGATGAAAACGACGTCGGCGACCCGCTTTTCGTTTTGATAGCGATAGAGCCGATTGACCAGCGAGCTGGGGACCGCATCGTTCGCCGCCAGCAATCCGGTGATCTGGCCGCGCGCGATCTCCCGGCGGCGCGCCTCGACATAGCCCGCCTCGGTCAGACGCGACTGCTGCAGGGCGCGCATGAAAATGGCGCGGTCAAATTCGTCGAAGCGGTTGCGAAACGTCCGGTCCTTGCGGATCTCGCTCGCCACCAGATCGTTACTGACCGTTATGCCCACGTCTTTCGCGCCCTGGGCCAGCAGCTCCTCGTTGATCATGTTCTGCAGAACCTGGTTGGCAAGGCCGAGCTGATAGGCCTGGCGAAAGGTCAGCGTCACGCCGAGGCGCTGGCGTTGCGCCTCGATGGTGCGCGTGAGCTGACGGCGGAACTGATCGAAGGTGATCTTGGTGCCACCCACGGTCGCGAGCGCGGCGGTGCCGCTGACCCCCGGCCGCAGGATGTCGCCGATCCCCCAAACCGCGAAGCTCAGGATGAGCAGGCCGAACAGCACGACCATCACCCAGGACTTGGCCGACTTTCGCATCGATTGCAGCATTGGCGTCGCTCGCTGATTTCGGAGGGAAACGGGCCGGCATCTTATGGGCCGGCCAAGCCGCCCGCAACCGGGCAACACGCTCACATACGCGCTCACATATATGTGTGGATATGGCGCCTCGGGGCCGTGCGGCAAGATGGTCAAACTCGGCCGGCCATGCTAGTGAGCACGGCGCGAATTGCCTGCAAAACCATCCGGATAACCCGGATACCGACAAGGCGCGAAAGGCCGGACGACAATGCCCCAA
Organism: Alphaproteobacteria bacterium; assembly: GCA_037387885.1. Classification (GTDB taxonomy): domain Bacteria; phylum Pseudomonadota; class Alphaproteobacteria; order JAPULJ01; family JAPULJ01; genus DATKZM01. Next base: position 30,597 of record JARRKQ010000033.1, on the reverse strand, counting down.
CCGCGACGCCCGCTGATAGCCGGCAACTGGAAAATGAACGGTCTTGCCGCCGATGGGCTGGCGCTCGCCTCGGATATCGCGGTGCGCGCGGCGGAAGCGGGTGGGGGTCTTGCCTGCGATATCGCCGTCGCGCCGCCGGCGACGATCCTGCGCGACGTCGCTGCCCGTCTGGCCGGCGGTCCGGTGATCGCCGGAGGCCAGGATTGCCATACCGAACGCTCTGGCGCGCATACCGGCGATCTCAGCGCCGCCATGCTGAAGGATGCCGGCGCGTCCTTCGTGATCGTCGGCCATTCCGAGCGCCGGGCCGATCATGACGAGGACGATGATCTCGTCCGCGCCAAGGCCGAAACGGCCCTGGGGGAGGGGCTCGTCGCCGTCGTCTGCGTCGGCGAGACCGAGGAAGAGCGCGATGCCGGCGATGCGGTCTCTGTGGTGATCAGCCAGATCGACGGCTCGCTGCCCGCCGGCGCCAACCCGAAGACCGCGGTGGTCGCCTATGAGCCCGTCTGGGCGATCGGCACCGGCCGCACGCCCACCCTCGATGAGATCGTCGAGATCCACGCGGCGATCCGCAGCCACCTGGCCGACCGGTTCGACGGCGGCGAGGGCATCCGCATCCTCTATGGCGGCTCGATGAAGCCCTCGAACGCAGCGGAAATCCTGAACCTCGAAGACGTCGACGGCGGCCTGGTCGGCGGCGCCAGCCTGAAGGCTGAAGATTTCTGGGCGATTATCGAGGCCTGCGCCTGATCGGACGATCCGCGCCGGCAGATCACTAGCGCGGCCGGAGAGAAAGCACTACATAAGAGCCGGTATCGGGGGCCCGCCGACGCGAAGCCCCCGGCTGATCGGCACGTAAATCGGATTGCGTTATGGAAGTCGTTCTCCTCGTCATTCACCTGATCCTTGCGCTCGCGCTGATCGGGGTCGTCCTGATCCAACGCAGCGAGGGCGGCGCCCTCGGCATCGGCGGCGGTGGTGGGATGAGCGGCTTCATGACCGGACGCGCGACGGCCAATCTGCTGACCCGCGCGACGGCGATCCTTGCCGCTGGGTTCTTTCTGACCAGCATGGCGCTGACCTGGGTCGGCGGCCAGAAGGGCGGCGCCATCGTGCAGGGCAAACCGGCGGCCGCCGGCAAACCAGCAGCCGGCGCGGGCAAGCCTGCCCCCAAAAAGCCGTCAGGCCCGCAAGCGCCGGTCAAATAGCGTGGCGGCGGTCGCCTGGAGCCGCGACCGCAGCCAAAACCCCGTCCCACTTCACGGCATCGGCACGTCGCCGCGGCGGCGCGAAGAAAATTGTGGATGAAGCCGATTTCGTGCGTCTTTTGCTTTGGGGAATCACAACACTTGGTATACGGTGAGGGTCCATGACGCGGTATGTATTTATCACCGGCGGCGTGGCTTCCTCCCTCGGAAAAGGCCTATCCGCAGCAGCCTTGGGCGCGCTCCTGCAGGCACGTGGCTTCTCTGTCCGTATCCGCAAGCTCGACCCGTATCTCAACGTCGACCCGGGTACGATGAGCCCGTACCAGCACGGCGAGGTCTACGTCACGGACGACGGGGCGGAGACCGATCTCGATCTGGGGCATTACGAGCGCTTCACCGGCGTGGCCTCACGGCGCTCCGATAATGTGACCGCCGGGCGGATCTACTCCGAGGTCATCGCCAAGGAGCGGCGCGGCGACTATCTGGGCGCCACGGTGCAGGTAATCCCCCATGTCACCGACGCGATCAAAGGCTTCGTGACGGCCGATTCGAGCGATCCAGACTTCATGCTGATCGAGATCGGCGGCACGGTGGGCGATATCGAGGGCCTGCCGTTCTTCGAGGCGATCCGGCAGTTGAGCTACGAGCTCGGCCGCGAGCGCTCGATGTTCGCGCATCTGACGCTGCTGCCCTACATCCCCTCGGCCGGCGAGCTCAAGACCAAGCCGACACAGCATTCGGTGAAGGCACTGCAATCGCTGGGCATTCAGCCGGACTTACTGCTTTGCCGCTGCGACCGCGAGATCACGCGCGACGAGCGGCGCAAGATCGCGCTCTTCTGCAATCTGCGCGAGGAGGCAGTGATCCCGGCGCTCGATGCGCAGACGATCTACGAGGTGCCGCTGCGCTATCACGAGCAGGGCTTCGATACCCAGGTTTGCCGGCATTTCGGCCTTGATGGGGCGGAGCCCGATCTCGGCCGCTGGGAGGAGATCGTCAAACGGGTGCTGAAACCCGAGGGCGAGGTGACCATCGCGGTGGCGGGCAAGTACACCGAGCTGCAGGACGCCTACAAGTCGCTGAACGAGGCGCTGACCCATGGCGGCATCGCCAACAACGCGCGGGTCAATCTGCGCTGGATCGAGTCGGAAGTGTTCGAGCAGGAAGACCCGGTGCCGCATCTGGAAGACGTGAACGGCATCCTCGTGCCCGGAGGCTTCGGCGAGCGCGGCGCGGAGGGCAAGATCAAAGCCGCGCGCTTTGCCCGTGAGCGCCGGGTTCCGTATTTCGGCATCTGCTTCGGGATGCAGATGGCGGTGATCGAGGCGGCACGGAACCTCGCCGGCATCAAGAATGCTGCATCGTCGGAGTTCGGCCCCACCGACGAGCCCGTCGTCGGTCTGCTCACCGAATGGATGCAGGGCAACCGTATCGAGCGGCGCAATATCGACGATGACATGGGCGGAACGATGCGTCTCGGTGCCTATCCGTGCGACATCGTCGAAGGCAGCCAGGCACACGCGATCTACGGCGAGGCGCACATCACCGAGCGCCACCGCCATCGCTACGAGGTCAATATCGGCTACAAAGACCGGCTGGAGGCCACGGGCTTGCGCTTTTCCGGCATGTCGCCGGACGGTGAGCTGCCGGAGATCGTCGAGTTGCCGGGCCATCCGTGGTATCTCGGCGTGCAATTCCACCCGGAGCTGAAATCCAAGCCCACCGACCCGCACCCGCTCTTCTCGTCCTTCATCGGCGCCGCGCTGGAGCAGAGCCGGCTGGTCTAACGCCCGGCCGCCGTCATCGGCGCGGCGACCCGCATCATGGTCGTGACGGCCGGGATGTAGACGGCCGGAATATATGTGGGCGTGTTGCGGCGACCGTGCTGGCCTGAACGGCGCTTCGCGAATCGGCTAGCGTATGCCCAAGGAGCGGCGCAGCGTCTCGATCGCCTGGGCGGGGATGGGGTCGATCTCGCCCTCGATGCCCGCGACGGTCGTCAGCATGTCTATCAAGTCGCGCTTTTCCTGTTCCGTGCAGACGGCGCGGACCGGCGGCTCCATCCGGCGGAGGAACGAGGAAAGGTCACCCGCATCCTTGGAGAGCCAGCGCCCCTCGGCGAGCAACTCGTCCGCAGCCGCAGACGCCAGCTCGAAGCGTGATGTCATCTCGCCGAGAATCGCTTTGGTTTCCGTCTCGGTGAGCGCGCCATCGGCCTCCGCCACTGCCGCCATCATGGCAGCCGCAGCGGCCCGGGGATCGTCGGGAACGGCGCTTTGTCCGGCTTTCTGACGGCTCTTCCAGCGGGTCCGGCGCACGAACTTGCGGGCATCACCGGCCGCCTCGGCAAGATCTCGGGTCGCGTCGGCGGCCATCTTGATCCGCCAAAGGATCACGCCCACCGCGCCAAGCGCCCCCAGGATCGCCATCAGATAGGGCATGCCGTCCGCCTTTCCTGACCATCTCTCCGGACAGAAACCTAGGCGGATACTCCTAAGCGACCGTTTCCAAACTGGGTGAATCGCGCAAAGCGGCGGAGATGGCCAGACGAATTCTGGTGGATACCGCTCTACTAGTATTTCTACTAGTAGAGCATTGGGCGAATTTGCCCTTCGTTTTGCTTGGCTTGGCGGACTATTGTGGCACCGACGCCGTCGCCCGCCGGACACGACCCGAATGCCTGATACGAGCCCGTCCAATCCGCCGCACACCGTCGCCATCGGCGACGTCGCGGTCGGCAACGACAAGCCGCTCGCCCTGATCGCGGGACCCTGCGCGCTCGAATCGCGGGCGCATGCGCTTGAAATGTCGGCGGCGTTGAAGGAGATCGCCGAAAAGGCGGGCATCGGCCTCATCTACAAGACCTCCTTCGACAAGGCGAACCGCACGAGCGCGGCGAGCCCGCGCGGCATCGGCCTCAAGGATGCGCTGCCGATCCTGGCGGAGGTGCGCGAGACGACGGGGCTGCCCGTCCTGACCGACGTGCACGAGCGCGAGCAATGCGCGCTTGTGGCGGACGTTGTGGACGTGCTCCAGATCCCGGCCTTTCTCTGCCGCCAGACCGATCTGCTGATCGCGGCGGCGGAGATGGGCAGGGCGGTCAACGTCAAGAAAGGCCAGTTCCTGGCGCCCTGGGACATGGCGAACGTCGTCGCCAAGCTCGAGGCGGCCGGCAACCGCAACATCCTGGTGACCGAGCGCGGCGCCTCCTTCGGCTACAACACGCTGGTCTCCGATATGCGGGCCCTGCCGGTGCTGGCCGCGACCGGCTATCCGGTGGTGTTCGATGCGACGCATTCCGTCCAGCAGCCGGGCGGGCTCGGCAATGTCTCCGGCGGCCAACGCGAATACGTGCCGGTGCTCGCCCGCGCCGCGGTCGCGGTCGGCGTCGCCGCCGTCTTCATGGAAACGCATCAGGATCCCGACAATGCGCCGTCGGATGGGCCCAACATGATTCCGATCAAGGCCCTGCCGGACCTTCTCGCCACCCTGACCGCGATCGACCGCATCGCCAAAGCCGCCAAGAGCTAGCCTTATGACCGTCAAAGTCTACGCCATGACCTGCGGCTGGGTGACCATGCCGATGAACAGCCTGCTCGAGGGGGAGGAGGGCACGTTGCTGGTGCCGGTTCCCTCTTATCTGATCGACCATCCGAACGGTGCGGTGCTGTTCGATACGGGGCTTCACAGCGCCATCTTCACCGACAAGGCGGGCTATCTCGGCAAGATGGCGAAATGGCTCGACGTCACCTTCCATCCCGGCGAGGAGATCTCCGCGCGGCTCGGCGCCCTGGACCGCGACGTCGCCAAGATCGAAACCGTCATCGTCTCGCATCTGCATTTCGACCATTGCGGCGGCAATGCCCAGGTGCCCAATGCCCGCATGGTCGTCCAGGCCAAGGAATGGGCGGCCGGGCACGAGCCCGACCACATCCGCACCAACGGCTACAAGACCGAGGATTACGACCTCGGCCACGACATCCTTGAGATCGAGGGCGAGCACGACGTCTTCGGCGACAAGTCGGTCGTCTGCATCCCGACCTACGGCCACACGCCGGGCCATCAGTCGCTGCTGGTCCGCGCCGAAGGCGGCGACGTGGTGCTGGCGGGCGACGCCTGCTATCTCCGCCAGACTTTGGAGAAGATGTGGCTGCCGCGCCAGGTCCACGACAAAGAAACGATGCTGGCTTCGCTTAAGATCCTCGCGGGCCTGAAGGCGCGGGGCGCGCGGATCTTCTACGGCCACGATCCCGAATTCTGGAAGGACGTGCCCCAGGCGCCGGCAGCGGTCGCCTGACCCACCCGACGTGCGCCGCCCTGCTTGCGTATATCGCTGGCGGCGGCTATCTGAAGGCATTCCACGCCGAACGCCGCTTGCACAGCGCGCCAGGGGAGCGCAGATGACCGCCATACTTGATATCCAGGCCCGCGAGATCCTCGATTCGCGGGGCAATCCCACCATCGAAGTCGACGTCGTGCTCGAAAGTGGCGCCTTCGGCCGCGCCGCCGTGCCATCGGGCGCCTCGACCGGCGCGCATGAAGCGGTTGAGCTCCGGGACGGCGACGAGGCGCGCTATGGGGGCAAGGGCGTGCTCGAGGCGGTGAATTCGGTCAACGGCGAGATCTTCGACGTGCTCTCCGGGCTCGACGCGGAAGACCAGGCAATGATCGACGAGGCGATGATCGATCTCGACGGCACCGAGAACAAGAGCCGGCTGGGCGCGAATGCGATCCTCGGCGTCAGCCTCGCCGTCGCCAAGGCCGCGGCCGAGGATGCCGGGCTGCCGCTCTACCGCTATGTCGGCGGCACGGCCGCGCGGCTGTTGCCGGTGCCGATGATGAATATCGTAAACGGCGGCGCCCATGCCGACAACGCGATCGACATCCAGGAATTCATGGTGATGCCGGTCGGGGCTGACTCGATCGCCGAGGCCGTACGCATGGGCGCGGAGATTTTCCAAGCGCTCAAGGGCGCGCTCAAGAAGGCGGGCCACAACACCAATGTCGGCGACGAAGGCGGCTTCGCCCCCGCGCTCAAGAGCACCACCGAAGCGCTCGACTTCGTCATGGAAGCGATTGTCGCCGCGGGCTATATGCCCGGCGACGGCGTTGTCCTCGCACTCGATGCCGCCTCGACCGAATTCTACGAGAAGGGTAAGTACAAGCTCGCGGGCGAGGGCAAGACGCTCGATGCGGCCGGTATGGTCGACTACTACAAAGCACTGACCGACAGCTACCCGATCGCCTCGATCGAGGACGGTATGGCCGAAGATGACTGGGACGGCTGGGCGGCGCTCACGCAGGCGCTCGGCGGGGCGGTACAGCTTGTCGGCGACGACCTCTTCGTCACCAACCCCAAGCGGCTTGCGCGCGGCATCGAGCAAGGCTCGGCGAACTCGATCCTGGTCAAGGTGAACCAGATCGGAACGCTGACGGAGACGCTGGCCGCGGTAGAGATGGCGCACAAGGCCGGCATGACCGCCGTCATGTCGCACCGCTCGGGCGAAACCGAGGACGCAACGATCGCCGATCTCGCCGTGGCGACCAATTGCGGGCAGATCAAGACCGGCTCGCTCGCCCGCTCCGACCGGCTCGCCAAGTACAACCAGCTGATCCGCATCGAAGAGCAGCTTGGCCCGGCGGCACGCTATGCCGGCGCCGCTGCGCTCAAGCGGTAAAAACGCCGATCAAAATATTGAGTCGTTTCAGAGTCTTAGCGCTACATATGCCTAAGCTCCAGATTCCATTGATATTTTCCGCTTGACCGATCGAATCCACTTGTGATTCGTTGACCGGCCATGAGTTTCCTCGAGACATTTCGTCCTCGCGCGCGTCCGGTGCTGGCCCAGGTCATCATGGCCAGCCTGCTGCTCTATTTCGGCTATCACCTGGTGCAGGGTGACCGCGGGCTCTTTGCCTGGTGGCGGATCAACGACCGGCTGGTGCGCGCCGAGGCGCAGCTCGGCAAGCTGCATCTCGAGCGCCAGACCCTGAGCCGCCGCGTGGCGCTGCTGCGGCGCGAGCATATCGACGAAGACATGCTCGACGAGCAGGTACGCCAGATGCTCAATCTGGTGCGCCCGAACGAGGTCGTGATTTACGACCGGTAAGATATTACCGGTCCCGAAATTGCGCGGGCCCGCCCATTTCCGAAATGATGGTTCTAATTATCTGACCCGCCGCCGCGCCAACTTGCAGGCCGGGAGCGTTTCGCGTACCTGTTAACCCTCTGTGAGATCGGCGCAACGGGTTGCATACACACGCATTACGCCGAGCTCCATCCGCGCGCAGGGGAGACGCGCATGGCGCGCCCGACAAAGAAATCCAAAACACCTCCGAAGAAAACCGCGGCAAAGCCGGCATCGACACGCAAGGCCAAGCCCGCGAAAGCCTCGCCCGAGCTTCAGCGCGAGCTCTACCGACAAATGCTCCTCATCCGCCGCTTCGAAGAGAAGGCGGGCCAGCTTTACGGCATGGGCCTCATCGGCGGCTTCTGCCATCTGTACATTGGCCAGGAAGCCGTGGTGATTGGCATACAGTCGATCCTGGAGGAGGGCGACACCGTCATCACCGCCTATCGCGACCACGGCCACATGCTCGCCTGCGGCATGGACCCCGACGGGGTGATGGCCGAGCTGACGGGACGGCGCGGCGGCTACTCCAAGGGCAAGGGCGGCTCGATGCACATGTTCTCCGCCGAGAAGAACTTCTACGGCGGGCACGGCATCGTCGGCGCCAACGTCTCGCTCGGCACCGGCATCGCCTTCGCGCACAAATACAAAGAGGACAACCGCGTCAGCCTCACCTATTTCGGCGATGGTGCGGCGAACCAGGGCCAAGTCTACGAGTCCTTCAACATGGCGTCGCTCTGGAAGCTGCCGGTCATCTACATCATCGAAAACAACAAATACGCCATGGGCACGGCGATCAACCGCTCCTCGGCGACCGTCGATCTATGCCATCGCGGCGGCGCCCACGGCATCCCGGGCGAGCAGGTCGACGGCATGGACGTGATGGCGGTGCGCGAGGCCGGGGCCAAGGCGGTCGCCCATGCACGCGCCGGCAAGGGGCCGTTCATCCTCGAAATGGTGACATACCGTTACAGAGGCCACTCAATGTCGGACCCGGCCAAATACCGGACCCGCGAGGAAGTCCAGAAGGTGCGCGAGGAGCGCGACCCGATTGACCATCTGCGCAATGAGATGCTGGCTGCCAAGACGGCGGACGAGGCGGCGCTGAAGGAGATCGACAAGCAGGTCCGCGACGTCGTCAACGCCTCCGCCGAATTCGCCCAGAACAGCCAGGAGCCCGATCCGAGCGAGCTCTGGACCGACGTGCTGGCGGAGCAGGTTGCATGAGCGCGCTTGCCGGTAAGCTTGGCATCCCGAAACGCATTGCGGGAGCGCGCCATGCCCGTTGAAGTGCTGATGCCGGCGCTCTCACCGACGATGACCGAGGGCACGCTCGCCAAGTGGCTGAAGGCCGAGGGCGACAGCGTCCATTCAGGCGACGTGATCGCCGAGATCGAGACAGACAAGGCGACCATGGAGGTCGAAGCCGTCGATGAGGGCGTGCTCGGCAAGATCATGGTTGCGGAGGGCACCGAGGCGGTCCCCGTCAATCAGGTGATCGCGTTGCTGTTGGCCGATGGCGAGGATGCCTCGGCACTGGATGCCGTACCCGCCGCGGGTGGTAACGGCGCTGCGGCCCCAACCGAAGCGCCCGAACCTCAAGCCGAGGCGCCGACGCCGCCCGAACCCGCCGCCGCACCGCCGCCCGCGGCCGCACCGGTGCCGGACGAGGAAGCCTATTCCGGCGAGGTCGCCTCGATGACCGTCCGCGAGGCGCTGCGCGACGCCATGGCCGAGGAAATGCGCCGCGATGACCGCGTCCTGCTGATGGGTGAGGAGGTCGCTGAATATCAGGGCGCCTACAAAGTCAGCCAGGGACTGCTCGAAGAGTTCGGCGCCAAGCGCGTGATCGACACACCGATCACCGAGCATGGCTTCGCCGGGCTCGGCGTGGGGGCAGCTTTCGCGGGGTTGCGGCCGATCGTGGAGTTCATGACCTGGAACTTCGCGATGCAGGGTATCGATCACATCATCAACTCGGCCGCCAAGACGCTCTATATGTCGGGCGGCCAGATCAAATCACCGATCGTCTTTCGCGGACCGAACGGGGCGGCCTCGCGGGTCGCCGCCCAGCACAGCCAGGACTATGCGAGCTGGTATGCTCATTGCCCCGGACTGATCGTGATCGCGCCCTATTCGGCGGCGGACGCCAAGGGCTTGCTCAAATCGGCGATCCGTGCGGACAGCCCGGTGCTGATCCTGGAAAACGAGATCCTCTACGGCCGCAGCTTCGACGACGTGCCGACCGACCCCGAGCACGTGGTGCCGATCGGCAAGGCGCGGATCGCGCGCGCCGGCAACGACGTGACCATCACGGCCTATTCGCGGATGGTCGAGGTGGCGCTGGAAGCCGCCAACACGCTGGCGGAGGAGGGCGTCGAGGCCGAGGTGATCGATCTGCGCACGCTGCGCCCCCTTGATACGGAGACCATCGTGGAATCGGTCAAGAAGACCAACCGCATCGTCACGGTCGAGGAAGGCTGGCCTTACGCCGGCATCGGTTCAGAGCTCGCCGCGGTGATGATGGAGCAGGCTTTCGACTGGCTCGACGCGCCACTCGCCCGCGTCTCCGGCGCCGACGTGCCGATGCCCTACGCCGCCAATCTCGAAGCTCTGGCGCTGCCGCAGCCGGCGCGTGTGGTCGAGGCGGCCAAATCCGTACTCTACACCGGCTGACCAACGGACGGAAAACGATATGCCGATCCAGATCCTGATGCCGGCACTCTCGCCCACCATGACCGAGGGCAAGCTCGCCAAATGGCTGAAAGCCGAAGGCGACACGGTGAGCGCGGGCGACGTGA
>JARRKQ010000033.1:0-20384 GCA_037387885.1 Alphaproteobacteria bacterium | reverse complement strand
GAGACCGACAAGGCCACCATGGAGGTCGAGGCCGTCGAGGAAGGCGTGCTCGGCAGGATCCTCGTCGAAGAGGGCGCGGAAGGCGTGGCGGTCAATGAAGCGATCGCGCTGCTGCTCGAAGAAGGCGAGGACAAATCGGCGCTCGACGATTTCAAGGCGGCCAAGCCCGCCGCTCCGACTGCGGCTCCGCCGGCCCCAGAGCCGTCCCAGCCCGCGCCTGCCGCACAGCCGGAACCCGCGGCCGCAGCGGTTGCCGCACCTGAGCCGGCGAAGCCCGCAGCGCCGCCGCCGCCAATGCCCGCGCCGGCCAGCAGCAACGGCGGGGAGCGCATCTTCGCCTCGCCGCTCGCCAAGCGCATGGCGAGCCAGGCGGGGCTCGACCTCGCGGTGATCACCGGCAGCGGCCCGCATGGCCGCATCATCAAGATCGATATCGAAAAGGCGCTGAAGGGACCGCGCCCCGCGGCGCCGACGCCCGGAATTTCCGCGCCGCCGGTCGCGATTCCGCCGACGAGCGTCGAGCCGACGCTGATCCCGCATTCCAGCATCCGCAAGGTGATCGCCGAGCGCCTGACGGCCGCCGACCGCGACATTCCGCAGTTCTACCTGACCGCGGATTGCGAGATCGACGAGCTATTGAAGGCGCGCGCGGCGATCAACGCCGCGGCACCGGTCGACAAGGAGAGCGGCAAGCCCGCCTACAAGGTCTCGGTCAACGACATGGTGATCAAGGCCGCCGCCATCGCCACGCGCCAGTTCCCAGCGGTCAACGCCTCGTGGTCGGCCGAGGGGATCGTCCAATACAACACGGTCGACGTCTCGGTCGCCGTGGCGATCGAGGGCGGGCTGATCACGCCGATCATCCGCAACGCGGACTTGAAGGGCCTCGCTGCCATTTCGACCGAGATGAAGGAGCTTGCCGGCCGCGCCAAGGCGGGCAAGCTGATGCCCGAGGAATACCAGGGCGGCGGCTTCTCGGTCTCCAATCTCGGCATGTTCGGCATCAAGGACTTCACCTCGATCATCAACCCGCCGCAGGCCTGCATACTGGCCGTGGCGGCGGGCGAGGAGCGCCCCGCGGCGCGCAACGGCGAGGTCGTCGTCCGCACGATCATGTCGGTGACGCTGACCTGCGATCACCGGGTGGTGGATGGCGCCACCGGCGCCCAGTGGCTCCAGGTCTTCAAGCCGATGATCGAAACGCCCGCGACGATGCTGGTGTGAGCCGGTCCGGCCGACCAATGGACAAGGTCAACCTGGCGGAGAAGTTCGCGGCCTTTTCCGAGCACTGGTCGCCCAAGATCGTCGGCGCGGTCGACGACTACGAGATCAAGCTCGTCAAAGTCGCGGGCGACTTCGTCTGGCACTCGCATGCCGACGAGGACGAGCTCTTCCTGGTGATCGAAGGTGAGCTCACCATCGCGCTCCGCGACCGGGAGGTGACGCTGGGGCCGGGGGAATTCTTCGTCGTGCCCAAGGGCGTCGAGCACAAGCCGCGCGCGGCCGCCGAATGCAAGATGCTGCTTCTGGAGCGCAAGGGCGTGGTGAATACCGGAGACGCCGAGAAAAGTAGCCTCACCAACGCCGCCGAGCGCATCTGACACCCACGTGATCTTCGGAGCCTGACGCATGGCCGATACGAACTTCGATCTGATCGTCCTTGGCGGCGGGCCGGGGGGCTATGTCGCCGCGATCCGCGCAGCGCAGCTCGGCATGAAGACGGCGGTGGTCGAGCGCGAGCATCTGGGCGGCATCTGCCTCAACTGGGGCTGCATTCCGACCAAGGCGCTGCTACGCTCCTCGGAGATCTACCATCTGCTGCACCGGCTCGACGAATTCGGCTTCTCAGCCAAAGACATATCCTTCGACGCCAAGAAGATCATCGCGCGCTCGCGGGCGGTCGCCAAGCGTTTGAGCGACGGTGTCGCGTTCCTCATGAAGAAGAACAAGATCACCGTCATCGATGGCGAGGGCGCGCTGAACGGCGCCGGCAAGCTCAAGGTGACGAAGGACGGCAAGGCGGTCGCCGATCTGACGGCCAAGCACATCATCCTTGCAACCGGCGCGCGGGCGCGGACCCTGCCGGGGCTGGAACCGGACGGCAAGCTCATCTGGACCTACAAGGAAGCGATGGTGCCGGAGAAGTTCCCGAAGTCGCTGCTGGTCATCGGCTCGGGCGCCATCGGCATCGAGTTCGCGAGTTTTTACCGCACCATGGGCAGCGAGGTGACAGTGGTCGAGGTGCTCGACCGGGTACTGCCGGTCGAGGACGCCGAGATCTCCGCCTTCGCCCACAAGGCCTTCGAGAAGCAGGGCATGAAGATCCTCACCAGCGCCAAGGTCTCCGCGCTCAAACCCGGCAAGAACAACGTCAAAGCGATGATCGAAGCGGGTGGCAAGAAGACGGACGAGACCTATGACCGGGTTATCCTCGCCGTCGGCATCACCGGCAATGTCGAGAACATCGGCCTCGACGGCACCAAGGTGAAGGCCGAGAAGGGCCATATCGTGGTCGACGAATGGCTGCGCACCGGCGAGCCCGGCGTCTACGCCATCGGCGACGTGGTCGGCCCGCCCTGGCTCGCCCACAAGGCGATGCATGAGGGCGTGATCTGCGTGGAGAAGATCGCGGGGCAGACCGACGTCCACCCGCTCGACACCTCGCGCATTCCCGGCTGCACCTACTGCACGCCGCAGATCGCCTCGGTCGGCCTGACCGAGGCCAAGGCCAAGGAGGCGGGCAAGAAGGTCAAGGTCGGGCGCTTCCCCTTCATCGGCAACGGCAAGGCGATCGCGCTCGGCGAGGACCAGGGGCTCATCAAGACCGTCTTCGATGCCGATACCGGCGAGCTGCTGGGCGCGCATATGGTGGGGGCAGAGGTCACCGAGCTGATCCAGGGCTACACCATCGCCAAGACCCTGGAGACCACTGAGGCCGAGCTCATGCACACCATCTTCCCGCATCCCACGCTCTCGGAGATGATGCACGAGAGCGTGCTCGATGCGTATGGACAGATGCTGCATATGTGAGTGTGCGAGGGTCAGTTTGAGGCGGCTTGACGCCTGCCCATCGCCCCGCCACATCTAGGATATGACCGAACAGCCCACAGCCCCTGCGCGCCTCCGCCACCCCGAAAAGGCGCACCGGCCCGACAATCCGGTCCAGAAACGCAAGCCCGCGTGGATCCGCGTCAAGGCGCCCACCTCGCCCGAATACCACAAGACGCGGAAGCTCATGCGCGAGCTCTCGCTCAATACGGTGTGCGAGGAGGCGGCCTGCCCCAATATCGGCGAGTGCTGGGAGAAGAAGCACGCGACGATGATGATCCTGGGCGCCGTCTGCACGCGCGCTTGCGCCTTTTGCAACGTGGCGACGGGCCTGCCCGACAAGCTCGATCCGCACGAGCCGGCGCATGTCGGTGAAGCGGTGGCACAGCTGGGGCTCGAGCACATCGTCATAACCTCGGTCGACCGCGACGATCTCGACGATGGCGGGGCAGGGCACTTCGCCAGCACGATCGAAGCCATCCGTAAGAGCGCGCCCGGCACCACGGTCGAGATCCTGACCCCCGATTTCCTCAAGAAACCCGGCGCGATCGAGACAGTCGTCGCGGCGCGGCCCGATGTCTTCAACCACAATCTGGAGACCGTGCCGCGGCTTTACCCAACGATCCGCCCGGGATCGCGCTACTTCGCCTCGCTCCAATTGCTGGCGCGGGTCAAGGAGATCGACCCCACCATGTTCACCAAGTCGGGGCTCATGGTGGGCTTGGGTGAAAGCCTCGAAGAGGTCGGCCAGGTGATGGACGATCTGCGCGCCGCCGATGTTGATTTCCTCACCGTCGGCCAATACCTGCAACCCACCCCCAAACACGCGCCGATCGACCGCTTCGTCACGCCCGACGAGTTCAAGGGGCTGACCTCTCGGGCCTTCGGCAAAGGCTTCCTCATGGTCTCGGCCTCGCCGCTCACGCGCTCGTCCTATTTCGCGGGCGACGACTTCGCGCGCCTGCGCCAGGCCCGGCTCGACCGCATCGACGGAGCCAAATCCGCCTAAGCCGATCTCCAAGCCGGCTTTGTTGGCGGCGCGACATATCGGCGCAATCGTTTGCGCGCCGCCCCACGGCGACTATCATCACACCGCTTCTTCCAACGGGACGCTGTCATGCCGACCCATCGCGAAACACGGGTATTGCCCTACACGCCGGAGCAGATCTTCGATCTGGTGGCCGATGTCGAGCGCTATCCGGAGTTCCTGCCCTGGTGTGTCGGCGCGCGGGTGTCCAGGCGCGAGGAGTCGCTGATCGTCGCCGACCTGATGATCGGCTTCAAGATGATCCGCGAGCGCTACACATCGAAGGTGAAGCTCGATCGGCCAAGCCGGATCGACGTCGATTACGGCCATGACGGGCCGTTCCGGCATCTGGAGAACCACTGGCAATTCAAGCCAGCCGAGAACAACGGCTGCGAGGTCGACTTCTTTCTCGATTTCGAGTTCCGCTCGCGCATGTTGCAGCGCCTGATCGGAGTCGTCTTCCAGGAGGCGGTGCGGCGCATGGTCGCCGCCTTCGAAAGCCGCGCAAAGACGATCTACGGTACCGCGCCGACCGGTGATCCGAAGCTCGCGCCTAATAGTTAGCTCAGCCCGGCGAGAGATAGCCGTAGAGATCGATGACGAGATTGTAGGCGCCGTGCGCCAGGATCGCGGGCCACAACGACTTCGTACGCAAAAAGACCCAGCCCAGAATCAAACCGAAGGCGAAAAGCGAGAGCAGATAGTCCCAGTTCTGGTGATAGGCGGCGAAGGCGAGCGCGGTGAACACGACGGCCGGAATGACCGGGATCCGGTCCTTCAGCCAACCCAGAAGGACGCCGCGGAAGAAGAACTCCTCGATGAAGGGAACGATCGCCGTCGACACTGTCAGCGAGAGGATCGTCGTGTACCAGGTCGCCTCGTAGCCTTCGGCGAAGACACGGGGATTGTCCACCAACGAGCGGCCGAGCGTGGTCGAGACCGCACCATCGACCAGACCGACGACGGTATAGGCGGCAATTCCGGCGATCAGGCCGATTGAGAGCGCTTTCTGTTTCGGGAAGACGAGCCCGACCTTCTTCCATGCTACCGACCGACGGCGACGGCCGATCACGTAGAACGTGCCGATGAAGGCACAGCCGTAAACGAAGGTGAAGGTCAACTCGCCGGCCATGTGCAGCCCGGACTTGCCGATACCGAGCGCCTGCAGCAGAAGCGATACGAGCGACCAGATCGGATCGGCCAGGGCCAGCAACACCACCGCACCCACGACGATCAGCGCCATATCCAGAGCGGTGAGCGCGCCCTTGCGCCGGCGCGGGCGTCGCGGTCGGGCAGGGGCGGAGCGCGCCGGCGCGCTGTTGCCGCCCGAATCCGGACGGGCCGAAAGCGAACGGCGTTCGGATGGTTCGCCGCTATTCACTTCAAGTTCGCGAACATGATCGTCATGGCAATGCAGTTCTGGGTCGCATGGACGATCGCCGGCGCCCAGAGCGAGCCCGTACGCTCATAAATACATGCGAGCGCCAATCCGACGACGAACGCCGCGGCGATCACCGGCAGTATCCCGTGGACGAGACCGAAGACCGCCGCGCTCAGAAACGCCGCCGGCAGCAGGCCCATGAAACGCCGCAGCCAGCCATAGAGCAGACCGCGGAAGATAATCTCCTCGGCGAGCGGCGCCAACAGCCCGCCGATCAGGATCATGCCGATGACGATGGTCCAGCTGAACCCGTCGGGCGCCAGGAATTGAAGCTGCGGGCTTCCAAGAGGGCGGCCGAGCAGGCGCTGCACCGCCGCACCGGTCAGCGCCATCACCGGCATCGCCAATATGCCGATCCCGAAGGCGGCAAGCACCGTCCAACGCCCGATCCGCTTGAAACCGAAGTCACGCCACGACATGCGCCGTCGCATGACGATGATGAGATGTGCCCAGACGAACATGCCGACGGTGGACAGACCCAGCACGGTCAAGGCGAAGGTTTCGGATTTCGCCAGGGTCTTGGCGCGGCCGGGCTCGAAGCCGCCCATGATGGTCCCGGTCACCATGGCCACCAGCACGGCAAACAGGAGCGAGGCGGCGAGAACCGCCAGCACTTCCCAATACCGGATATCGAAACTGAGGACACGGCCCTTGGCCGCCCGCGGCTGTATACCGGCAGCTTCCATCGGGGTGCTGTCCGGCCCGTCGACAGGTCGGGCGTCAGGCGAGGTCGGATCGTTCAGCGATTGTAGCAGCATATCGAGCGCGCGGGCGGCTGCGGCCTCGCGCACCTCGGTCCGGTCGCCCTTGAAGACCTCATGGTGGGCCCAGATACCGCCGCCCTTGCGCGCAACGGCGAGATGGACGAGGCCAACCGGCTTGGTCGGCGTAGCGCCACCCGGCCCGGCGATGCCGGTGACCGAAACCGCGAGATCGGCGCCCGAATGCCGCAAGGCGCCTTCCGCCATGGCGCGCGCGACCGGCTCGCTCACCGCACCATGCGTTTCGATGAGCGCTGCCGGTACGCCCAGCATCTCCGACTTCGCCTCGTTGGTGTAGGTGACGAAGCCGCGCTCGACGACCGCCGAGGAGCCGGCGATGTCGGTCAGCGCCGCGGCGATCATGCCGCCCGTGCAGGATTCCGCCGTGGCGATCATGACGCCCGCTGTCCGCGCGGCATCGAGTACATTCGTTGCCTTGTGTTTCAGCGCCTTAGAAGAGATTTTTCGAGTCTCCCACAAGCATAAGCGCATAGAGCAACGCGCCGGCGTAGATACCCGCGACCACGTCGTCGATCATGACGCCAAAGCCGCCCTTGACGCGGCGGTCGGCCCAGCCGATGGGCCATGGCTTCACGATATCGAAGACGCGGAAGAGCGCAAACCCAACCACCCAATGCCACCAGACGCTCGTCGCCGCCGGCAGCAGCGTGATCCACTGGCCGGCGACCTCGTCGATGACGATGGCGCCCGGGTCGGCCTGGCCGGTGCCGTTCACGTAAACCTCGCTCGCCCACCAGCCGACCAGAAAGACCACGCCGATGCCGCCCGCAAGCCACCAAAGGCCGCCGAAGTGCAGGATCAGCCAGGCAAAGGGGAGGGCGGCGAGCGAACCCCAGGTGCCCGGCGCTTTCGGTAAAAGTCCGGCGCCGAACCATGTCGCAAGGCCGAGGGGAATGAGCGGGATCCGGGTCGGGGCGTCGGCCACCATCCGCCACCTTAGACCGGCAACCGGATAGTGGCGACGGCCTGGCCGGCGATGCCCTCGCCACGGCCCGTGAAGCCAAGTCCTTCTGTCGTCGTCGCCTTGACGCTGACGCTCGTCTTGGGCAGGCCAAGGATCTCCGCAATCCGCGCTACCATCGCCGCGTGGTGCGGTCTGATTTTCGGCGCCTCGCAGATCAGCGTCAGATCGACATGCAGGATGGCGCCGCCGCGCGCGGCGATGAGCTCACCTGCATGGGCGAGGAACTGGTCGGACGACGCGTCCTTCCAGCGCGCATCGGTGTTGGGGAAGTGGCTGCCGATGTCGCCGTCGCCGATCGCGCCAAGCAAGGCATCGGTGATGGCGTGCAGCCCGACATCAGCGTCGGAATGGCCTTGCAGACCCTGGCGGTGCGGGAGCTTGACGCCGCCAAGCCAAACATGATCGCCCGGACCGAAGGCATGCACGTCGAAGCCCGACCCGACCCTGACGATGCCCGATGCCGCAAACTGGCGCTCGGCGCGGGCGAGATCGTCTTCCGTGGTGATCTTGAAATTGGCCTCGCTGCCCTCGACCAGGCTGATGCCAAGCCCGGCGGCCTCGGCAACGGCGGCATCGTCGGTCAATTCGCGTCCCGCGGCCGCACGGTGCGCCGCCAGGATCGCGTTGTAGCGAAAGCCTTGCGGTGTCTGCGCGCGGTAGAGCCCGGAGCGGTCGACAGTACTCGCCACCTTGCCGTTTTCGCCGCGTTTCAGCGTATCGACCACGGGGACGGCGACAAGCGCTCCGTCGAAACCCGATAGGCTGTCCACCGTCCTGGCGATGGTCGCGGCATCGATAAAGGGGCGGGCGGCGTCGTGGATCAGCACCGTTTCGGGTGCGTAGGCTTCGAGCGATTCCAAGCCGAGCCGCACCGAGTCCTGCCGCGTCGCACCGCCCGGGACCGGATCTTCAATGCCGAGCCCGTCCACCGCTTCGTCGTGAAGCGCCCGGTCGTCACCGTGGATCACGACCCGCACATGCGCGATATCCGGATGACGGGCGAACGTCGCCGCGCTATGGCGCAGCACAGGATAGCCGCCGAGCCGCCGGTACTGTTTGGGCAGACCACCGCCAAAGCGGGCGCCTCTGCCCGCGGCGACGATCAGGGCGATGCAGCCGGTCATGCGGGAACGCTCTTAGGGCGGTGGTGGGTCTGGCGGCTGGTGCGGGGGCGATCAATCATGGGGACGGTCCAGTTCCGGCCAAATCATTTGTGCCAGGGAGGTTTGCGCGATCGCTCTGGGCGCGGACCCTAAACCGGCGCTGATAAGATGCCAAGGCCGGGATCGCCCCGATCCGACGGCGCCCGCGATCAGGAACGCTGTCGTGCGGCTCGAAGCTGCGATATAGATGGGCGATGCCGATCCCCGTCGTATACAGCCTCTCGGCCCTGGTGGCGCTTGTTCCAGCCTGGCTCTATGTCATGCGGGGCGGCGGGCGGCTGCCGATGTTCTGGGCGCTGCTCGTGGTGGCATTGGCCGGGCCGGTGACCTGGGCCGCCGTGCAGCTCACCAGCCGTTGGCAGACAGGCTTCTCCGCGTCGCTGTGGCTGACGATAGCGGTCTCGATCGTCCTCTTCGCCGGGATCGCGATCATCAATCGGGCGGCGTGGCGCCTCGCGCCGTTGCTGCTTCCGTATCTCCTGGTGTTGGGCATCCTTGCCATGATCTGGCAGAACGCGGCGGGACGCCCGTTGTCCGGCGCGGCGGCCGAGGGCTGGCTGATCGCGCATATCGTGGTCTCCGAAGCGACCTACGCGCTGATTACCATCAGCGCTATCGCGGGCCTCGCCATTCTCCTGCAGGAGCGGGCGCTGAAGGCCAAGCGGCCGACCATGCTGACCCGGCGCCTGCCCGCCGTCGCCGACGCCGAACGGCTCCAGGTCGGCCTGCTAGTGACGAGCGAGATCGTGCTCGGCATTGGGCTGATCACGGGGTTCATCACGCTTTATTCGGCGGCCGGAACCGTCCTGAGGCTGGACCACAAAACGGTGCTCGCCGTCATCGCTTTCGCGGTGATCGGCGCGCTATTGGCCCTCCATTTCCTGGCAGGCATGCGCGGCCGGCGGGCAGCCCGTCTGATCCTGATCGCCTACCTCATCATCACGCTCGCCTATCCCGGGGTCAAATTCGTCACGGACGTGCTGATGACCGGCTGAATCGGCCGCTTTTTCAAGGGTTTCGGGCCACCTAAAGTATTTGCATATCTGGGCTTTCTTTCTATACTGCCCGCTCTTTGTGCAATTGGGCAGTCTGCACAACAAATGAGCATCAAAATCGGGTCCCTCAAGCTGTGCACGCCGGTCGTGCTGGCGCCGATGTCGGGTGTGACCGATCAGCCGTTTCGCGCGCAGGTCCGCCGCTTCGGCGCGGGGCTGGTCGTTTCGGAGATGATCGCAAGCCAGGCGATGATCCGCCAGACCCGGCGGCGCATGCTGAAGTCGACAACCGATTGCGCGGCCGAATATCCGATGTCGGTGCAGATCGCCGGCTGCGATGCCACCGTGATGGCGGAGGCGGCGCGGCTCAACGAAGCGCGCGGCGCGGCGCTGATCGACATCAATTTCGGCTGTCCGGTGAAAAAGGTCGTGGGCAAACTCGCCGGTTCGGCCTTAATGCGCGACGTAAAGCAAGCGGCGCGCATTATCGAAGCGGTGGTTGCAGCGGTCCGCATCCCGGTCACCGTGAAAATGCGGACCGGCTGGGACGACGAACACCGCAACGCGCCGGAGCTTGCGCGCATCGCCGAAGATCTGGGCGCGGCCATGATCACGGTGCATGGACGCACCCGAACCCAGGCCTTCAAGGGCAGGGCGGACTGGTCGTTCATCGCCGATGTGAAGCGCGCGGTCAGCGTACCGGTGCTGGCGAACGGAGACATCGTCACCGTCAGCGACGCCCATGCGTGCCTGGCGCAGTCTGACGCCGATGGCGTCATGATCGGCCGCGGCGCCTATGGCCGGCCGTGGTTCGTGAACCAGATTATGCAATCGTTCGCAGGGCAGCCCGTGAGCCCGACGCCCGCACCGGAAGAGCGGCTCGATGCAGCATTGCAGCACTACGATGCAATGCTCACCCATTACGGTATCGAGCGCGGCGTCAAGGTCGCGCGCAAGCACCTCGCCTGGTACTGCGCCGCCTTGCCCAAAGCCGCCGAAGTCCGGGCGCAGCTTTTCCGCCTCGAGAGCCCGACCGCGGTTGTGAATTGTTTGCAGTCCTTCTTCCTGCCCCATGCCGAACGCGCGGCGGCGTGAGCGCATTTGGTTCAAGTTAAATCGCGAGCAATTGGAACAACGTCCTATGGTCCAACAGCCTCATAACCACAGCGATCGCGGACATGCGAACGGCGCCCGCGGCGTGCCCATGGCGGATACCGATGCGACCGCGCTCATCAACGCCATCGTCGACCCGGTTCTCGAGGTTGGTCGAGACGGCCGGGTGCGGTTCGCCAACCTCGCGGCGGAACAGTTTTTCGATACCGGCGCCGCCACGTTGCGCAAACGTACGCTGAAGGAGCTGTTGCCCGACGACAGCCCGATCGTGTCGCTGGTCGAGCAGGTGCTCGCGACCGGCCACATGGTCTCGGAGTTCGGCGTCAGCATCGAAACGCCGCGGGTCGGCAGCCATATCGCCAATCTGAGCGTCGCGGCGCTCGCCGAGAACGACGACGCGGTCGTGATCACGCTCCACGTCCAGTCACGCGCGCACGCGATCGACCGCCAGCTCGTGCATCGAAACGCGGCCCGGTCGGTAACGGCGATGGCGGCGCTGTTGGCCCACGAGGTCAAGAACCCGCTTTCCGGCATCCGCGGCGCGGCGCAGCTTCTCGACGACAACCTGAGCCCCGAAGACCGGCGGCTTACCCAGCTCATCCGCGATGAGGCCGACCGGATCGTCGGCCTTGTCGACCGCATGGAGGTTTTCGCCGACCAGCGGCCGCTGGAACGGGCGCCCGTCAATATCCACCAGGTGCTCGAGCATGTGCGGCAGATCGCGGAGGCCGGCTTTGCGCGGCGCATCCGCATTCGCGAGGTCTACGACCCTTCGCTGCCGCCGGTTTATGGCAATCGCGATCAGCTGATTCAGGTGTTTCTCAATCTGATCAAGAATGCCGCGGATGCCGTGCCCGAAGCAGACGGCGAGATCACGCTGTCGACCGCCTATCGCCACGGCATGCGTCTCGCTCTGCCGGGCGGCGAGAGCCGGGTCCAGCTGCCGATTGCCGTCGAAGTGCGCGACAATGGCGAAGGGGTACCCGAAGATCTGCGCGCGCATCTCTTCGATCCCTTCATCACGACAAAAGCCAACGGATCGGGGCTTGGGCTTGCCTTGGTGGCAAAGATCATCGGCGATCATCGCGGGGTGGTCGAACTCGACAGCGTGCCGCGCCGAACCGTCTTCCGCGTCCTGCTGCCGATGGCCGAAAGAGTGGCCGAACCAATGACCGAGCGAACGGCCGAATGGGTCAAATGACGCAAACAAACAATCACAAGATCGAGGGGTAACTTATGACCGCCGCTACGATCCTGGTTGCCGACGACGACCGTAGCATCCGCACGGTGTTGAGCCAGGCGCTGGGCCGCGAGGGCCACACTGTGCGCACCACCGGCAACGCCGCAACGCTGTGGCGATGGGTCGCCGACGGGCAGGGCGACCTGGTTATCACCGACGTCGTCATGCCCGACGAGAACGCGCTCGATCTCATTCCCCGCATACGAAAGCTGCGCCCCGAACTCCGGGTCATCGCAATGAGCGCGCACAAGACGCTGATGACCGCGGTGCGGGCGGCCGAGCGGGGCGCGTTTGAGTACCTGCCGAAACCGTTCGACCTGAAAGAGCTGGTCGGCCTGGTCGACCGCGCGCTCACGGAGCCGTCCGGCGAAAAGGCCTCCGGCGCGAATGTACAAGAGCTCGACGAGGACCTGCCGCTGATCGGGCGTTCGGCGGCGATGCAGGAAATCTACCGCGTCATGGCGCGGCTCATGGGCACCGACCTCACTGTGATGATCGTCGGCGAGTCGGGCACCGGCAAGGAGTTGGTCGCCCGCGCGCTCCACGAGCACGGGCGGCGGCGCACCGGTCCCTTCGTTGCGATCAATATGGCGGCGATTCCGCGCGAGTTGATCGAGAGCGAGCTCTTCGGCCACGAGCGGGGCGCGTTTACCGGAGCGGCCGCACGCTACGCCGGCCGCTTCGAGCAGGCCGAGGGCGGCACGCTCTTCCTCGACGAGATCGGCGACATGCCGCTCGAGGCGCAGACGCGGCTGCTGCGCGTGCTGCAGGAGGGTGAGTACACCACCGTCGGCGGCCGCACGCCGATCAGGGCGGACGTCCGCATCATCGCCGCCACGCACCGCGACCTCAAGCAGCTGATCCGCCAAGGCCTGTTCCGCGAGGATCTTTTCTACCGGCTCAACGTCGTGCCGATCCGTCTGCCGTCCCTGCGCGAGCGGTCGGAAGACATTCCCGATCTGGCGCGGCATTTCCTGAGCCTTGCCGCCTCCGAGGGGTTGCCGGCCAAATCGATCGCGCCCGAGGCGCTCGAGCGCTTGGCCGCCCATCGCTGGCCCGGCAATGTCCGTGAGCTGGAGAACATGATCCGCCGCCTGACCGCGCTCTACAGTCAGGAGACGATCGGGGTTGAAATTATTGAGGCGGAGCTCGCCGATACCGGGCGCAACACCGATGCCTTGGAAGCCCAGCGGGACGAGAGCCTGGGGGCAGCGGTCGATCGCCATTTAAGTGAGTATTTTCAAGCCCATAAGGGCGGATTGCCGCCTTCCGGCCTCTATGACCGGGTGCTTCGGGAGATCGAAGCTCCCCTCATTCGCCTGAGCCTGGAGGCGACCCGCGGTAATCAGATCCGCGCCGCAGCCTTACTCGGCCTCAATCGGAACACATTGCGCAAGAAAATACGGGCGTTGGACATCCCGATCGTGCGCGGCCTAAAATGACCGCGATGCGGTCGTACGCGATAAAAATCCAAGGCTAACAGTACCATGGCGCTCAAGACGGCGCTCACGGCGCGGCGCGCGAACCAATCCTCGCGGACCGCTGATCGCCCTTCCAAACAGGAGGACAAGGCCGCTTCGGTGCCGCCGGCCCTGTGGCACCGTTTCATGGGCTGGGCGCATCGCGTGGGGCTTAGCCGCTACGCCGCCATCGCGCTCACCATTGCGGCGATCGCCTCGGGCATCGGGACATACTGGGCACTCACGGGCTCGCGTCTCTTCGAGCCTGATCCCAAGACGATCCTCATTCTGCTGAACGTCGATTTCGTTCTGCTGTTGTTGCTGGGCGCGCTGATCGCCCGGCGCATCGCGCGGCTGTGGGCGCAACGCCGACGCGGCCTGGCCGGATCCAGGCTTCATGCGCGCCTGGTTCTCCTGTTCAGTCTCGTTGCCGTCACGCCGGCGATCGTGGTGGCGGTGTTCTCGGCGATCTTTTTCAATTTCGGCATCCAGGCCTGGTTCAGCGAACGGGTGCATCTCGCGCTGACCGAATCGCTGAAGGTCACCGACGCCTATTTGCGTGAGCATCAGCAGGCGATCCGCGCCGATGCGCTGGCGATGGCGAGCGTGCTGAACCGCAACGCGCTGTTGTTGCTGCGCTCACCGGAAATCTTCAAGCGCGCCGTCGAACAGCAGGCCGCCGCGCGCGCGCTCCTAGAGGCGGTCGTCTTCGATGAGAGCGGCACCGTGCTCGCGACCTCGGGCCTCGATGTATCGATCCAGCGCGAACAGGTGCCGCAATGGGCGCTCGACAGGGCAAAGAAGGGCGAGGTTGCCGTGGTTGCCGAGCGCGGCGCCAAACGTGTGCGGGCCCTCGTAAAGCTCGACCAGTTCTTCAACACCTATCTTTACGTGGGCCGCTTTATTGATCCAACCGTTGTCGGACACGTCGCCCGCACCCGAAGCGCGGTCGAGGCCTATCAGAAGCTCGAAGGCCAACGTTCCGGCCTGCAGATCAGCTTTTTCCTGCTCTATGCGGTCGTCGCCCTGTTGCTGCTGATGGCCGCCGTGTGGGTCGGCCTGCTGATATCCAATCAGTTGATGAAACCGATCGGCGATTTGATCGGCGCCGCCGACAAGATCAGACGCGGCGATCTGTCGGCGCGCGTGGTTGAGAGCAAGGAAGACGCGGATATTGGCGGTATCGGGCGGGCCTTCAACCGCATGGCCAAGCGGCTGGAGCGTAATCGCCGCGAGCTCACGGACGCTAACCGCCAGCTCGACGCCAGGCGTATGTTCACCGAAACCGTGTTGGCGGGTGTTTCCGCCGGCGTGATTGGGCTCGACGCCAAGGGCCGGATCAATCTGCCCAATCGATCGGCCTCCGAACTGCTAGCGACCGATCTTAAAAGCCAAATCGGCAAACCGCTCGCCACGGTGGTGCCGGAGATGGCGGATTTGGTGGCCCGCGTGCAGTCGCGCCATGAGGGCCTGGAGCAATCCGAGCTGATGATTTCGCGCGGCGGTGCGACTCGAACGCTGACGGTGCGGATCGCAACCGAAGCGACCGATGGTGAGCCGTTCGGCTATGTTGTCACGTTCGACGACATCACCGAGCTGCAATCCGCGCAACGCGCCGCGGCCTGGGCCGATGTGGCCCGGCGTATTGCCCACGAAATCAAGAACCCCTTGACCCCCATTCAGCTGTCGGCTGAGCGCCTCAAGCGGAAATACCTGAAGGAGGTCGACAGCGACCCGGAATTGTTCGAAACGCTTGCGGACACGATCGTCCGGCAAGTTGGCGATATCGGGCGTATGGTCGACGAATTCTCCTCATTCGCCCGGATGCCGGCGCCCGTAATGCGTGAGGAAGATCTGAGCGAGATTTGCCGACAGGCCGCAATCCTGCAGCGCAGCGCCCATAACGACATTACGTTCGACATCCAGCTTCCAGACACGCCGATCAAACTGCGCGCCGATCGTGGGCAGATCTCCCAGGCGGTGACCAATCTTCTGCAAAATGCTGCTGATTCGATCCTTGACCACAAAGCGCCGGGCAGGCAAGAGTCGCCCCGCAGATGGATCATGATTAGAGCCAGCCAACAAGGCCGCGACATCGTGGTCGAGGTCGAGGACGACGGGCCGGGTCTGCCGAAAGAGCTGCAGCACCGTCTGACTGAGCCCTATGTGACCACGCGCAAGAAGGGGACGGGTTTGGGTCTCGCCATCGTGGCCAAGATCATGGAAGATCACAGTGGCCAATTGGTGTTGGAAAACCGCGAGAGCGGAGGCGCAACGGCGCGCCTTGTGTTCACCAATGCCGCGGACACGTCCGTAACCGGCAAGACGGAAGGGACCCCCGTCGAAGGCAAGACCACAAAACGCAAAACCGCACAACGCAAGGCGGCGCTCCATGGCTCTTGATATCCTGATCGTCGACGACGAAGCCGACATTCGCATGCTGATTGCAGGCACCCTCGAGGACGAGGGATACGCCACTAGGGAAGCAGCGAACGCCGACGGCGCGTTGGAGGCAATCAGGGCGCGCCTGCCAAACCTCGTCATCCTGGACATATGGCTCCAGGACAGCTCTATGGACGGCATCGAGCTGCTCGACGAGATCGCGAAGGACTATCCGGGGCTGCCGGTCGTCATGATCAGCGGGCACGGCAATATCGAAACCGCCGTGGCGGCGATCAAGAAGGGCGCTTACGACTTCATCGAGAAGCCCTTCAAGTCGGGCCGGCTGCTCGTCGTCGTCGAACGCGCGATCGAAGCGGCGCGGCTCAAGCGCGAATTCGAAGCGCTCAAGCAGCGCGCCGGTGGCGAGGTCGAGCTGATCGGCGCGAGCCAGCCCGCCAACCAGCTGCGGCAGGCCATCCAGAGGGTGGCGCCGACATCGAGCCGGGTCCTGATCACCGGCCCCGCGGGCTGCGGCAAGGAGGTGGTTGCGCGGCTTGTTCACATGCGCTCGCCGCGCGCGCGTGGGCCCTTCGTCGTGGTGAATTGCGCCACCATGCACCCCGACCGCATGGAGATCGAGCTCTTCGGCGGGGCGTCCGAGCACAGCGACGGCGGGCCGACCAAGATCGGCACCTTCGAGCAGGCCCACGGCGGCACGCTGTTGCTCGACGAGGTGGCCGACATGCCGGCCGAAACCCAAGGCAAGATCGTTCGCGTGCTGCAGGATCAGAGCTTCGAGCGGGTCGGGGGCACGTCGCGGGTCGAAGTCGACGTTCGCGTCATTGCCACGACCAACCGCGATCTCCAGTCGGAGATGGCGAGCGGGCGCTTCCGTGAGGATCTCTATTACCGCCTCAACGTCGTTCCGATCGATGTGCCGCCTCTCCGCGGCCGTCGTGCGGACATCCCCGAGCTTGCCGAGCATCTGATGCTGCGGTCGGCCCGGCTCGCGGGCATCCCACCGCGGCCCATCGGCGCCGATGCGATGGCCGCCCTCCAATCCTACGCCTGGCCCGGCAATGTGCGTCAACTCGGCAACGTCATCGACTGGCTTCTGATCATGGCGCCCGGCGATGCGCGGACCGCGATCTCGGCTGACATGTTGCCGCCAGACCTTCGGGCTGAAGCGCCGATGTCCTCGCATTGGGATCGCGGCGGCGAGATCATGTCGCTGCCCTTGCGCGAGGCGCGCGAGATCTTCGAACGGGAATATCTGGCGGCCCAGGTGTCACGCTTCGGCGGCAATATCTCCCGCACGGCCGAGTTCGTGGGCATGGAGCGCTCCGCGCTTCACCGCAAGCTCAAGAGCCTCGGCGTCCCAAGCTCGGACAAGCCGCATTAACGGCTGCGCCCAGCGGCCCCCGCGCCCTCATACGGAACGATACGAATGAAGGTCATCGTCTGCGGCGCTGGACAGGTCGGCACCAATATCGCGCGCCACCTCGCAACCGAACACAACGACGTCATCGTGATCGACCAGTCGCCCGAGTTGGTGCGGCGGGTTACCGATACGCTGGACGTCCAGGGACTTGCCGGCTTCGCGTCGTATCCCGATGTCTTGGAGCGGGCGGGGGCCTCGGACGCCGACATGCTGATCGCCGTCGCCAATGCCGACGAAGTCAACATGGTCGCCTGCCAGGTCGCGCACTCGCTGTTCAATGTGCCGACCAAGATCGCGCGCGTGCGGGCCCAAAGCTACCAGAAGCCGATATGGGCCGATCTGTTCAGCCGCGATCACATGCCGATCGACGTCATCATCTCGCCCGAGATCGAGGTGGCGCGCGCCATCAACAACCGCCTGAAGGCCCCCGGTGCCGTCGATATGATCCCGATGGCCGACGGGCTATTGCAGGTGATCGGCGTGCGGCTGGAAGACGACTGTCCGATCGTCGACACGCCGCTGCGGCAGCTGACGACCCTTTTCCCCGACCTGCATTTGATCGTCATCACGATCATCCGCGAGGGCAAGGTGATCGTGCCGGAACCCGAAGATCAGCTTCTCGTGGGCGATGAGGTCTATTTCGTCGCCGAAGCCGAGCATGTGGTGCGCTCGCTGGCCGCATTCGGCCATGAGGAGCCCGAAGCGCACCGCATCGTCATCATCGGCGGCGGCAATATCGGGCTGTTCCTGGCGCAGGAATTCGAGCAGACGCGCAGCGACCTGACCACCAAAGTGATCGAGGTCGAACGCGAACGCGCCACCCAGATCGCCGAGCAGCTCAAGGAGACGATGGTCGTCAACGGTGATGCGCTCGATCTGGAAATCCTGGAAGAGGTGAATATCGGCCAGACCGATACGATCGTCGCGGTTACCAACGACGACGAGGTCAATATTCTGTCCTCGCTGCTCGCCAAGCGGAACGGCGCCAAACGCGCGGTGACGCTGGTCAACAAGCTGAGCTACGAGCCGCTGATCGCCTCGCTCGGGATCGACGTCGTGGTGAACCCGCGGGCGATTACGGTCTCCACCATTCTGCAGCATATCCGGCGCGGGCGTATCATCGCCGTGCACGCGCTGCGCGAAGGGGCGGGCGAGGTGATCGAGGCCGAAGCCCTCGATACGTCGGCGGCCGTGGGCAAACCGCTCCGCGATATCCGCATGGACAAGGGCATCATCATCGGCGCCGTCGTGCGTGGCGAAGAGGTGCTGCTGCCGCGGGGCGATCTCGAAATCAAGGCCAAGGACCGCGTGGTCCTGTTCGCGGCCGCCCAGGCCGTGAAAGAAGTCGAACAGCTTTTCGCTGTCGGGCTCGAATTCTTCTAAGCAAGCGGAACCCGCCGGTCATGTCGCGAATTGCATATGTGAACGGACAATACGTGCCGCATCAGCGCGCCTCCGTGCATGTCGAGGATCGCGGCTATCAGTTCGCAGACGGTGTCTATGAAGTCATTGCGGTCAAGGACGGACACCTTATTGATTTGGAGCCGCATTTCGACCGACTGAAGCGTTCGTTGGGCGAACTCGACATCGACGCGCCCATGTCGCGTCAGGCGCTGACCTTTATTCTGAAGGAGGTCGTGCGGCGCAACCGGGTGCGAAACGGCATCGTCTATCTGCAGATCACCCGCGGCGTCGCCCCCCGCGATCACCAGTTTCCAGTCGACCCGAGCGCGGCCGTGGTCGTCACCGCACGCAACGCCGCCCCCAAACCTGCACAACGCGAGGCCGGGATAGGGGTGATCACCACACCCGATATTCGATGGAAGCGTTGCGATATCAAAACGGTATCGCTTCTTCCTAATGTCTTGGCAAAGCAAAAGGCTGTCGCGGCCGGCGCTTACGAAGCCTGGCAGATCGACGAAGACGGCAATGTGACGGAAGGCAGTGCCACCAACGCCTGGATCGTCACCAAGGACGGCGAGATCGTCACCCGCCATACCGACGACGCGATCTTGAGCGGCGTGACCCGTCTTGCCGTGCTCGAGCTCGCCAAGCGCGACGGGATTGCACTGATCGAGCGGCCGTTTAGCCTGGAAGAGGCGAAGGCCGCCAAGGAAGCCTTTCTGACCAGCACCACGTCGAATGTGATGCCGGTGATCGAGATCGACGGCAGCCCCATCGGAAACGGTCATCCCGGAACGGTCACACGGGCGCTTTCCGAATTATATGAGCGCTTCGTCGCCGATGGCTGACCGCCCGATCGGCGACGCCCTGATTGACATCGAATGCGCCCGAAATGCGGGCTGTGTTTTGGTCCTTGTCGGCGACGGGCACGGCGAAGAATCCGCCGCGGCCGATCCAGATATTAGGATTTCCGACCTCTCAGCACTTGCAAAGATGTTCACAACGCAATAATTCCAGTTGTAGTCGGGTGAAGCAGTGCTGCGGCGGCACCCGGAGGAACGTGGATCAGACGTCTGTGCCGGTGGTGGGGAAAGATGGCCGGCCCGGATTGTCCCGCGTCCCGAACAACAAAAGGCCAATAACAAAGGGTACGAACCATGCCCGCCGATAAGAGCCAAAACCTGCAGGACGTGTTTCTCAATCACATCCGCAAGAATAAGACGCCGGTCACGATCTTCCTTGTGAACGGGGTCAAGTTGCAGGGGATCGTTACCTGGTTCGACAACTTTTCGGTCCTGTTGCGGCGCGACCATCATTCGCAGCTTGTTTACAAGCACGCGATCTCGACGGTCATGCCGACAGGTCCGATCCAGTTGTTCGAGCAGGACAAGGAAGCCGAGCAGGTAGGCTGAGCCGCCGCCCTCGGGGGTCAATTCAAGGCTGAACGTCATGACCGACCGCCATATGGAAGCGGGCGGTACGCGCGCGCTTGTCGTTCATCCGGCGCTGCGTTCCGCGGCCGCATCGTCGCGTTCGCTCGAAGCGCGCCTTGCCGAGGCACAGGGCCTGGCCGAGGCGATTGCGCTCGACGTCGTTCATGCCGATCTGCGCCGCATTGCCAGGCCCGTGCCGGCGACGCTGTTCGGCAAGGGCGTGGTGCGGGAAATCGCCGACGTCGTCGACATGGAAGACGTCGGGCTGGTCGTGGTCGACGGCACGCTCAGCCCAATCCAGCAGCGCAATCTGGAACGCGCCTGGAAGTGCAAGGTGATCGACCGGACCGCGCTGATCCTCGAGATCTTCGGGCACCGGGCGCGGACGCGCGAGGGCACGCTGCAGGTCGAGCTTGCACATCTGACATATCAGCGATCGCGGCTGGTGCGGAGCTGGACCCATCTGGAACGCCAGCGCGGCGGCTTCGGCT
>JARRKQ010000032.1:0-26744 GCA_037387885.1 Alphaproteobacteria bacterium | reverse complement strand
CCAGCGTGGTACACACCGGCGGCGCGCTCCTCACCATCCTGGAGCGGCTCGACAACGGCTACCGGATCTTCCCCGACTGCCGCGAGCACATCGACAGGCTGCCGAGCGAGTATGCCAAGCGGCTCTACTACGACACCTGCTCGTTCTACGGCCCCGCGCTCAACATGGCGCTCGAGATCGTCGGCCCCGGCCAGCTCCTCTGGGGCTCGGACGACCCCTTCATCGGCGCCGATGACGCCCATGTGCAGGCGCTCGATATCTCCGACGTAGACAAAGCCGCGATCACCGGCGGCAACGCGACACGGCTATTCGGCCTTTGAGACCGGCGAAAGCGCCGGACGACAAATCTCTGGAGAAAAGGGATACCAGGAATGAACATGATTTGCCGGCTGGCTGCGATCGCGATTGCAGCGACCGTCCTGAGCACTGCACAGGGATTTGCGCAGTCGTCCGAAAGCAAAGCACGAACCGGCTATGGCCGCTCGGCGCTCGCCCCCCAGTTGGCGGAGGCACGGCAGTCGTGTCGGACCCGGTACGGGCCGGTGCGCCGCGGCCGCATACTCTACGGCCCGGCTTTCCGCCACCTCGTCAACCGGAACTGTTGGTCCTGTCCGGCTGGCTTCCGGCCCGCGTTGAAAGCCAATGTCCGCAGCCCCCGTGCCTGCAAGCAGGCGGCGCGGACCCTGGTCAGGCCGGCGCGACGCCATGGCCGCGCGGGCGGCGTGACCCGGACGCGCTGCCCCAAGCGCAGCGGACAGTTTGCCTATCTGCGGACCGGGTTCTGCTATTCCTGCCCGCCCGGATACCGGCGGGGCCTGGGACGCGTCAACAACGCGCCGCGCTGCACGCGCAAGATCCGCGCGCGCTTCGCCGCCGCACTCTATCGCGGCCGGCCGCCGTCAAAGGCTTGCGGCGCCCGCAACCGGCGGCCGTGCCTGGTCACCGAGCGCCGCCCGGCCTGCAATCCGGGCCTGCACCAGGATTTCCTCATCAATAAATGCGTTCGGCGCTCGAACTCGCTGCGCCGCCTTGCCGGCCAATGCTTCCGCCGTTGGAAGCCCGTCGTCCGCGAGATGACGAGCATCGCGAAATGCATGGTCACGTCGGGCATCACCAAGCGATTGGGCGGCGTCCTGAAGGCCAAGCGTGCTCCCGAAGCGCTTAGAATGCTGGTGTATGGCCCTTGTGGGAACCGGATTCAGCAGGTCGCGCGTGTGCTGCGCGCCGCCGGATTCCGGTCGATGACCCTCGGGGTCAGCGGTGACGTCGCCATCGGCATCGGTGCCAATTCGGAGTTCTTCGTTGCGATTGAGACGCGCGCCGTCGCTGCGGGCCCCGCGGCCTGGGGCAACCGGCCTCCGCGGCTTTACATCTATGAGACCCTGGGCTGGCAGTTCGGCTATGCGCTCGGCGGCGGCGTCAACGCGGTGGTCGGTGCCTACGAGCCGGCATCCTCGAACCTCGCCGGCAAGGGGCAGGGCTTCTCGTTCTCGGCCAAGGCGCTCGCCGGCGGCGGCGGTGCGCTGGCGCTCGATTACCGGCCCGCTTGCGCCGGATTGTCGGCTCATGCCGGGCCCGGCGTAGAGGTCAATGCCCTCAGCGCGACGCGGTTCAAGACGATCAAGCTCCACTAGGACGGATTTGCGGCATCGTGCCTGCCACTCGCGTGTATCCGCGAACGGCCGGTGCTAAAATACGGACGGAAGGGGAGGCCGCTCATGAAACAGGACGAAATTCTCGCGCACGAACCGAAGGTGCTAACGCAAGCGCAGCGCGAATTTTATTTCGAGACCGGCTATCTGATGCTCGAGTCCTTCGTCTCCGAGGACTGGCTCGACCGCCTCTGGGAGGTCACGAACCGCTTCATCGAGCAGAGCCGGTCGCTCACCGCCTCCGACAGCGTCTTCGATCTCGAGCCCAACCATACGGCCGAAAACCCGCGTCTCCGGCGCCTGACCTTCCCGGTCGAGCACGACCCGGTCTACGAGGAATTTGGCCTGCGCGGGCCGATCGTCGACATCGCCGAGGACCTGCTGGGGCCGAACGTCAAATACCACCACTCCAAGCTCAATTTTAAGTGGGCCGATGGCGGCGAGGAGGTGAAGTGGCACCAGGACATCCAGTTCTGGCCCCATTCGAACTACTCGCCGCTCACCATCGGCGTCTATATGGACGACGTCGACGACGCGATGGGCCCGATGGGTGTGATCCCGGGCAGCCACGAGGGCGAGCTCTTCGATCTCTACGGGTCCGACGGCAACTGGGTTGGCGCGATCGACGATGCCGATCTGCCGCGCGTGCCGCTCGACGACGTCGTCTGGCTCAAGGGTCCGCGCGGCTCGGTCACGGTGCACAACTGCCGCATGGTACACGGCTCGATGCCCAACAACGCGCCGCGCTCGCGGCCGCTCCTGCTGCACACCTATGCCGCCGCCGACGCGCTCACCTTCCAGGGCAGCGTCGTCGACAACGTGCCGCTCTCCAACACGATCGTCCGCGGTGAGCCCGCGCGCTGGATCGAGTTCGACCCGCGCCCCTGCCTCATCCCGCCCGACTGGTCGAAGGGCTACACCTCGATCTTCGCCCTGCAACAGGAAGAAAATCCGGGCGAGGCGGCCGAGTAGGTCCTGGGCACGGCGATCTCGCGTCAAAGCTGACGTTACATCGTTGTCATAGCATTTATATGCAGTCCGCTGATTAGACTGGGAAATTCTGACTTGCTCTTTCCGGCGTTATGTCCGGATCAGATACGCCCGGTATTCCGTATACGGTCCGGTAATAATTGCCGTGACAATGGGCGCCTAATTCCCGACCTTTCCGCCGGGACAACCCGAGAGCCGGTATTGCGCGCGAACCTCCTGGCGCTCGCGACGGATGCGCGCGAGCTTTGCGGACGATGTGGCGCCGTAAACCGGCCGGCTGCGCGCCCGCTGCTCGGCCATGCGCAGGCGGCTCCGCAGATTGAAGCAGCGCCGTTGCCGGTAGTCGCCCGGCTTCATCGGCTGATTGCAGCCGGCCTGGCTCAGCATTTGCCGGCGCAGCCGCACCTCCGCGCGGGCGCGTTGGTTCGAGCCGCGTCCACGCGAGGCCGCGTCCCGCGCGTTGCTTTCCTGGATGGCGAGGCTGCGCAGACGCGCGGTCAGGCTTCGGCAGCGCGCGCTGGTCTCGCGTTCGGCTGCCAAGACGGCCGCGTCGCCGCCCTCAACGAAGACGGCCATGCCCAGGCCGAACGCCGCTGCGCCGGCTGCCGCCGGGGCCGCAGGTGCTATGGCGCACACAAGGAATGCTGCAACGACGACCGGCCGACGCATCAGCCCGCCCGCCTAGCTGGCAAGCCCCTCCTTGGCGATCCAGTCCTGGGTGTCCTTGATCGCCTTGGCGAAGCGGTCGAACATCTCGTCGATCTCGTCCTCGCTGATGACGAGCGGCGGGGAGAAGGCCATCGTGTCTCCGATCGCCCGGGTGATCAGCCCATGGCTCTGTGCGAACTTGGCGCATTGGGCGCCGACCTTGCCCGGCGGGGCGAAGCTCTCCTTGGTTTTCTTGTCCTTGACCAGCTCGACCGCGCCGATGAGCCCGGTGCCGCGCGTCTCGCCCACGAAGTCCTCCGCCTCGAACGCCTTCAAGCGCGCCTGGAAACGGCCCATCACCTTGCGGACCTGCGCCACGATATCGCGCTCCTCGTAGATCTTCAGCGTCTCCAGCGCCACGGCGGACGGGACGGGATGCCCCGAATAGGTGAAGCCGTGCGCGAAGACGCCGACCTTCTCGCTTTCTTTTACGAGCGTGCGGTAGACCGGATCGGAGACCAGCACCGCCGACATCGGCAGATACGCCGAGGTCAGCGCCTTGGCCATGGTCATGATGTCCGGCTTCAGGTCATAGGTCTGGCTGCCCCACATATTGCCGGTGCGCCCGAAGCCGGTGATCACCTCGTCGACGATGAACAGGATCTCGTATTCCTTGAGGACCGCCTGGACCTTCTCGAAATAGGTCTTAGGCGGCAGGATCACGCCGCCGGCCCCCATGATCGGCTCGGCGATGAAGGCGGCGACCGTTTCCGGCCCCTCATCCTCGATCATTTGCCGCAAGCTGTCGGCGCAGCGGGTCGCGAAGTCCTCCTCGCTCTCGCCCGCCTCGCCGAAGCGGTAGTAGTGCGGACAGTCGGTGTGGAGGATATTCGCGATCGGCAGATCGAAATCCTCGTGGTTCTTCGGCAGGCCGGTGAGGCTCGCCGAGGCCACGGTGACGCCGTGATAGGCCTTCACCCGGCTGATGATCTTCTTCCGCTCGCGCTTGTCCTGCGCGTTGCTCAGATACCAGACGAGCTTGACTGCCGTGTCATTCGCCTCCGAGCCCGAATTGGCGAAGAACGCCTTCGACATCGGCACCGGCGCCATGCCGAGCAGGCGCTCGGCGAGGTCGATCCCGATGTCGTGCGATTTGTGCGTGAAGTGGTGATAGAAGGGCAGCTTGCGCATCTCCGCCGCCGCGGCTTCCACCAGTCGCTCCTCGCCGAAGCCGAGCGCGGTGCACCACAGGCCGGCCATACCCTCGATATATTCCTTGTCCTCGTGGTCCCAGACGCGCACGCCCTCGCCCCGCGTCACCACCAGCGGACCCTCGGTCTCGTGGGCCTTCAGGTTGGTGTAGGGGTGCAGGATGGTCGCGATATCGCGGGCCTCAATCGAGTTGGGCCGGATCGGCTGTTCGTTCATATCGAAGGTACCTTAGGTTTGGAAATACTTAGGTTTGGCGGTTCGGGCGTTCGGGACGCGCCTCGCGCCGCACTATAGTGTCGCATTATAACGCGCCGGCCGATTTGGCGCACCGGCCAAACCGCCGCACGGCGTGCAGGGCTGCTCTTCTGGAAATGAGCCCCGGCCTGAGAAAGAAAAGGCCCGGAAGCGGATTGCTTCCGGGCCTGTCCGGTTAGTGGGAGGAAAGGGTCCCGATCACGGCTCCGGCCGCCATTGGCGCAACCAAGCCTCGGCGCTGGCGCGCTGGCTGGGCGTCAGGGCAGGGATCCGGCTCGCCGTCCGCAGGGCGACGGGCTGGCCCGCATTGCGGCGGCGCTCGGCCAAACGCCCCCAGACATAGGCGCGCACGGGGTTCCGCTCCACGCCCGCGGCGCCGACCCGGTAGAGCTTGGCCAGATGCGCCTGCGCTTCCACATGGCCGCGCTGCGCTGCTTTCTGGGTCAGGCGAAGCGCCGCGCGCTTGCCGAAATTGCCGAAGACCTTCTTGGCGTACCAGCCGGCGATCGCCCATTGCTCGGCGGGCGTCGCGTCCTTCGCCGCCCATTCGAGGAACTCGATGGCCTGGCTGTCGTCGCGCCGTTCGCCAGTGCCGGTCATGTGCCGGGCGGCCAGCATGATGCGCGCCTTGACCGAGCCCTTGTCGGCGGCGTCGCGGTAAAGGCGCCGCGCGCGCGCCTCGGAGCGGGGCATACCAACACCCCACTCATTGTAGATCGCGAGCTGATAGAGCGCCCGGGGATGACCGTAATTCGCGGCCGCCTTCAACAGGCTGATGGACCGCGCCAGATCCTTTTTCACGCCGAGGCCCTTGCGGTACATGCCCGAGAGGATGAACTGCGCGTCGGCATGGCCGCGGGCAGCCGCCGGGATCAGGCCGACCGAGGCCCGGCGGTAGAGCGACCGCGCACGGGCACGGTCCCGCGCAACGCCCTTGCCGGCGTCGAAGAGCTTGGCCAGCTCGTACTGGCGCCGCGATAGTCGGCGCGCTCGAGGTATTTCTTGCCGGCTTGGTAGCTGGCCGCAGCGGGTCCCGCCGCGATCAGCAGTGTTACGAGGAAAGCTGTGAGTGTTCGCATCGTTCAGACCCCATCTGTTCTTGGCCCATTCTTTTGTGGCACGGGTGCCTTAGGCTCGTGGTTACCAATTGGTTAATCTTTTTGGTTAACAAATGGTTAATACGAGCCGAATCGGCCGGTCGTGCCCGACGATTTTCGGGCGGCGCGTGGCCACCTGAATTGGCTCGGCCTGATTAGTTGGACGTGGTGACGCCGACGAAGGCCTGATCCGCCTTCCCGTCCAGGGCTTTGGCGGCCTGGGTGCCGGTTGGCTTGCCTTCCAGGCGGGTGATCAGCTTTTCGAGTTTGCCGCCGTTGCGGCGGAGCTCGGCGATGAAGGCCGCGCGCTGCACGACCGCGAGGCTCATCCCCTCGACGATCACATCGACCAGCTTCGGCCCGGCCTCGGTCGGCCGCACCCGCCAGTCGACGCGGAGCGGCAGGCCAGTCTTGCCGGCGATCCGGCTCAGCACCAGCACGTCGCCTTCGGGCCGGCCGGTCGGAACGACCTCGTCGATCGTCAGCGTCCGGTCGGCAAAGGCGCCGAGCTCGCTTGCGAGCAGACCGGCCAGATAGTTGGGCAGGACCTTTTCGAAGCGCTTGCGCTCGCTTTTGCTGGCATGGCGCAGATAGGGCCCGAGCACGAAGCGCGAGATCGACTGGGTCTCGACCCGCCGCGCGACCAGGGCGCTCACGCGCCGGCGCTGGCGTGCGGCCAGGCGCTTGCCATTGGTCTTGCCTGACTTTGCGGTTTTGGCGGACTTGGCCGCCAGCTGGCTCGCGGTTTGAACCGTGCCCTTCACGAAGCGCGTCGCCTTGGCCTCGAAGCCGATGGCCACAAGCGGATTGTCGCTGGCCTGCAGCGAAAACGCCGCGACCAGCGCCACGGCGCAAATGGCCCCGAGGCCGGTGGCGTGTCGGCCTTTCATGGCCTCACCCACGCGCTGCACCCGGCTGCTTTGCCGCTGCCGGTATGCGCCGTCTCGGTTCCTGCAAACACCCCAATCATCTAGACACCCCTATGCGAACCCTTCGCGTTCGGTTTCTTGGCGGATCCCTGACACCTTCTTGGCGAGTTCTGGTACGCGAATCCTTGTGTATGGACGTATGAAATACACAATATTCCTTGATCGATCATGAACGTTATCCGGGAAATTATTCAAATTTTACAATAAGTTAAGCGGGCGGCAATGATGAATATCCGTTTACGATGTTTGGGTGCCACACGAGCCTCTCAATGAACGACCGATGGCGATGCCGGCCCGAGACCGTTAAGCTCGAACGGCACATTTCGAGGATATCCGCCGATGATCGTGGTTAACGGGCTCAAGTCCTGCGACACCTGCCGCAAGGCGCGCGCTTGGCTGAAAGGCGAGGGGATCGAGCATCGCTTTCACGATCTCCGCGCCGACGGGGTGGAGGCGGACCAGCTCCGCCGCTGGCTGGGAGCGGTGGGCGCCGAGCGCCTGGTCAACAAGCGCGGGACCACGTGGCGGGGGCTCGGCGAAAGCGAGCGCGCGGTTGCCGGCGACGACGAGATCGTGGCGCTGCTCGTCGCCCATCCCGCCATCGTCAAGCGCCCCGTCTTCGAGATCGGCGACGCGGTGATCGTCGGCTTCGACGATGCCGCCCGGTCGGCGCTTTCGTCCGCGCGCTAGGGCAGGCGTCCGAGCGTTAGCGCAGGTTTTCCTTGAAGAATTTCGTGACCGCCGCGTTGAAGCGTTTGTGAAAGGCAACGCGGTCGAAGCCGTTCGCATCGCGGCAGAGGGCCGGGATCGCTTCGGCCTGACGCGCCGTGCACGGCGCCAGAAAGGCAAAATGCCCGGCCGGCACGAGCCGGTAGTCGGGCTTGTTTGGCAGGGCCTTGGCCACGGCATCCGTGTGATAGGGAAAGAGCTCGCGTTTGTCCTTTTCAGCGCGCCAGAGCTGGATCGGCACGCGGACGGATTTGAGCGCCTCGCGCCCGAAGATGACGCCCAACGGGGCCGCGATCACCGCCGCCTTGATCCGCGCGTCATGCACATAGACCGGTTTCGCGCGCTTGGCGGTGCCGCCGCTGCGGCGGCGCGGCGCGCTGGTGGGCCGGCAGACGGGATCGGCCGGAACCTCCCGGCAATGGCGGACGATCCGCCAGAAATTCGGCACCCCGCCCACCAGGACGAGGCCGGTATAGCCGCCGCGCGAAAAGCCGAAGAAGCCGATACGCGAGGCGTCGATGCGGGTCCGTTCGGGCCAGCGCTTAAGCATATGATCGATCAGACGCTTGATCGCCGCCGGCCGGCCCGCGTGCCAGGATCGGCCGAATTCATTCTTATGCGTGATTGCCGCGACAACGAACCCCACATCGGCGAGCGCCTCCGCCATATCGTGATGGCCGCCGAACCAGCCGTTGAAGCCGTGCGAGATCACGATCAGCGGCAGCTTCGTGCCCTTGACCGGGCAGTTCATCACCCCCGGCACCATGATCCGCCGCAGGCGGACCAGACCGGCCGGCCGGGCGCACGGGGTCCAGACCGCGCCGACCAGCGGGGGTGCGGCGCCGTTTCCGGGCAGGTCTATGCGTTGGAGGCCGGCCGCGCCGGCGGCGGTGCTGAAGAGGCAGAAAGCGGCGAGTACCGCCAGGCCGCGACGTCGCATCGTTTCCCCCGCAATGTGGACCGTTCGTTCCCTAACGCCTGGGCCCGCCGTTTCCGTCGCGGCTATTTGGCTTTGTCGCCGAAGATCCGCCCGACATGGGCGGCGGCGGCGTCCGACAGGAAATCGCGCTCCAGCCGCGCCGGGTCGCCGAAGAAGGCCCGCGAGGCGGCGCGGTCGAGGATGATGGTGCCGAGGAGGCGGAGCGCGCCCGTCTCGTCGAAGATGTTCTCGCCGGTGATGAGGCGCTGTCCGTCGGCCTTCGCGCCCATCATCCGCTTGAGGTAGGTGTGCTGCAGATTGCCCGGCCGCGCCTGGCGCGGGGCCAGGTTGACCACCCAGACCCGCGCCCAGGCCGGCCCCAATTCCCGCCGCCAGCGCGTCATCAGCGCATGCAGGCTGTTCAACTGCGCCTCCGCGGCGACCCGCCCGCTCTCCAGCACGTAGGGCTGCATGCGCCGGGCGAAGCCGTTGAGCGTGCTGCCGCGCACGCGACCGGCGGCCAAGACCTTGTCGATGAAGGCCCGCGTCGCGCCGAGCATCGCCCGATGCGTCGCGGTCACCCCGGCCGGCCAGCCGCGCCCCGCGAGGCTCGCCTCGGCGGGCGGGATCAGCGCGCGGAGACCCGAAAGCTGCGTCCGCGTCGCCGGGCCCAGGGGCCGGCCGGTCTTGCCCGTCAGCGCCGCCACCGCCGCCAGCACCGTGTGCGAGACGGATTTGGTTTCGTGATAGAGGCGCGGCGTGAAATTGACCTCGCGCCGCGTTCCGCGATGGCGCAGGACCGCCGCGTCGAACTTTACGATGATGATCGGCTCGGCGCGTTTCAGGATCTCCGCCCGCCGTTTTGCATAGATTGTGCGGAAGGACGTGTTGACCGCGACGAGGGGATCGGCGGCGGGTTTCTCTGCCGCAAAGCCCGGCGGCGCGCCCGTAATGAGCGCGATCAGCAGGGCGCATGAGGCGGCAGTGCTGGTGCGATGGTTGGTCATGCGGCGGGGCTCCTGATGTGTTGGTGGCCACGACGGGCGAGCGGGCCGGCGTTTGCAAGTGTTCGCGGACTCGCGAAATTTGTCCCCCGTTTCGTGGATAACGCTTATCCACAACGTAACTAGCTGGACTGCCGTAATATTTTTTCCGGAACGGGCGACTTATCCACAGTGGGGCGGGTCATTTTCCACCGCTTTTTCCCCTGGGCGATGGTCCTGTGCTGATCTCAGGCCCGTCCATATTCGTCGTCGAGCCGCACGATATCGTCCTCGCCCAGATAGCTGCCGAGCTGCACCTCGATCAGATGGAGCGGCGCCTCGCTGATACATTCAAGACGATGCACCGCGCCCAGGGGTATATCGACCGACTCGCCAACCTCGAGATCGAACACCTCCTCGTCGCGCGTGACCCGCGCCGTGCCGCGCACCACGATCCAGTGCTCGGCGCGCTTGGCGTGCTTCTGCAGCGACAGCCGCGCGCCGGGGCGCACGATGATGCGCTTGACCTGAAAGCCGTCGCCTGCATCGACGCTCTGGTAGCTGCCCCAGGGCCGGTGGACGACAGGGTGGCTTTCCTGCTCGGCGCGCCCCGCGGCGGCGAGCTGCTCGGTCACCAGCTTCACGTCCTGCACCCGGTCGCGCGGCGCGACCAGCACCGCGTCCTCGGTCGCCACGACCACGATATCCTCGACGCCCACGGCCGCAAGCAGCCGCGCCTCGCTGCGCAGGTAGGAGTTCTTCGCATCCTCGGCGATCACGTCGCCCAGGATCACATTGCCGCCGGTGTCGGTCTCGCCGATCTCCCACAGCGTCGACCAGGCGCCGACATCGCTCCAGCGGAGATCGGCGGGCACGACGACGGCGTCGGCCGTCTTCTCCATTACCGCATAGTCGATCGAGTCGCGGGGGCAGGCGTCGTAGGTGCCGGCTTCGAGGCGGAAGAAATCCTGTTCCTGCGTGCCCTTGGCGACCGCGTCCGTTACCGCGACCATCATCGCCGGCGCGTGCAGCGCCAGCTCTTCGAGGAAGCGCTGGGCGCGGAACAGAAACATGCCGCTGTTCCACGAGAACCCGCCCGCGGCGAGCATCGCGGT
Source organism: Alphaproteobacteria bacterium (assembly GCA_037387885.1). Lineage (GTDB taxonomy): Bacteria > Pseudomonadota > Alphaproteobacteria > JAPULJ01 > JAPULJ01 > DATKZM01. Next base: position 16,215 of record JARRKQ010000032.1, on the reverse strand, counting down.
CGCCGCTTCGGCGTCGGGTTTCTCAACGAACCGCGTAACCTTGAACGCGCCCGGAATGTTGGCGAGCGGTGCCCCGCGCTCGATATAGCCGTAGCCCGTCTCCGGCCCCGTCGGCTCGATGCCGAAGGTGACCAGCACGCCGGTCGCGGCAGCCTCCGCCGCGGTCGCTACCGCGCGCCCGAATGCCGCCTCGTCGCCGATCACATGGTCCGACGGCATCACCAGCATCACCGCTTCAGGGTCGGCCTGTGCGAGCAACAGCGCGCCCGCCGCGATGGCCGGCGCTGTGTTGCGGGCAGCCGGCTCGAGCACGAGCCGCGCCGACGCCACGCCCGCCTCGCGAAGCTGCTCGGCGATCAGGAAACGATGATCCTCGTTGCTCAGAAAAAGGGGCGCCGCGAACCGGTCTGGATCGGCGACGCGCATGGCGGTCTCTTGCAACAGGCTGCGCGGGCCGGTCAGCGCCAGCAGCTGCTTGGGATAAAGCGCTCGCGACAGCGGCCACAGCCGCGTGCCGGCGCCGCCGCATAAGATGACCGGATGGATTTTGCTCGCCATAGTTCGTCTGGGGTCCGTCTGGGGCCCGTCAGGAGATCACCGAACGACCCGGCCTTGCTAGCGGAATTCCCGCCGAGCGCCAAGGACGGAGCGCTATGCCCGGCCAAATACAGCCGAGTACATATATACCCGCCCCACCCACACTTGACCCGCCCCGGTATACCCGACCCGCCCATACTCGACCCTATACTCCACCCGGCCCGGCGCGCCCGCATGCACGTCATGCACGGCGATTGGGTGATCATTTGCGCGCGATTGCCCTATATGGTGACTTGTATGGTGACCGGGGAACGATGCCTTGGGCCCCTCGACGGGCCCGCTTGGCGCGACGACGAAAGCAGGACGATGCCGACGGCCGCACCTAAGACGACGTTGGGAGCAGGGACGTGACCGCACCGGCGATCCGGATGGGCAGCGATGCGCGCGGGATCAGCCTCGTCGGCGGCGCGCATTTCTTCAGCCATTTCTATCTCTTCGTCCTGCCGCCGCTCTTCCCGATCCTGAAGACCGAGCTGGGCTTGAGCTACCCCGCGCTGGGCGGGATGGTGACGGCCTTCTCCATTGCCTCGGGCTCGGCGCAGTACCCGATGGGCATGGCGGTCGACCGCTTCGGCGCGCGCTACATCCTGATCGGCGGGCTCACGCTGCTGTCGTTCTCGGTGGCGATGATGAGCATGGCCGCGGGCTATCTGCCCTTCCTCATCCTGGCCTTCCTCGCGGGGCTCGGGAACAGCGTCTTCCATCCCGCCGACTACACCATCCTCGGCGCCTCGGTCAGCGAGCACCGGCTCGGCCGGGCCTATTCGATCCACACCTTCAGCGGCCATGTCGGCTGGTCGGTGGCGCCGCCGGTCATGGTGTTCCTGACCGCGATGTTCAGTTGGCGGCTGGCGCTCGCCATCGTCGGCTGCGCCGGCCTGGCGATCGCGGTGCTGCTGTTTCTGCAAAGCGGATTCCTAAAACACGATCACAAGGCGCAGGCAACGCACAATGCAGCGGCGCCGACCCAAAGCGCCTTCGCGATGCTGACCGCGCTGCCGATCCTGATGATGTTCCTTTTCTACCTGGCGACGGCGGCGATCACCGTCGGCATGGCGAGCTTCACCCCCTCGGCCCTGGGCGCGCTCTTCGGCACGCCGCTCGTCTCGGCCAATGCGGCGCTCACGGCGCTGCTCGTCGGCGGGGCGGCGGGCGTGCTCTCCGGCGGCTGGGTCGCCGACAAGCTCCGCCGCTTCGACCTCATCGCGGCGATCGGATTCCTTGCCGGCGCGACGGCGATGTGCCTCGTCGCCTTCGTCGCCCTGCCGGTCGTGGGGCTGGTCATCGTCTTCGGCTTCTCCGGCTTCATGGTCGGCATCGTCTCGCCCTCGCGCGATCTGATGGTGCGCGCGGTCACCCCACCCGGCGCCAGCGGCAAGGTCTTCGGCTTCGTCTCGGTCGGCCTCGACGTCGGCGGGGCCGGGGCGCCGCTGATGTATGGCTGGATCCTCGACCAGGGAGCGCCGGCCGGCGTCTTCCTCGCCGCCGGCACCATGATGCTGCTCTCGCTGCTGGCCGCGCTCGCCGCCGCGCGAAGCCGCACCCGCGCTGCCCAGGCGAGCCCGGCCGAATAAGCGCTACCACCACCACGTTCACGCCGCGACCGTCACTTGTATTTCGTCCGCCCGCGCTCATGTGTTTTCCTCCTGCGCTTGTCACGACACGGTCGTTCCGGCCAACATGGGCGACAGGCGCATGAAGGCGGGGTAGGGGGTTCTCCGGATCATGGCGGCGACGTCGTCGAAAACGGTCATCTACGCGGCGCTTGCCGGCAATTCGGCGATTGCGGTCACCAAGTTCGTGGCCGCCTTCATGACCGGAAGCTCGGCCATGATGGCGGAAGGCATTCACTCGGTCGTCGACACGGGCAATCAGGCGCTGATGCTGATCGGTCTGGCGCGCGCCAACAAGCCGGCCGATGCGCGCCATCCCTTCGGCTACGGCGCGGAGATCTATTTCTGGGCCTTCATCGTCGCCGTGCTGGTCTTCGCCGTCGGCGCCGGCGTCTCGCTTTACGAGGGCGTCGTCAAGATCCGCTATCCCCATCCGATCGAGGACGCCTGGATCAACTACATCGTCCTGGTGGTCGCCTTCGTCTTCGAGGCCGGCGCCTGGTGGATGGCCTGGCGCGCCTTCCGCGAGCGCAAGGGAAAGCGCGGCATGTTCGAGGCGATGCGCGTCTCCAAGGACCCGACGGTCTTCACCGTGCTGCTCGAGGACTCCGCCGCGATGGCCGGCATCATCGTCGCCTTCGCTGGCATCTTCCTCGCCGAGATGACCGGGCTCGCCTGGCTCGACGGTCTGGCGACGCTGCTGATCGGCATCATCCTGACGGTCGTCGCGGTCTTCCTCGCCTACGAGACCAAGGGCCTCCTCATCGGCGAGTCGGCCTCGCCGGCCACGGTGAAGGGGCTCCGCCGGATGATCCGGGAGACCGACGGCGTGCTCGAGCTCCATGAGCTGCGCACGGTGCATTTCGGGCCCAACGATTTGTTGGTCGCAATCTCGGTCGACTTCGAGGACCGCTTCGACAGCCGCGACGTGGAGCAGACCGTCACCAAGCTGGAGGCGGCGATCAAGAAGAAGTACCCCCGCGTCGAGCGCGTCTTCATCGAGGCCCAGGCCCCGCGCGACCGCACGGCGCTCAGGAAGGCGATGAAAGAGCAGTCGGAGAAGGCGAAAGCGGAGAAGGCAGAGGGCAAGAGCTAAAGCGATACGTCATTCCCGCGAAAGCGGAAGTGACGAATAGGGGCGGTCGGGGTCAGCGAGCGCTCACCCGAAGTCCTTCAGCCAGCCCAGCCCATCCACCGTCTTGCCCGCCGGCTTGTATTCCGCGCCGACCCAGCCCTCGTAGCCCATCTCGTCGAGCGCGGCGAAGATCGTCTTGAAATCGACTTCGCCCGAGCCCGGCTCGTGGCGGCCGGGATGGTCGGCGAACTGAACGTGGCCGAGCTTGGCGCCGACTTTCTTTAACGCCGGCACGATGTCCTCGCCCATGATCGCCATGTGATAGAGGTCGGCCTGCAGATAGAGGTTGGGATGGCCCGCCTCGTCGACCGCGTCCATGCCGTCGCTCGTCCGGTTGATGATGTAGCCGGGGACGGACTGATCGTTGACTGGCTCGACGGTTACGCGGATGTCTTTCTCTCCCATCGCTTTCGCCGCGTAAGAGAGGCTGTTGGCGAGCGAGTACATCGCATCCGTGCGGTCCGCGCCCTTGGGCAGCAAACCCGCCAGCGCGTTCACCTGATGACACTCCAGCGCCGCGGCGTATTCCGCCGCCCAGGCCACGCCCTTGCGGAACTCTGCCTCGCGCTCGGGCAGACAGGCGACGCCGCGTTCGCCGTCCTCCATGTTGCCGGCCGGCAGGTTGAACATCGCCACCGGGATCTTGGCCTTCGCGCGCGCCTTGCCGATATCGTCCGGCGAGAACGGGTAGGGGAACTGTAGCTCCACTGCCTTAAAGCCGGCATCGGCGGCGGCCTGAAAGCGGTCGAGGAAATCGTGCTCGGGAAACAGCATCGAGATGTTGGCGGAGAAGCGCGGCATGCATGACCTCGGGACACCATGGAGCGAAACGCCATCGTCGGGCCGCGCGGCTTATGTTGCAAGAGGTTTGGCTTGCGGGGTTTACGCGCGCTTGCGGCTCGGCCCCTTGCGGCCGCCGGTCAAAGACCCGATCATCCCGCCCATGATCGGACCCGACCCCCATGCCGAAACCCTCGGCTCGCTCATCGAAGCGAGCGAGCGCATCGTCGTCTTCACCGGCGCCGGCATCTCCACGGAATCGGGCATCCCCGATTTCCGCAGCCCCGGCGGCATCTGGACCCAGTACAAGCCCATCGACTTCCGCGAGTTCATGGCCTCGGAGGAGGCGCGGCGCGAAGCCTGGCGCCGCAAATTCGCCACCGAGCCGACGCTGAACGCCGCCGAGCCCAACCGCGGCCACCGCGCCGTCGCCACCCTCGTCAATCGCGGCAACGCCTCCGCAGTCGTCACCCAGAATATCGACGGCTTGCATCAGGCCGCCGGCGTGCCCGACGAGAAGGTGATCGAGCTCCACGGCAACACCACCTACGCCGTCTGCCTCGACTGCCACGAGCGCTACGAGCTGGCGCCGATCCGCGACGCTTTCCTGGCCGACGAGACGATCCCCGTCTGCGAGATCTGCGGCGGCATCGTCAAGACCGCGACGATCTCCTTCGGCCAGGCGATGCCCGAGGCGGAGATGGCGCGCGCCAAGGCGGCGACGCTCGACTGCGATCTTTTCATCTCGATCGGCTCCTCCCTCGTCGTCTATCCCGCGGCGGGGTTCCCGGTGTTGGCGAAGGAAAACGGCGCCCGCCTCGTTATTCTCAATCGCGAGCCCACCGGCATCGACGCCATCGCCGACCTCGTCCTCCACCGCGAGATCGGCGACACGCTGGGCGCCGCAGTCGGGGTGAATTGAGGGAGCATGGCTTGCATCCATCCTTCGAGACGGGCCTTCGGCCCTCCTCAGGATGAAGGCCCTGCTTGGCTTTCCCAAGAGCGTAAGGATTGTATGTGGTACCGCTACATCCCAATTTACTGAAGCTTCATCCTGAGGAGCCGCGCTTGCGCGGCGTCTCGAAGGACGGCAAGCGGCACATCGTTGCAAGCGATCAACGTTCCAACCAGGACATCGCCCCATGACCGCCACCGACACCACCGTCGACGAAATCGCCGACGGTATCTACCGCATCAGCACCCCGGTGCCGCCGAGCGAGTTCCCCGGCGGCTTCAGCTACAACCGCTACCTGATCGCCGACGAAGAGCCGCTGCTCTTTCATCTCGGCCACCGCAAGCTCTTCGATGTCACGGCCGAGGCAGTAGCGCGCATCCTTCCGGTCGAGAGTCTCCGCTGGCTCTCCTTCTCGCATCTGGAAGCCGACGAATGCGGCGCGCTCAACCAGTTCATCGCCGCAGCCCCCGAGGCGCAGCCGCTCTGTGGCAGGGTCGCCGCGATGGTCTCGATCGGCGACTACGCCGACCGCGAGCCCCGCGCGCTTGCCGACGGCGAGGCGCTCTCGCTCGGCCGTCACACCGTGCGCTGGTTCGATGCGCCGCACACGCCGCATAACTGGGAGTGCGGCTTTCTGATGGAGGATGCGACGGGCACGTTTTTCTGCGGCGATCTCTTCACCCAGCCCGGCACCGGGGAGCAAGCGCTCACCGAGGACGACATTCTGGGCCCGTCCGAAGCGATGCGCGCCGGGCTCGACTATTACGCCCACGCGACCAACAGCGGCGAGAACCTCGAACGCCTCGCGGCGCTGGAGCCCAAGGTCCTCGCCTGCATGCATGGCAGCGCCTTCGCCGGCGACGGCGGGGCCGCCTTGCGCGCGCTAGCCAAGACCATCACGGCCTCGGACGCCTCGATCGAAAATCAGGTGATGGGCGGGTAGGCCAGCGTTACGACCGGTGCGCTCAGCGCATCAGGCTGGTGACGCCATCCGATCGATCAGCTGGGTCCACTCGTCGATCATGTCGGCGAAGGCGTCGTCCGACAGCTCCGATATGTAGGCCTGACCCTCGGGCGACAGCGCGCGCATTTCATAGCCGACCCGCACGCGCGTCCGCCCGGCGCCCTCCGGCTGGCACGTCACGTCGACGAACGAGACGCGCGACGCCGGCGTCAGCCGCAGATACCGCACGTGCCAGTCCTGCGGCTGCCATTGCAGGCAGGTCCAATAGGTCGCCTCGTCGCCGTCGCCGGTGGTGAACAGCATCTCCTCGCGCGTCTCGCCGTTCGCCGGGTCGATATAGGTCGGCGTCCAGCCGGGCACCCAGGCTTCCTCGCCCTTGGGCGTGAACAGGGCGAACGCCTCATCGATCGGGCGCTCGACCGTGATCTCCTGCAAATAGTCCTTTTGCATCGACGCTAGTCCTCCGTGTCGCCAAGCCGGTGGCTGTCCCGGCTCGTCAGCGTGCAGCCGTAGATCTCGCTCAGCTTGGCGATCGTGGCCAACGTGTCCTCGGAGAAGGCGCACTTGCCTTCGAAGGCATGCAGCACGATCCCCTCCAGGAGGTCGCCCAGCGACATGTCCTTGTATTCCGCGAGCGCCTTCAGGACCTTGAGGAGGGGCGTCGCGATCCGCACGCCCGTCTGGGTCCGGTCGATAGCCAATGTTGTTACCATGTTACCTATGTAACATATATCTGCGGCATTGTCCAGGCGGGTCTCGCCGTCGGCGCGAGCCCGGCGACGATCGCATGAGGCCGCCGTCGCGCTAGAAAATTGATTTCCTTGACATATCGGGGGCGGGGCCCCATGTGTGCTCCATCCATTGTCTCGCGATTGCGCGAAGCGCCGCCTCCGGGCGGCACAGTATCCCGGGAACAATAAACAAGAATTTTGCCGCTCCGGCCGCGCCTGGAGCCGAGCAGAACGCCGGGGTACGGCCGCGTCCAGGACGCGGATCCGCGCTGACAGGCGCACAAAGGAAACTACGTGACCATTAATACTTTCTCGGAACTCGGCCTTGCCGAGCCCATTGAGCGTGCCTTGCAGGCTCGTAACCATACCGTCCCGACGCCGATCCAGGCCCGGGCCATCCCAAAGCTTCTTCAAGGCCGTGACATGCTGGGCATCGCCCAGACGGGCACCGGCAAGACGGCGGCCTTCGCGCTGCCGATCCTGCACCAGCTTGCCGCCAAGCGCGATAATGCCGGCCCGCGCCGGCCGCGCGCGCTGATCCTGGCGCCGACCCGCGAGCTCGCGATCCAGATCGGCGAGGAGTTCCGCGCTTATGCCAAGCATCTGCGCCTGCACCACACCGTCATCTTCGGCGGCGTCGGCCAAAACCCCCAGGTCAAGGCGCTCGCCCGCGGCATCGACATCCTGGTCGCCACGCCGGGCCGGCTGCTCGACCTCATGAACCAGCGCCATCTGAAGCTCGACGCGGTCGAGGTCTTCGTCCTCGACGAAGCCGACCGGATGCTCGACATGGGCTTCGTGCGCGACGTGCGTAAGATCATCGCGGCCCTGCCGAACGAGCGCCAGTCGCTGCTCTTCTCGGCCACCATGCCGGGCGAGATCTCGAAGCTTTCGGGCGATATCCTGAGCGATCCGATCCGCGTCGAGGTGACGCCGCAGGCAACCCCGATCGAGCGCATCGAGCAATCGGTTCATCACGTCGACCAAGGCGACAAGCTCAACCTGCTGACCGACATCCTGAGCGACCGGGATCTGTCCCGGGTCATCGTCTTCACGCGCACCAAGCATCGCGCCAACCGCGTTGCCGACCGGCTCGACCGAAGCGGCATTCGTGCCGATGCGATCCACGGCAACAAGTCGCAGGGTGCCCGACAGCAGGCGCTCAAGCGGTTCAAGGACGGCTCGGTCCGGGTCCTCGTGGCGACCGACATCGCGGCCCGCGGCATCGACGTCGACAGCATCAGCCATGTCGTCAACTTCGAGCTGCCCAACGAGCCGGAAAGCTACGTCCACCGCATCGGCCGCACGGCGCGGGCCGGCAATGGTGGAGCTGCCATCTCGTTCTGCGATCCGAGCGAGCGCGCCTTCCTGCGCGACATCGAACGTCTCATCAAACGTAGTCTCACCGTGATCGGTGACGAGCCGGCCATGCCGGCGCCGGCCGGCCGCAACCGGTCCAACCATCATCAAGCGCAAAAGCCGCGTGGTGGTCGGTCCTTCGGCAAGCCGTCGTATGGCAAGTCCGCCCAGGGCAAACCGAATTACGACAAGCCCTGGCATAAGCACAGCCGCCCCAAGTCAAAGGGCGCGGCCAATGGCGCACATGCCAACGCGGGCAAGCCCGCCGGCAAGAGCGGCAGCCGCAATGCGTCGCGACGTCGCCGGCGCGCCGCCTGATCTCCTTCCCTCGGCGCGCGGTCTCACGTAAAGGCCGCAGGCAGATCGTCCGTTGCGCCGCCGTCTGACGGCGGCGGCGATCCGTCCTGTGCGTCTTGTCCTCATTTCTCCGCATGAAAAAGCCGACAATTTCTTCGGAAATTTGCGACCTCGTCATCAAAGCGCCACCTTCGTTTCGTAACGTTCGACCAACAGAGGGTTGCAACGAAGGGGTCGGCCAGGGCGCGGGCTCGATGCACGCCGCGCACCACTTCAGCCCACGGCCGGGGCGCGTTTATGCGGGAGGAAAACTGACGATGCCGGAAGGCAATTCCACACCCCCCAAGTCCACACACGCTAAGTCCCAGGACAAGCAAACGACCACATCCGCCGAGGCGCCAATGCTCGACGGCATGAACGAGTTCTTCGATCTCAGCGCCAAGAGCACCGAGGCACTGGTGCGCTCGGGCGAGGTCATGTTCAAGGCGATGGAATCGGTGGGTCGCGAGATCATCGACTTCACCGACAAGCGCGTGCGCGCGGTAAGCGACGTTACCCAGTCGGTCGCGCGCTGCAACACCTGGTCGGAGGCCTATGAACTCCAGACCAAGCACGCGCGTTCGGCGCTCGAGGCCTACGCGGCCGAAGCGCGGACCTTGCTCGACATCTCGGCCAAGGCCTCCAAGGACGGCCTGGCGCCGATCGAGCAACACGCGCGGACGTCGCTTCGCCTCTAGACTCGCATCTGGATTTGACCTGAGTGATCCGTCACCGGGGCGCCCGGTGCCGACGGATCGCAGCTTCCGAGACGCGCAGGCCGCGGTCCGGCGGGCGCCATCGCTTGCAGAGGGGAGGGCGCTTGGCCGTGGCCTGCGTACGGGAAATGGGCATCCATCATGGAGTACTACAGAATTACTGATCGCACATACGACCAGACGCACTCGAAATCCGTCGATCTCAGCGAAGCCTGCATGACCGCGTTGCTGGCGATGTCGCACTATGCCGAGCATCCCTCGGACGCGAACGAATACGAGGTCGAGATCGCGCTCCGCGAGGTCAAGCGGATCCGCTACGTCCACCGCTGGCGCGGCCAGACCCACTGACGGCCCGGCCGCCGCCCCCTCACCCTGCCATGGTGAGCCCGCCGGAGACGGAGATCGTCTGGCCGGTAATGAAGGCGGCGTCGTCGGAGGCGAGGAACGCCACAGTGCCCGGAATGTCCTCGGGCTGGCCGAGCCGCTTCAGCGGGATCGAGCGCTTGAGCGCCTCGTGGATCTTCTCGCCCTGTGGGCCCTCGCCGAGGAACGACTTGAACAGCGCCGTTTCGGTCGGCCCCGGACACACGGCGTTGGCGCGTACGCCGGAGCGCGCCAGCTCGCGCGCGATCGTCTTGGTGAAGGAAATGAGCCCGCCCTTGCAGGCCGAATAGACCGCCTCGCCCGAGGAGCCGACGCGGCCCGCGTCCGAGGCGATGTTGATTACCGCACCCGAAGCGCGCTCGGCCATGCCCGGCAGTACCGCATGGTGCAGATGGATCGGCCCGCGCAGGTTGATCGCGATCACCTGGTCCCAGAAATCGGGCTCGGTCTCGAGGAAATTGATGAAGCGGTCCCAGCCCGCGTTGTTGACCAGGACGTCGATCGGCCCGGCATCGGCCTCGAAGGCCGCGACCGTGGATTTCACCGCGTCGTAGTCGGTGATGTCGCAGGCGACGCCCTGCGCCGTGCCGCCGGCCTTTGTGACGGCTTCGGCAGTGCGCTTGGCGGCCGCCTCGTCGATGTCGAAGACACCGACGGTGCAGCCTTCCTCGCCGAGCCGGGTGCAGATCGCCGTGCCGATCCCCCCGCCGCCGCCCGTCACCAACGCGACCTTCCCCGTCAATCCCCGCATGTCTTTCGTCTCCGCCTTGAATGCAGTGCCTTGACTGCAGTGTGTCTCTGGTTCGGAAGTCTAGCGGCAGGACCGGGCAGCCCCAACCATCCATGATGTCGCGGCAAAGCGCTATCGTCCGAGGAAGGCGGCCTTCAGCACCGGGTCATTCCACAAATCGGCGCTTTCACCCTGGGCGACGATCGCGCCGGTGCGCATGACATAGGCGCGCGTGCTGACTTCGAGCGCGAAGGTGACGGACTGCTCGGCGAGCAGCACCGCCGTACCACCCGCCGCGATCTCGCGAAGCCTCGCGCCAAGCTCGGCGCGCAGGCCGGCGGCGAGGCCGAGCACCGGTTCGTCGAGCAACAGGAGCTTGGGCGCGCCCATCAGCGCCCGGGCGATCGCCAGCATCTGCTGCTCGCCGCCCGACAGCCGCCAGGCATTCGCCTGCACCCGCTCGCCCAGGCGCGGAAACAGCGTGAACGCCTCGTCGATACGCCGCTCCCGCTCGCGCGCGCCGGCCGGGCAAGCGACTTCCAAGTTCTCGCGCACGCTCATGCCGGCGAAGACGCGCCGTCCTTCGGGCGCATAGCCGATACCGCGCGCCGCGCGTCGTTCGGGCGGCAGGCCGTCGAGGGCTGCGCCGTCGAATGACATTGCACCGCGCGCCACCGGCAGCAGCCCCATGATTGCCGCGAGCAGCGTCGACTTGCCGGCCCCGTTGGCGCCCACCAGCGCCACGCAGTCGCCGGCCCTGACGGCAAGCGAAGCGTCGCGCACCGCGGCGATCGCGCCGTGCCGCACCGTGACGTCGGAGAGGCTCAGGAGCGCCATGGTCAACCCGCTCCGGTGACGTGGAAATCGGGCCCGAGATAGGCCTCGACCACGGCGGGATCGTTGCTCACGGCGTCCGATGGCCCCTCGGCGATCAGCCGGCCTTCGTGCAGACAGGCGAGCCGGTTCGCAAGCGGCATCAGAAACCCCATGTCATGGTCGATGATGAGAAACCCGATGCCGGTACGCGCCAGGCCGCGCAGCGTGGCGGCAAGCCCCTCGATCTCCTCGGCCGTGAGCCCCGCCGCCGGCTCGTCGAGGATGATGAAGCGTGGTCGGAGCGCCAGCGCGCGCGCCAGCTCCACCCGCCGCCGCACCGCATGGGGCAGGGCGCCGACGTCAACATGGGCGTGGTCGAGCACCCCGGTCTCGGCCATCGCCGCAATGGCCCGGTCGTAGGCACGCGCGAGCCGCGCCTCAGGCCCGCCGCGCCCCGGCGTCGCACAGGCCGTGGCGACGTTGTCGAGCGCCGATAGGCCGGGGGCGAGCGCGGGCGTCTGAAAGGTCCGGGCAATCCCCGCCCGCGCAATGCGGAAGGCCGCGAGACCGGTAAGCGCCAGCCCGCCTAGCGAAACCTGCCCCGCATCGGCCGCGTATTGCCCGGTGACGATATTGGCGAGCGTCGTCTTGCCCGCGCCGTTGGGGCCGATCAGCCCGACGATCTCCCCCGGCGCGACGCGCAATGAGACATCCGCGAGCGCCGTAAGGCCACCGAAACGCTTACCGACGGTCTCGATTGCGAGGTCGACGCTCGTGCTGGCCGGGGCGAGCGAGATGTCGTCCGGCGGATCGGGCACCGTGGGGCGCACCGGCGACTTCGGCAAGAGGCGACCCAGCAGGCCCGCGAGCCCGTCGGGCGCCAGGACGACGGCGGCCAGCAGCACGGCGCCGTAGGCGATCAGGTAGTGGTCCTCCAAAAACCGGAACCATTCGGGCAACGGATAGAGCAGCAGCGCGCCGATGAAGGCGCCGGCGATCGCGGTGCGTCCGCCGACCACGGTCATGGCGAGGCAGGCGACCATGACCTTGAACTCGACCACCTCGGGCGAGATCACGCGCACCACCGGCACGGCGAGCGCGCCCGCGACCGCCCCGTAAGCGGCGCTCCAGAGAAACGCGTTGAAGCGAAGGCGGTCGGTGTCGATCCCCGCCGCCGCAGCCGCGATCGGGTCCTCGCGGGCGAGCACGTGCACGCGCATTGGCAGGCCGCGCTGAAGCCGGCGGGCCAGGAGCGCCAGCAGACCGGCCGCCCCCCACACCACCGCGAACTCGCCCCAGCCGCGCGGCACGCTCACGCCGAAGAGCGCCATGCCCGGCACGCCCGAAAGCCCGTCGCCGCCGCCGGTTAGGTCCACCCAGTTGCGCGCGCCGATCAGCACCACCTCGGCGATACCCAGCGTCGCGAGCGCGAAGTAATGCGACTTCAGCCGCCGCACCGGCACCGCGATCAACGCCGCCAGCGCCACGGTGACGACGATCGCCGCCGCAATATTCAACAAGTAAGGCGTGCCGGCCTTGAGCCCGAGGAGTGCCGCTGTGTAGGCGCCGACGCCGAAAAACGTCCCCTGCGCCAGCGACAGCGCGCCCAGATGGCCGAAGACGAACTGATAGCCCATGACCAGAATCGCGTAGCAGCCGGTCAGGGTGAGCACGCGCAGCACATAGCTGTCGGCGAAAGCGAACGCATAGACCGCCAGCGCCAGCGCCGCTACAGCCCAGGCGGCCGGCCGCAACCAAGACCGCGGGGTCATGTCGCGCATCGCCCTCAAACGCGCCGCGCTCATACGCGCCGACCAACAGGCTCGCCGAAGAGACCCTGCGGGCGCAGCACCAATGTCAGGAGGAGCGCACCATAGAGCGCGGCCTCGGCGACCGGGCTCGACAGCCAGGCCGCGACCCCGACCTCGAAAAGCGCAATGAGGAGCGCGCCCGCAAGCGCGCCCGGCACGCTGCCCCAGCCGCCGATGACGACGGCGATGTACGCCTTGATCATCAGGTTCCCGCCGGATTCGGGCGAGACGAAGTAGCTGTTGGCGAAGAGAAGCCCCGCCGCACCCGCGAGCGCGGTGCCGAGGGCGAAGCTCGACGCGATCATCGCCCGCACCGGCACGCCGACCGCGCGCGCCATCTCGGGGTCTTGCGCGCTCGCCCGCAGCCGCCGTCCGAACTGCGTGCGCCGAAGCAGAAGCGCGGTGCCGCCGATCAGCAATGCGGCGACCGCGAGCGTCGCCAGCGCCTGCCGGCTCACGATGAGGCCGGCGAGATCGAGCTGTGGCCCCGCGAGGAGCGGCGGCGCGGCGCGCTCGGCCGGGCCCATCGCCGCCTTGACCGCGTGCTGCAGCATGATGCCGACCGCGATCGTCGAGATGAACACCGAGACCGGCGGCCCGCGCCGCAACGGAAAGTAGGCGACGAGCGAGAACAGCAGGCCCGCGCCCGCCATAACGACGAGCACCAACGGCAGGACGAGCAGTCCAGGGACCACGTCGCCCAGCGGCAACACGGTGGCCAGCGCCACCGCCAGCATGCCGCCCGCCATGACGAGCTCGCCATGCGCGAAGTTGACCGCCGCCGTCGCGTTCAACACCAGCACGAAGCCGAGCGCCACCAGCGCGTAGGACGCGCCCAGCACCAACGCGTTTAGCAGAAGTTGGCCGAGCTCCATCGGCTTTCGGCGCTTACGTTCGGCCGTGTCTCACAAGGCGCCGTCGACATTGCGGTAGCGCTTGACGATCGCGGGCACGCGCGTCTTGCCGTCGTAGCAGACGATCACCGCGTCATGCGCCATGTTGCCCTTGCCGTCGGATTTGTAGCTCATGGCGAGGCCGTCATGTCGTCCGCTTGCCAGCGCTTTCCGCACATCCGCCGCCGTGCGCGCGCCGCCGGCAACGGCCTTCAGCACCATCGTCACCCCGTCATATTGCGCGGCGGCGAAGGCGTCGGGCGCGCGGCCGAAGCGTTTCTGAAACGCCGTGGCGAAGGCGCGCATCGCATCCGAGCCGCCCGACACCGGCGACGATCCGCTCTCGGCGCACACGCCCTTGAGCGACGACGGCTGGAGGAGGGCGGCGGTCGAGGGCTGATGCATCGCCGAGCCCGCGACGATCGGCAGGCCGAGCCTCAACCCCGCCGCCTGTTTCACGATCAGCGCCGTCGGCCCCGAATGAAGCTGCAGGACGAGCACGTCGGCGCCCGAGCGCTTCAGCTTCACCAGCACCGGCGTCATGTCCTTCACCCGGGGCGAAAGCCCTTCCTCCATCACCACCGTGGCCCCCAGCTTTTTGAAATTCGCACGAAGGTGCGTGCGCCCGCTCTGGCCATAGGCGGTGGTCTGATAGACGAGTGCGATCTTCTTTCGCTTCAGCTCCTCGACCGTGTAGCGCGCCTGCGCCGTCTTCACGACCGCATCGCCCGGGAAGAAGCGAAAGACGTAGGGGTTGCCGAGCTCGGTGAGCTTCGCCGTGCCCGAGATCGTCACCAGCGGCACCTTGCGCTCCTTGGCGAGCGGCATGATCGCCAGCATTTCCGGCCCGAAGATCGGTGCCGAGATGGCGACGGGCAGGGCCCCGCGCACCGCCTTCTCGAACGCCTGCACCGCGCGTTGCGGCGAGGAGCCCGTGTCGAGCACCAGCCGCTCGACGCGCACCCCCTTGGGCGCGTGCTGGAGTGCGAGCAAGGCCCCGTCGCGCTGGCTCGCCCCTTCGAGCGCCAGAATGCCCGAGGTCGGCGCCAGAATCGGCAGGCGCACGCGCTCCGCCCAGGCGCCGCTCGACCAGAGGACCGCGACGGCGCTCGCGGCGACCGCCGAGCGGGCACAGGAAAATAGCGAAAATAGGGACAATTGGCGGGTTCGAAGTTTGCTTGCAGCCGATGCCATGGCGGTTCGCTCCCTGTTGTTAGCAAGCGGCTGCCGCGCGATCGCCTGGATGCTCTGCTGGCGTATCCCGCGTGACGCTCCCTACGCTGGTATGAACCAGGTCAGGTTCTATGGGTTTACTCTCAGTCTCCGTTTCCCGGAGACACCCCAGCCTCACGCTGTAAGACATCAGCATCGCCCGCGCGCGGGCACCGTGTCAAGCGACGGCCATGCATACGCTTAAGTGGATTTCTAATTCGTACGCCGGCGCAACACGTAAACGCCGTTCTCTAATCTATCGAAGTAAGTATCGACGAGCGCATGGCGGATCGGCGCGCCGCTCTCATCCGGTTCGAGATTGCGCTCGGCGACATAGGTCGTGTGCGCAGCACCATGCACCAGCACGTGATACCAGGGCGCGTCTTTCGGCGGCCGTGAGCGCGCCATCGTCTCGTACCATTCGTCGCTGCCGCGGAAAGTTGCGTCAACGTCGAATACGACACCGCGATAATCGAACAGGCGATGATGCACCAACGCGCCGATCTGGAATTTGACGGTGCCCGACATTGTCACTCATCTCTCCCCGTTGTTGCCGCATTCATCCAAAAATTGCCGTAATGTGACACTTGATTTTGTTACCTATATTTGCGATCAAAATCATTAAGAAGGCAGATCGAATTCATGCGGTCCCAAAGAGTTTTCGTGACACGCGCCCGTACCCAAAGAAAAAAGTGAACGAAATGGACCGTGAATCCTTTGGCCCCGAGTTCGACGAAACCGCCCATGCAAATGCGGGCGCTCTTCCAGAAAACACACCAAGCGGACCAAAGGCAGAAGCGACCCTAAAGCGGACCCGCAGCGAACGCGACCATCAAATGGAGCTGTTCGGCGGCATCGCGCCGATCGAACACGGCGGCGCGGCAACCATTCGTCCGGTCGCGGGGGGACCGCATCAAGGCGCGCTGCGTCTCGTGCGCGTCGTCCAGCCGGCCCACGGCACCGTCTCGCGCAACGCCGATCAGACGTTGACCTATCGCCCGGAGCCGGGCTTCGCCGGCACCGACCAGTTCGACTACACGTTGACGGACGACGCGGGCGCGCTGTTCTCGGCCACCGTGACGGTCTCCGTGACGATCGAATCGCGTCGGCCGCGCTCGGTGTTGCCGGCGAGCTTCGACAGCGAGCCGCCCGAGGCGCCGGCGGCGGGGACCGATGTTGCCGG
>JARRKQ010000031.1:0-44024 GCA_037387885.1 Alphaproteobacteria bacterium | reverse complement strand
AGAGGTTGATCGTGGCTCGCTCGGGAAGCGTTCTGATCACGGGAGCCGGGCGCGGCATCGGCCTTGAGTTCGCGCGCCAATACGCCGAGACCGGCTGGCAGGTGCACGCGACCTGCCGCGAGCCCAAGAGCGCCTCGGAGTTGCTGACGCTGCCAGGCGAGGTGACCGTCCACAAACTCGACGTCACCCATCCCAAGCAGATCGGCCACCTCCAGCGCGAGCTGGAAGGCGTTCCCATCGATCTCCTGATCAACAATGCGGGCGTCATCGGGCCGCGCGAGCGCAGCATCGGTAATATGGACTATGACGCCTGGGAGGAGGTGCTGCGGATCAACACCCTGGCGCCGATCCGCATCGCCGAGGCGTTTCTCGACAATGTCCTCGCCAGCGACAAGAAGCTGATCGTCTCGATCACCAGCGTCTATGGCAGCATCGGCTCGAACAATTCCGGCGGCAGTTACGTCTATCGGTCGAGCAAGGCGGCCCTGAACGCGGCGATGCGCAGCCTCGCGATCGATCTGCAGGACGAAGGGGTCACGGTGGTGGTGTTTCACCCGGGATGGGTGCGCACCGACATGGGCGGGCCGAACGCCACCGTCACGCCGCAGGACAGCGTCGCCGGTATGCGGGCGCTCATCGATCTGCTGAAGCCCTCTCAAAGCGGCCATTTCTATGGCTACGATGGGGCGGAGATCCCCTGGTAACGGCCCGTTAGACCCGTATTTGTGCGGACCGGTCCGATGGTCTAGGAATGGCCTAACGCTTGTTCGGTTAAGGTGGAGGTACCTCATGACCGCTTGGCATCTTGCCCAGATCAATGTCGCACGCGCGGTCGCGCCGATCGACGATCCGGTGATGGCGGAATTCGTGGCCCAGCTCGATGCGGTCAACGCGATTGCCGACGCCAGCCCCGGTTTCGTCTGGCGCCTGCAGAGTGAGAGCGGCAACGCCACCGATATCCAGGCCTATGCTGATCCCAAGATCATCATCAACATGTCGGTCTGGGAGAGTGCCGAGGCGCTCTTCGACTATGTCTATAAGAGCGATCATCTGAGCGTGCTTCGCCGGCGCCGCGATTGGTTCGAGCGCGCGAACCGGCCGATCATGACCCTGTGGTGGATCGAGGCTGGTCAGACGCCGAGCGTCGAAGACGGCGTGGCCCGGCTCGACTACCTGGCCGAGCACGGGCCGACCGAGCGGGCCTTCACCTTCAAGGAGCGGTTTCCTGCGCCTGGCGACGATGCCAATGGGTCGACGCGGCGTGATCCTGATCTCGTTCCCGAAGAGTACTGCGAGGGCTGGGCCTGACCCGCCTGCGCGGCGCAGCTGCCAGCGGTCCTGGAGTTCGATCCTATGATGTTGAGTGAGGAACAAACGCTTATCCGCGACACCGCGCGGCAGTTTGCGGCCGAGAAGCTGGCGCCCCATGCGGCCGAGCGCGACCAATCCTGTGAGGTGCCGCGTACGGTGATCGAGGAGATGGGAGAGCTGGGTCTCCTGGGCGTCACCGTCGATCCGGATTGGGGCGGCGCCGGGGCCGACCATGTCGGCTATGTGCTCGCCCTGGAAGCGATCGCCGGCGGTGACGGCGGCGTGTCGACGATCATGAGCCTTACCAATTCGCCGGTCGCTGCGATCCTGGAGACGTATGGGAAGACCGAGCAGAAGGAACGCTACCTCAGGCCAATCGCGAGCGGCGCGACCACGGCATCCTTCGCGCTCACCGAGCCCCATGCGGGCTCCGATGCCAGCAACCTCAAGACCCGCGCCCGGCGCAAAGGCAATCACTGGGTGATCAACGGCACCAAACAGTTCATTTCCGCCGGCGGCACCTCTGATGTCTGTATGACCTTCGTGGTGACCGACCCGGACGCCGGCAAGAAAGGGATCTCGTGCTTCATGGTCCCGACCGATGCCGACGGCTATGTCGTGGCGGCGAAGGAAAAGAAGCTGGGCCAGCGCTCGGCCGACCTCTGCCAGATCATCTATGAGGATGTCGAGGTCACGCCGGATACGATGCTGGGTGAGGAGGGCGAGGGCTACAAGATCGCGCTGGAGAACCTGTCCACAGGACGCATCGGCATCGCCGCGCAGGCGACGGGATTTGCCCAGGCCTCCTATGAAGCCGCGCTCGCCTATGCCAAGGAGCGCGAATCCTTCGGCAAACCCATCATCGAGCACCAGGCGGTGGCTTGGCGCCTCGCCGATATGGCGACCGAGATCGAGGCGGCGCGCCAGTTGGTGCTGAATGCGGCGCGGCTCAAGGACGCCGGCGAGCCCTGCCTCAAGGAAGCCTCGATGGCGAAGCTCTTCGCCAGCGAGATGTCGGAGCGGGTCTGTTCGGCGGCGATCCAGACTTTCGGTGGTTATGGCTATACCGGCGACTTCCCGGTCGAGCGGTATTATCGCGATTGCCGGGTCTGCCAGATCTACGAAGGCACGAGCGACGTGCAGCGCATGGTGATCAGCCGCGCCATAGCCGGGACGTGAGCGCGTGAGCAACGGCAAGAGGGCGTTTAAGCCCCAGCTGGTTCTGCTTGGCACGTGTTGGGCGCTGCACGGTATCTCGAACCTCCTGCTGGTGAGCGTCATTGTCCTGAGCGGCCACATGATCGCCGAGAACAAGGCGTTCGCGGCCCTCCCCGTGGCGCTGCAATGGTCGGGAAACGCCATCATGGCGGCGCCCGCATCGTTCTACATGCGGCGTTTCGGACGCCGGGTGGGGTTCTGGACTGCCGGACTGATCATCGGGACCGGGGCGTCGCTTGCGATCCTCGCGCTCTACCAAGGCCAATTCATTTGGCTCTGTGTCGGTGGCTTCCTGATTGGCACCGGCAATGCCTTCAATTGGTATTACCGCTTCGCCGCTGCCGAAGTCGTTCCGGATCATTACAAGAGCCGCGCGATTTCGTTCGTCCTCGCCGGCGGCGTGGTGGCGGCATTGATCGGCCCGTCGCTGGCGGACTTCTCGAAAGACTTGCTGGCGCCGATCAATTTCGCGGGCGCTTTTGCCGCCATGATCGTCGCCAACGCAATTTCCGCGACCATCCTTCTGTTCATCAGGATCCCTCAGCCGCAGGCCGAGGAATTGCGCGGTGGACGGCCGATCGGACAGATTGCCCGACAACCTGCCTTCATCGTAGCGGTCGTGGGCGGGGCCGCGGCCTATGGCGTGATGGTGTTGATGATGTCGGTGACGCCGCTTGCGATGATGCTGCACAAGCACACCTTCAGCGACGCGACCTTCGTCATCCAATGGCATGTCCTGGGAATGTACGTCCCCTCGTTCTTTACCGGTCATCTGATCCGCAAGCTGGGGACGCTCAACATCATGCTCGTGGGCACGGTCATGATCGTGGTCTGCATCGTGGTCGGATACGATGGCACTAGCCTCACGCATTTCTGGGTTGCGCTCGCGACCCTGGGCGTTGGCTGGAACTTCCTCTTCATCGGCGCCACGACACTGTTGACCGAGACCTATTCGGTGTCCGAGCGCGCCAAGACGCAGGCCTTCAACGAAGCTGTGATTTTCACGACGGTCGGCGTGTCGACATTTTTCTCCGGGACTTTGCTGCATGAAGTAGGATGGCGTGCGGTCAATCTGGCGGCATTGCCGGCGATCGTGATCGTGGCGAGCGCCATTTTATGGCTTATGGTAAGAGGCGCCGGGAAGCCGTCGAACGCGGGAGCAGAGCCCCGCACCTAGATCGCGTAGCTTGAATGACCGGCTCGATGAAGTCGCTTGGCGCAGCGCCATATCTTTTGGCCTACGTGTTTGCGGTCACCGCAGCGTTGGGGTTGTGGCTCGGCGGCTGGTGGTCGATGGTGACGATCATCTACGGCGTCGTGCTGGTTCCTCTGCTCGATCCCCTAATCGGCGTGCACTATCCGCCGGAGCGGCCGGACTACAAATCCCCCGCCTATGACCTCGTGCTGTGGTTGGCCGCACCGCTGACGCTTGGCGTCCTGTTGTTCGCCTTGTGGCGCGTGTCGTTTCGACCGGTTTCGCTGGTCGAGGCAATCGGGTTCACCCTGGCCGTCAGCCTGACGACGAGCATCGGGATGGTCGCCGCCCATGAGCTTATTCATCGGCGGCGGACCTTCGAGCGCGGGCTGGGCCTGCTGCTGTTGGCCTTGGCATCCAACCTGCAATACCGGCTGCATCACGTATACGGCCATCACAAGCGGATCGGCGTGCCTGGTGACCTGGAAACCGCCGGCAAGGGTGAGAACGTCTATCGGTTCACCTTGCGCTGCTATCTGGGCCAACACATCTGGTCGCTGCGGAGCGAAATGGATCGCTTGCGGCGGCGCAGCCGCGCGGCGCTTGGTCCCGGCAACCGCCTGCTTTGGTATCTGGGCATCGAGCTGGCGGTCCTGGTGGCTGTTTTCCTGGTGTTTGGCTGGCAAGGCGCTGCGTTCTTTGTGGTGCAGTGCTATATCGCCACCTTCCTCCTGAACGCGGTTTTCTACCTTGAGCACTACGGGTTGGTCCGCAAGGAGGTGGCACCCGGGCGCTATGAGGCGGTTGCCGACCGGCATTCCTGGAACTCGAACCACCGCCTGACCAACTGGACTGTCTACAATCTCGCCCGCCATTCAGGCCACCACGTGCAGGAGACGATCCATTACGAGGGGTTGGGGAACGCCCCCGACATGCCCCAGCTGCCGACCGGATATGGCGGGATGATCCTCCTGGCCATGGTGCCGCCGATGTGGCGCCGGGTCATGGATCCCCGCGCCGACCAATGGGCAGCGTGAGACGGGCTGGCCGCCCAGCGCCTAGGCCCGATTTCAAAGCCTTGCAGCCGGCGGCGAGGCTGGGATTGCACAAAGAAAGTTTGTGTAATTTCAGACATTTGCGCGTCCTTTCAATACGCTCGTATGACGCCTAAAGAGGGAATAAATTTTCGGCTTTTCTCGAATTAGAGGCAGGCGGACATGCCCATTTAGGGCTTGCTTAATGAGTTCTCCGGCATAGTCGGGCCTCAAAATCGCAAGGAAATCCGGCGTTTCGTCTCCCATGATTGGCAGCACCATAGTTCTGGCAGAAGATGAGCCCCATCTTCGCCGGCTCTACTCCGACTATTTGAGCGCGAATGGCTATCAGGTGATAGCCACGAGCGACGGGTTGGAGACCTTGAGCCTGCTTCACCGTGTGCAGCCGCGGATGCTGTTGCTCGACATCATCATGCCCGGAATGAACGGCATCGAGACCTGCCGGCGCGCGCGGCAGGTGGTCGAGTACAGCACGCCGATCATCTTTATCACGTCGCTCGACTACGCCGATCACGTGAAAGAGGGGCTCGAGGCCGGGGGCGATGACTACATCCTGAAGACCTCGCCGCTGGAAGTGATCCTCGAACGCGTCCAATACTGGGCCGATCGCACGGCGCGCAGCCGGTCCGAACGCCGGCGGGCCCGTGCGCTCGACGAGATCCGCGTGCTGGTGGAAGAGCATGCGATGGGGACCGGCGAGGCCAGCATCCAGTGGCGGCCGGATCCGCGCGCCGCGGCGCTCAACGACTTCCTGGCCAAGGCCCTGAGCGCGGCCGGGCCGGGCTTCGGCGAGACCGAGGAGCAGAGGATCTATTTCCTGGGCTACGTCGCCGGCGTGGTCGACTTTGAGATGAGCCAGGCGGGTCTGCTGCGGCCGCAATTCGTCAAGTATATCCGCAGCGCGCTGCGGTCCAGTGGGATCGTCGACGCGGCCCAGATCGAGGCGATGGTGAACTCTCTTGAGACCATCTCCGCCGATGACCTCGCCAAGACGGGTTGGCGTAACGGCCGGCGCGACAAGGGGGCCGCAGCAGCCGGCGGTCCAGGTTTTGTGCCCAGCGGCCTGGCGGAGTTCAAGGCCGTCGCCTGAGCGGATGGGCTGAAGCTCCGGGGGGGTGAGGGAGGTCGGCTGTGACGCCGGCCTTTTTTATTTGCGGAATGACTGCCGTTTACGTAAACGTCATGCGGCCCCATGTTCCCGGCCATTCAAACTGTTACAAGGACGGTGTGGGCTGTTCGCCGCCATCGAAGGCGGCCGACGTCTCATTTCATTGGTCGCACGGCAACATCGCTGTGAGCGGCCATTGTGCGGCCGGCCGCTTGACGTTTCGAGGTTGGTTCCAATGCGGATTTTCAGGCGGCTGGCGGCGCTCGTTTGCGTTATCGGCCTGGCGGTTGGCGCCTACGGCGTCTTCGTTGAGCCCGGTCGGCTGGTGGTCCGGTCGCGTGCGGTCGAGGTCGCGGCCTGGCCCGCCTCGCACCGGCCGCTGCGGATCGCCTTCCTGGCCGACCTGCATGTCGGCGCTCCGCACATCGGCCTGGAAAAGCTGCGGAAAATCGTCCACTGCACCAATGCGCTCAAGCCTGATCTGGTGTTGCTTGGCGGCGACTATGTGATCGATGGGGTTCTCGGGGGCAATGTCGTCGCGCCGGGCCCGATCGCCAAGGCGCTGGCGGGGTTGTCGGCGACTCACGGCGTCGTCGCGGTGTTGGGCAATCACGACTGGTGGAACGATGGGAACGTCATCCGGCGTGCCTTGGAGAACGCGGGCATCAAGGTCCTCGAGAACCAGTCCCTGGCCCTTCGCCACGAGGGGCAAACCGTCTGGATCGCCGGCATTGCCGACGACAAGACGCGTACGCCCGATCCGGTGGGCGTGCTCTCGAAGATCAATGGGTCCGATCCGATCATCGTGGTGACGCATGATCCGGCGATCTTCCCTGACGTGCCGAAACGCGCCGCGATGATCTTCGCCGGCCATACGCACGGTGGACAAGTCTATCTGCCAGTCCTGGGCGCCTTGATCACGCCGGGCCGGGCGCCACGCCGGCACGCTTATGGTCTGATCCGCGAAAACGGCCGGGTGATGTATGTCAGTGGCGGCATCGGCACCAGCATCATCCCGATCCGCATCAACATGCCGCCGGAAATCGCCGTCGTGACCCTCCGGGGCATTTCGTCTAAACAAAGCCAACGTCGCCAAGCCCCTGCGGGGAACCGTCAATGTCAGTGATACGCAGCGCCCTCAGCACGCGGACCGAGGAATACAAGAGCAATCACGCCCGGATGACCGGTGTCCTGGATGACCTGCGAGACAAGGTCCACACGGTCAAGCAGGGCGGCGGCGAGCGGGCGCGCAAGAAGCATCTCGATCGCGGCAAGATGCTGCCGCGCGACCGGATCCGAACGCTGCTCGATCCGGGCTCGCCCTTCCTGGAGCTGTCGCAGATGGCAGCCTGGGACATGTATGGCGGCGAAGTGCCGTCGGGCGGGGTGATCACCGGTGTCGGCCGGGTTTCGGGCCGCGAATGCATGATCATCTGCAACGACGCGACCGTGAAGGGTGGGACCTATTTTCCGATCACCGTCAAGAAGCATATCCGCGCCCAGAACATCGCGATGGAGAACCGGCTGCCCTGCGTCTATCTGGTCGATTCGGGCGGCGGGAACTTGCCGACACAGGACGACGTCTTCCCCGATTCCCAGCATTTCGGGCGCCAGTTCTATAACCAGTCGGTCATGTCGGCGGACGGCATCCCGCAGATCGCCGTCGTCATGGGCTCCTGCACCGCGGGCGGCGCCTACGTGCCGGCGATGTGCGACGAGAACATTATCGTCCGTAATCAGGGCACGATCTTCCTGGGCGGCCCGCCCCTGGTGAAGGCCGCGACCGGCGAGGTCGTGGGTCCGGAGGAGCTCGGCGGCGGCGATCTGCATACGCGCACCTCAGGGGTGAGCGACCATTTGGCGGAAAACGACGCCCATGCGCTCGGTCTCGCGCGCCGCATCATCGCTAATCTCAACCACCGCAAATCCATGCCCCTCGACGTCAAGCGGCCGAGCGAGCCGATCTATGACCCCCATGAAATCCACGGCGTCGTGCCTTCGGACGTCAAGAAGCCTTACGATGTGCGCGAGATCATTGCCCGCATCGTCGACGGCTCCGAGCTCGACGAGTTCAAGCGGCTCTACGCGACCACGCTGATCTGCGGGTTCGCGCATATCTACGGCTATCCTGTCGGCATCATCGCCAACAACGGCATTCTCTATTCGGAATCGGCGCTCAAAGCCGCACATTTCATCGAGCTCTGCGGCCAGCGCCATATCCCGCTGGTCTTTCTGCAGAATATTGCCGGCTTCATGGTCGGCCAGAAATATGAAGCGGGCGGCATCGCCAAGGACGGCGCCAAGATGGTCCACGCGGTTGCCTGCGCTCGGGTGCCCAAATTCACGGTGATCATGGGCGGCAGTTTCGGGGCCGGCAACTACAGCATGTGCGGGCGCGGCTACTCGCCGAGGTTCTTATGGATGTGGCCAAACGCGCGGATCTCGATCATGGGCGGCGAGCAGGCGGCGAGCGTGCTCTCGACCATCCGCCGTGACAATATCGAGGCCGGGGGCGGGAAATGGTCCGCCGAGGAGGAGGCGAAATTCAAGGCGCCGATCCTCGAACAGTACGAGCATCAAGGCCACCCCTACTATTCGACCGCGCGGATCTGGGATGACGGGATCATCGAGCCCGCCGATACGCGCATGGTGCTGGGGCTGGGGCTTTCGGCGGCATTGAACGCGCCGGTCGAAGACCCCCGTTTCGGCGTATTCCGGATGTAAGGCGATGAGCGAAGAAACAGTCTTGAGCGAGATGGATGAGCGCGGTATTGCGCGGATCACCCTCAACCGGCCCGACATGCAGAACGCCATGGACGACGTCCTGATCGGGGCGCTCGACGAAGCGTTCCGCACGGCCGCGGCGGATCCTGCCGTGCGGGTGGTGGTGTTTTCCGGCAACGGCAAGAGCTTCTGCTCGGGCGGCGATCTCAACTGGATGCGGCGCACGGCCGACTACGGGATCGAGGAGAACCTCGCCGATGCCCGTGTGCTGGCGCGTATGCTCGACGCCATCGACCAGTGCTCGAAGCCGGTCATCGGCCTCATCCACGGCAATGTCTATGGCGGGGGCAACGGACTCGTTTGCGCCGTCGACATCGCGATCGCGGCCGACACGACGAAGTTCTGCTTGTCGGAAGTGCGCCTGGGGCTCATGCCCTCGACGATCAGCCCTTATGTCGTGCGGGCAATGGGTGCGCGCGCGGCCCGGCGCTACTTCCTAACCGCCGAGCTCATCGATGCTGCAGAAGCGCACCGGATCGGCATGGTCCATGAGATCGTGCCGGAAGCGAAACTCGAAGAAGAGGGCGAGCGGATCATCAAGGCGCTCCTGGCCGGTGGCCCCAACGCCATCGCCGCGTCCAAGGTGCTGATCGAGCGGGTGCGCTACGGGCCGATCGACGAGGCGATGATGGACTACACCGCGCGCGGCATTGCCGAGATCCGCGCGACCGACGAAGGCAAGGAGGGCGCCGATGCGTTCCTTCAAAAGCGCAAGCCCGCTTGGCGGACGTGACGCGGAGCGGGCAGCGTGACCACCGGACCGACGCAACGCGAAAGAGCGACCGCCCGCTACCAGTTTAGCGGCATCGTGTTTACCGGCGTGATGGTCTTGCTGGTCGCCTTCGGCTTGGCGCAGGTCGCCGATCTTTTCTTTTGGGTGATTCTGGCAGCACTCTTCGTCGGCGTGACGGCGATGTATCTGTCCTTCCCCGGCAGCGGCTTCTTCTGCATCGCCTTGGCGAACTTTCTCGCCGTCTATACCTGCCTCTTCGCCTTTTTCATCGAGGTGAATTTTCAATCGGGCGACCGGATCGAGATCATCGTCGCCTACCTTCTGCCGATCGCGGCCTTCAATATCGGCACGCTGTTGCGGCACGGCGAGATCCGGCGGATCGTGGTGAACGCGCGCTTGCGCGAAGTACGCCATCTTTCGCGGCCATTCCGCTGGTTGGCGCCGGTCTTCGCTATCGGCGCGCTGAGCTTTGTCGTGCCTGGTTTGAAGCTGAGCACCGCGGCGCTGGACGTTGCGCTCATGGTCGCGATGGTCACGATCAGCGGAATTGTGGTGTTCGTGGCCCGCGACGTGGCGATCTTCCTCATCGATGTCGGTTTGATGTTCGAGGATTTCTTTCGCCGGATATCCCATTTGGTCCTACCGGCGACAGGTTTCCTCACGTTCTACTCGATGAACATCATCGTGTTCGCCTGCATCTACCGGATCATGGACCGCTACTCGTCCGTTCAGCATTTCCGGATCGAGGGCGTGGCGCGGGATATCGATTTTCCCGAAAGCCTCTATTTCTCCGTCATTACGCTTAGCACAGTCGGTTACGGCGAGATCGTTCCGATGAGCAACGTCGCGCGCGTGGTGGCGGCAGTGCAGATCGTTCTGGGTGTTATGCTGTTGCTGTTTGGGTTCTACGAGATCATGAGCTACGCACGCGGGCGCGAACGATCGGTTCCGGAACACTCGCCCAAATCCGAGCCCAAGACGAAAACGAAGAAGCAGACTTGAGAGCGCGTTGCATGGGAGTGAGGCGGAGGCCCGACGGTAAATGTTCGATAGCATCCTGATCGCAAACCGCGGCGAGATCGCCTGCCGGGTCATTCGCACGGCGCGGCGGCTCGGTCTGCGTACCGTGGCCGTCTATTCGGAAGCGGATGCCGATGCGCAGCATGTCGCGATGGCCGACCGGGCGCGGTTGATCGGCCCGGCGCCGGCCGGCGAGAGCTATCTCAAGATCGATGCCGTTATCGCCGCGGCGAAGGCCGAAGGTGTGAAAGCGATCCACCCGGGATACGGGTTCCTGTCGGAGAACGCGGCGTTCGCCGAGGCCTGCGCGAAAGCCAAGATCGTCTTCATCGGCCCGCCTGTCGAGGCGATCCGGGCCATGGGATCGAAGAGCGCGGCAAAGGACATCATGGGAAAAGCCGGGATCGCCTTGGTCCCAGGCTACCACGGCAAGGATCAGAAGCCGGGGGCGCTGCGGAAGGCCGCGGAAAAGATCGACTATCCAGTGCTGCTCAAGGCCTCGGCCGGTGGCGGCGGCAAGGGCATGCGGCTGGTGGAAAGTTCGGGCGCGTTCGACGAAGCGCTCAAATCCGCCAAGCGCGAGGCCAAGGCCGGTTTTGGCGATGATCAGATCCTGGTCGAGAAGTTCATCGAGCGCCCGCGCCATATCGAGATCCAGGTCTTCGCCGACCGACACGGAAATGCGGTTCATCTCTTCGAGCGTGACTGCTCGATCCAGCGCCGCCACCAGAAGGTGATCGAGGAAGCGCCGGCGCCCGGCATGACCGAGGCACGTCGCCACGAGATGGGCGAAGCCGCGGTCGCCGCGGCAAAGGCGATCGGCTACCAGGGTGCGGGAACGGTCGAATTCATCGTCGACCAAGCGGGCGCGTTCTATTTCATGGAAATGAATACGCGCCTGCAGGTCGAGCATCCCGTAACCGAGATGATCACGGGCCAGGACCTCGTGGAATGGCAGATCAGGGTCGCGGCCGGCGAGCGCCTGCCGATGGCACAGGATGAACTCGCGATCTCCGGACACGCGATCGAAGCGCGCATCTATGCCGAGGACCCCGCGCGCAACTTCCTGCCGGCAACCGGCACGTTGCACCACCTGCATTTCCCCCCAGGCGATGAGCACACAAGGGTGGATACCGGTGTTCATGAAGGCGACGAGGTCTCTGTCTATTACGATCCGATGATCGCCAAGCTGATCGTGCACGGTGAGGACCGGTCGGCCGCGATCAACCGATTGAAAACGGCGCTCGCCGAAGTGCGCGCCGTGGGGGTCACGACGAACGCACCGTTCCTGCGTTCAATCGCCGGGCACAAGGCCTTTGCCAAAGGCGACGTTCACACCGGCTTCATCGAGCAACACAAGAGCGAGCTTGTTCCGACCTCGACTAGGGCGCCTGATGATTCGCTGGCGTTCGCCGCCCTTGCGACCGTACTGGAGCAAGCCCGGGTGGCAGCAGCGCGCGCGGCGGCGTCGTCCGATCCCTATTCGCCGTTCAATCGCTCAGACGGTTGGCGGCTCAATGACGACGCCCATACGGTCTTGAGGTTCGACGATGACGGCAATGAGGTCGCGGTGACTGTGCATTACCGGCGCGACGGTTACGTGCTTGATCTGCCGGGCGGAACCGTGACGGCCAAGGGCGCGCTGGAGGACGATGGTACGTTGGTCGCTAACCTTGGGGGCACGCGTGGTCGCGCCACCGTCGTGCGTCATGATCAAACTGTGCACGTCTTTGTCGATGGGCGTGTCTACCGCCTGGAGAGCATCGACCCGCTCGCCGCCGTGAGCGATCTCGAGGTCGGCGATGGCCGGTTGACCGCGCCGATGCCGGGCAAGATCATCGCCGTTCACGTCAAGGCCGGCGCTGCGGTCGAGCGGGGCATGGCGCTGTTGGTCATGGAAGCCATGAAGATGGAGCACACGATCGCGGCGCCCGCCGACGGAACCGTCACCGCGGTCCACTTCAAGACCGGCGAGCAGGTCGACGAAGGCACCGAGCTGATTGAATTCGAAGTGACAGAGAGCGCGTGAGATGACGCTGCCGAAATCCGTGAAGATGGTCGAGGTCGGCGCGCGCGACGGCCTGCAGAATGAGCCGGGTACGTTGCCCACGGAGCTGAAAGTCGCGTTTATCGACCGATTGTCTGCGACCGGATTGCCGGTGATCGAAGCGGGATCGTTCGTTTCCCCCAAGGCGGTGCCGCAAATGGCCGATACCGATGAGGTGATGGGCCGGATTGAGCAAAAACCCGGCGTTTCCTATCCGGCAATCGCTTTTATTATTAGAGGTTTAGAGCGCGCAATTGCATCAAAAATTGAGGAAATCGCGGTCGGGACCGCAGCCTCGGAGACGTTTTCGCAAAAGAACACGAACTGCTCGATCGAGGAAAGCTACGAACGCTGCCGGTCGATCTGCGACGCGGCGGCGGAGGAGGGATTACGGGTCCGGGGCTACGTCTCATGTGTCCTGGGGTGCCCCTATGAAGGCGAGACCGATCCCGAACTCGTCGCGGACATGGCCAAGGAAATGGCCGACATGGGGTGTTACGAGATTTCCCTGGGCGACACGATTGGAACCGGCACGCCCGAAAGGGCGAAGGCGATGATCGACGCGGTGGCGAAGAAGGTACCGATCGAGAAGCTGGCGCTTCATTTTCACGACACCTATGGCCAGGCATTGGCAAATATCTATGCGGGTCTCGAGTTGGGCGTCGCGGTCGTCGACAGCTCGGTTTCGGGGCTTGGCGGCTGTCCTTACGCGCCGGGTGCGGCAGGAAATGTCGCCAGCGAGGATGTGCTCTACATGCTGAACGGGATGGGTATCGAAACCGGGGTCGACTTTGATAAGCTCGTCGAGGCCGGGCGGTTCATCACCGATGCGATCGGCCGGCCGCCGGTTTCCAAAGTTGCCCAGGCGATGCGCGCGAAGGCGAGCTGAGCGCCGCATCTAGACAACACCTTAGAGGGACCTGAGCGCTGGCGGGGCGTTCGTGGCCATGATAGAGGGATCGTGCCTGAGTTATCCGCGCCATGACCGTTCATCTCCTCAAACTTTCCGTCGGCTCCGCCTCGATCGAATCCTTGGCCGCGTGGCAAACGAAGCGCCTCGCGCAGCTGGGCGAGCTCCATCATCGCACCCGGCACGCGCCGCGGCGCGCCGATGAGGTCCTCGACGGCGGTTCGATATATTGGGTCATCCAGCATTTCGTCATCGTGCGTCAGCGCATCATCGGCATCGAGCGCGCGCAGGACGCCGATGGCACGTCGTGCTGCCATCTGATGCTCGATCCGGAATTGGTCCGTACCCGGCCGCAGCCGCGCCGGCCGCATCAGGGATGGCGTTACCTTGATCCCGCCGACGCGCCCGCCGATCTGGGCGTGGTGAGCGCAGACGACGATGAGCCGCCGCCGGCCATGGCGGCCGAGCTGCGTTCGCTCGGACTGATCTGAGCCAGCGATGATCTTCACATCGCCGCCCGAGCTCGACGCGAACAGGCTGGCGATCAATGCGCTTTACCGGGCTGACGAGACCGAGGTCGTCCGCGAGCTAATCCGCCAGGCGCAGCTGAGCCCTGATCTGCGCAACAAGGTCGCCCGCCGTGCCCGCGGGCTTGTCAAAGCCGTGCGCGAATCCCGGCTCAGCCACGGCGGCATCGATGCCTTCCTGCAGGAATACGAGCTGTCGAGCGACGAAGGCGTGGTGCTGATGTGCCTTGCCGAGGCGCTGTTGCGGATCCCTGATGCGGATACAGCCGACCGCTTGATCCGGGACAAGATCGGCGGCGCGAACTGGAAGAAGCACATCGGCGCCAGCGAGTCGCTCTTCGTGAACGCCTCCACTTGGGCATTGATGCTGACCGGGCGTTTGCTGGGCCCCCGCCCGTTGGACAAGGGTGATCTGGGATCGGCTTTCACGCGGCTCGTTGCCCGCAGCGGTGAGCCGGTCATTCGCCAGGCCATGACCCAGGCGATGCGAATCCTCGGCCGCCAATTCGTCATGGGGCGGACGATCGAGGAGGCGTTGAGCCGCGGGCGCGACGAGCGGGCGGCCGGATACCGGCATTCCTTCGATATGCTGGGCGAGGCGGCGCGGACGGCCGCGGATGCGGAGCGCTACTATGATGCTTACGCGGCCGCGATCGCGAAGATCGGGACGGAGAAGGTCGGAGACAGCCCCATCGACCGGCCGGGTATCTCGGTCAAGCTCTCCGCCCTGCATCCGCGTTACGAATACGCCCAGCGCGAGAGCGTCCTCGCCGAGCTGACGCCTCGCCTGGTCGAGCTGGCGGCGATCGCCAAGGACGCCGATATCGGCCTGACGGTCGATGCGGAGGAGGCCGACCGGCTCGATCTATCGCTCGATGTCTTTGAGCAGGTTTCGGCGGCATCGCGACTGGCCGGCTGGGACGGACTTGGACTTGCGGTGCAGGCCTATCAGAAGCGGGCCACCGCCGTGATCGACTGGCTCGCGACGATCGCCAAGCGCGACAACCGGCGGCTCATGGTGCGGCTGGTCAAGGGCGCCTACTGGGACAGCGAGATCAAACGCGGCCAGGAGCGCGGTCTGGAGAGCTATTCCGTCTTCACGCGCAAGGCGTCCACGGATGTCGCTTATATCGCCTGTGCGCGCAAGCTGCTCGAGGACGGCACGTCGTTCTATCCGCAGTTTGCCACCCACAACGCGCACACGCTTGCCACCGTCGAGGCCTTGGCGGAGACGGGCGCAGCGTTCGAGTTCCAGCGCCTTCACGGCATGGGTGAAGCGCTCTACGGCGCGATCGTGGGGCCGGGGCCGGACGATGTGAAATGCCGCATCTACGCACCGGTGGGCAGCCACGAGGACCTGCTGCCCTATCTGGTGCGGCGCCTGCTGGAGAACGGCGCGAACACCTCCTTCGTCAACCGCATCGTCGACGAGGATCTGCCGATCACGCGGATCATCGCTGATCCGGTCGAGACGATGGCCGAGACCAAGCCCATCCCCCATCCCCGCATCCCGCTGCCGAGCGCCATGTTCGGCGAGGACCGGCGGAACTCAGCCGGAATCGATCTCAGCGATCCAGTCGAGCTGACGGCGCTTGCCGAGGATATGGAGACGGCCGCGGCCCGGGATTGGACGGCGGCGCCCGGCGAACCGGCCGGCGACGCGTCCAAGGAGATGCGGCCCATCTCCAATCCGGCCGACCGGCGAGAGACCGTAGGCGAGGTGCGCGAGGCGACGCCGGAGCAGGTCGAAAAGGCCGTCGGGGCCGCCGCCGCCGCTTTCAACGGCTGGGAGGCCCGTCCTGCCGGCGAGCGGGCGATGTGCCTGGAGGCTGCGGCCGATCTCTTCGACGAGCACAGGGCCGCCTTTATGGCGATTGCCGTGCGCGAGGCCGGCAAGACCATTTCCGATGCCCTGGGCGAGGTGCGCGAGGCGATCGACTTCCTGCGGTATTACGCCGCCCGCGCGCGATCGGAATTCGGCGCGCCGGCACAGCTCCCCGGTCCGACCGGCGAACGGAACGAGCTGGCATTGCATGGCCGCGGCGTCTTTGGCTGCATCAGCCCGTGGAACTTCCCCCTTGCGATCTTCACCGGTCAGGTTTCGGCGGCCCTCGCGGCTGGGAACACAGTGGTCGCCAAGCCTGCCGAGCAGACCCCGCTAATGGCCGCTTTTGCGGTCCAACTGATGCATCAGGCCGGCGTGCCGGAGGACGTTCTGATCCTGCTGCCGGGCGACGGGCCGAGCGTCGGTGCGCCGTTGGTGGCGGATCCGCGCATTGCCGGCGTCGCCTTCACCGGATCGACCGAAACCGCCTGGGCGATCAACCGAATGCTCGCCGCGCGGGACGGCCCGATCGTGCCGCTGATCGCGGAGACCGGCGGTCAGAATGCGCTCATCGTCGATTCCTCCGCGCTCACCGAGCAGGTCGTCGAGGATGTGCTCGCGTCCGCCTTCAACAGCGCGGGCCAACGCTGCTCCGCGCTGCGGGTTCTGTTTCTTCAGGACGACATCGCCGACCGGACGACCGAAATGCTGGCAGGTGCGATGGCGGAGCTCCGCGTGGGCGATCCGGCCTATCTCTCCACCGATATCGGGCCGGTTATCGACGAGGACGCGCGGAAGGTGCTGGCCGCGCATGCCGACCGCATGACGCGCGACGGGCGCCTGATCAGTGAGGTTGCACTGCCCGATGGTCTCGAGCACGGCACGTTCTTCGCGCCGCGCGCCTTCGAGATAGACGGGCTCGACCGTCTACAGCGCGAGGTCTTCGGCCCGATCCTCCACCTGATCCGGTATCGCGCCGACAAGCTCGACGCGGTCGTCGACGCGGTCAACGCGACCGGATATGGGCTGACGCTCGGCATTCACAGCCGCATCGATGCGACGGTTCGTGCGGTTCACGCCCGCGCCCGGGCCGGCAACGCTTACGTGAATCGCAACATGATCGGGGCGATCGTCGGCTCGCAGCCCTTCGGCGGCGAAGGCCTGTCGGGAACGGGGCCGAAAGCAGGCGGGCCGCGCTATCTGCACCGCTTCGCCGTCGAACGCTCTCTGTCGGTAGATACCACCGCGGCCGGCGGTAATGCCGCCTTGATGACGCTCGAGGACGACTAGCCGCAAAGAGAAACGCGAGGGCCGGGGAGCCCTCGCGTCCGCTCGGCGATGAGGGGGGTGCGGCATAACCCTCATCGTCAATGACCCGTTCTACGGGGTCATGACGGCCGCCATCCCCTCAAAAAATGTCGGTTGGTCCAACTAACGCCAACCGGCGCGATCGGCGATCTTCACGGCATCGGCGTTGTATTTTGCAAGCTCCGCCAGGTTGAGCTGGTCGGCCTTGAACTTGCCCCAACCCTCGAGCACTTCCGCGACAGGGATGCCCGACCTGACGGGGTATTCGAGCACCTTGTGCGCGTAGATCCGTTGCGCCTCGTCGCTGGCGAGGAATTCCAGCAGCTTGACCGCATTGGCGTGGTTCTTGGACGACCTGGTGATGCCGGCGCCGCTGATGTTCACATGGGTTCCGCGTCCCGCCTGGTTCGGCCAGAACACTTTCACCTTTCTCGCCGCCTCGCGATCGGAGGCGCGCTTCGCATTGGTCATGCGGGCCAGATAGTAGGTGTTGGCAATCGCGATATCGCACACACCCGCCGCAACGGCGCGGATCTGATCTCGGTCGCCGCCCTTGGGTTTGCGCGCGAAGTTGGCGACGAAACCCTTGGCCCAGGCCTCGGTCTTGGCGACGCCGTTATGGGCGATCATTGAGGCGAGCATCGACTGGTTGTAGACGTGGTTCGACGAGCGGATGCAGATCCGTCCCTTCCATTTGGGTTGGGCCAAGGCCTCATAAGTCGAGAGCTC
Organism: Alphaproteobacteria bacterium; assembly: GCA_037387885.1. GTDB lineage: Bacteria > Pseudomonadota > Alphaproteobacteria > JAPULJ01 > JAPULJ01 > DATKZM01. The sequence goes on along the minus strand of JARRKQ010000031.1, from coordinate 26,254 downwards.
CGATGGCTTGACCCGCCCGACGGCGTAGATGATGGGGCGGCCGCGTACGGTCATGCCGAACCAGTACCCCTCGGGGTCCCGGTATTGCGCGGGGATCGCGGCGGAGAGCTTTTCGGACTTGGTCGGCTGCAAGACGCCCGCCTGCTTGACGCGGATGAGCCGGCTTGCATCGACCGTCAGAACGACGTCGGCGGGACTATTTGCGCCTTCCACCTTGAGCCGCGCGATCATGCCGTTCTTGGCGAAGACCACATTGACCTTGATCCCCGTTTCCTTGGAGAAGCGGGCGAGCAGCGGGCGGATCAGCACCTCTTGGCGGTAGGAGTAGATGTTGACCTCGCCAGCCGCCTGGGCGGGGACCGAGGAGACAGCGCTGGCCAAACCGGCCGACAGCGCGGCGGCTATGAGGCTACGAGACAGTTTCATTTGCCGAATCCATTGCCTGAGAAGATGTGGGCCTGAGAAGATGTGGGTGGCCGCATGTCGATGGGCCCCCGATACAGTCAAGATATGATATTCAGAATTATTCGCAACCTGAATCGGTGCGACATTATCGCCCGAAGCGTTCCTCGGCAATGGTATCGGCAACCTCGCTGGTGGCCTTGTTCTCGCGGTCGGCGCGCTCGAATATCTCGGTCAGGGTATTGTCGATACGGCGGAGCTTGGCCCGCGCTTCCTCGATATCCATGGCCACTTTGAAGCGGGCCACGTCGATCAACCCACCGGCGTTGATCACATAGTCGGGCGCATAAAGGATACCCAATTCGCGCAGCACCTCGCCGTGGCGTTCCTCGGCGAGCTGATTGTTGGCGGCGCCGGCGATCACGCGCGCCCTCAGCTGGGGGATCGTGTCGTCATTTATTGCCGCACCCAGCGCGCAGGGGGCGAATACGTCCGCTTCGACGCCGTAAATGGCATTCGGTTCGACGGCGGTCGCGCCGAACTCCTTCACGGCGCGTTCGATCGCCTCGGCGTTGATATCGGTGACGATCAACTTCGCCCCCGCCTGATGCAGGTAGCGGCACAATCCATAGCCCACGCTGCCAAGGCCTTGCACGGCGACGGTGAGATCCTTGGCGTTGTCCTTGCCGAGCTTGTGCCGCACAGCGGCCTCAAGACCGATGAAGACGCCGTGCGCGGTCGACGGCGAGGGGTTGCCCGCGCCGTCAGATACGCCCGAGACATGGAGCGTGACGGAGCGAATGAGGTCCATGTCGTGGACCGTAGTGCCGACATCCTCGGCCGTGATGTAGCGGCCGTTCAGCTGGTCGATGAACCGCGCAAAAGAAAGGATCATGGCGTCGGACTTGTCCGTCTTTGGATCGCCTATGATGACCGACTTGCCGCCGCCGAGCGCGAGGCCCGCCATCGCCGCCTTATAGGTCATGCCGCGAGAAAGGCGCAGGACGTCGGTGAGCGCGTCGTCGTCGCTCTGGTAGTTCCACATGCGGCAGCCGCCGAGAGCCGCGCCGAGATTGGTGTTGTGGATGGCGATGATGGCCCGCAGGCCAACTTTCTTGTCCCGGCAAAAAACGACGCGCTGGTGATCGTCGAAATCAGGATGGTTGAATACCGACATGGCGCCTCATTCCTTTACTCCGGCCCTTTACCCTGACGCCGATGGCCGTATCGCCGGCCGACGGCGCAAATCGTATGAATCATCCGGATGATCCTTGATACCGCAATTTCGTCAGCCGTGTCTTAATGAAGGCGAATGATCGCGGCGCATATCGTCGCGCGCGCCCAAACGTGTTGTCAGACGCATCGCGGGACCGTCATGGGCAAAGCCGCTTGCGCCCGAGCGCGACCGCGTTCATGCGTCGCAGCACGGTCGCGGCCCGGGCGCGGGTCACGCGGGTCGGATGAATCGGCGAGAAGATCCGCGCGTTTGGCAGAACCGCAGCCAAGTAAGCGGCTTGGTTCCGGGTTAGACGACGCGCCGGCCGGCGATAGTAGCGTCGTGCCGCGCTTTCAATCCCGTAGATCCCGTCGCCCCATTCGGCGACGTTGAGATAGGTCTCCAGGATCCGGTCCTTCGACCAGAGAAGCTCGAGCAGCACCGCGAACCAAGCCTCGAGGCCTTTGCGCACATAGTCGCGGTAGGGCCACAGAAAGAGGTTCTTGGCCGTCTGCTGGGTGATCGTGCTGGCGCCGCGCGGGCCGCCTTTGCGGTCCTCCTCAAGCGCTTGTTGGATCGCGTCGAAATCAAAACCGTTGTGTTGGCAGAAGCGTGCGTCTTCCGATGCGATCACGGCGCGGACGACGTTACGCGAGATGCGGCGGAGCGGCACCCAGCGCTGTCGGACGCGCCCCGAGTAGCGATCGTCGAACTTGCGCAAGACCATCAGCGGGGTGCCCGGTGGCGGCACGAACCGGTAAACGAGCACGGCGGCCACCGAGACGACGGCAAAGGCAAGGCCAAGCCAAACGACGATGCGGACGAAGGTTCGCACTACCGAAGCAACCGAAAGCTAACCGGGGTTTTGGCCAAATGGGCGTGCCGCACTATTCGGACGCCTTCCTGCGCGCGATATCCCGGTCGCGCAGATCCTTCCGCCGTATCTTGCCGGTTGCGGTCAGCGGCATGGCGTCGACGAATTCGATCTCGCGGGGATACTCATGGGCCGCCAGACGGTTCTTGACGAACTCGCGGATGTCCGCTTCCAGTCCGGGCGTCGGCTCGAAGCTCTGATTGAGCACGATGACCGCCTTGACGATCTCGGTGCGCTGCGGATCGGGGATGCCGATTGCGGCGGCGAGGCCCACGGCCGGGTGGGTCATGAGGCAATCCTCGATCTCGCCCGGTCCGATCCGGTAGCCGGCCGAGGTGATGACATCGTCGGTGCGGCCCAGGAACCAGAAGTATCCATCCTCGTCTTTTACCCCCTGATCGCCGGACACCATCCACGGGCCGATGAACTTGTCGCGGGTTGCCTCGGGATTGCGCCAGTATTCCTTCATCGCGACCGGGTCGGGCGTCTTGAAGGCGATATTGCCGGTCTCGCCAGGCGCACAGATATTGCCCTCGTCATCGATCACCTCGACCGTGTGGCCGGGCACTGAGCGTCCCATCGAGCCTGGCTTGACCGGCATGATCGACGCGCAGTTGCCGACGCAGATGTTGAACTCGGTCTGCCCGTAGCCTTCGTTGAAGGTGATGCCGAAGGTTTCCTTGCCCCACGCGAGGACCTCCTCGCCGAGCGTCTCGCCGCCGGTGAACAGCGAGCGGAGCGAGGGGTTGTACCGCTCCTTCGCGTCTGTGACCTGGCGCATCATTTTGAGCGCGGTCGGCGGGATGAAGGTATTGCGGACCTGGTATTTGGCCATTAGCGCATAGGCGCCTTCGGGATCGAACTTGGCCGCCCGGTAGGCCAGAACCGGAATGCCGTGGAACCAGCAGGGCATCAGAAGGTCCATGAGCCCGCCGATCAGCCCGGCATGTGGCCCAGCATGGTCCGGTGCACATGCAGGGCGCCCTTGGGCGGGCCGGTGGTCCCTGAGGTATAGACCAGGATCACCGGGTCTTCGGCGTCGGTGTCGAGCGTGGTGAAGGCATCGGATGCGCGTTCGAGTTCGCTGCCGAGTTCGAGGTCGCCGCCGCCGCCGTCCGTGACAATGACGTGCTTCAAGACGGGCAGCTTGTCGCGCACCGCCAGGATCTTCGGCAGATTAACTGTATCGGTCACGACAGCCGACGCCTCGCTGTTGGCGAGCCGATATTCCAAGGCGTCCTCGCCGAACAGCACGAAAAGCGGCAGGGCAATCGCCCCCATCTTGAAGGCCGCGACATGGGTGAAAGCGGTTTCCGGGCATTGCGGCAGCAGGATCGCGACGCGGTCGCCCTTGCCGATGCCGAGCGCGGTCAGGAAATTCGCCATCCGATTGGCGAGCCGCTGGATGTCGCGGAAAGTGAAGCGTTGCTCGCCTTCGGGCCCGCCGACATAGATGAGGGCCAGCCGGTCCGCATCGCCCGCAAAGCGGTCGCAGACGTCGTGGGCCATGTTGTATCGCGCCGGCACGTTCCAGCGGAACTTCGCCAGCAGCTCTTCGTAGCTTTTCGCCTTGGGCAGCACGTCGCGGACTCCATTCCAATCGCGGTTTGGCCCGTCGCGGTTAGGAATGATAGCAGGCCCGCCAAAGGGTCAGAAAGGGCCGGCCGCATTGCCCGACTCTGGCTCTGTTGATTTCGGGCCGGGCGGTTCGTAGTTTGCGGGTAGGCAACGGGAGTGCCATGCGCCATGCCCCTCGATATCGTCCATTCCTCTTGTCCCCATGACTGCCCAAGCTGCTGCGCGCTCGAGGTCGAGCGGATCGATGCGCACACCATCGGCCGGGTCCGGGGCGCCAAGGAGAACACCTATACCTGCGGTGTGATCTGCGCCAAGGTCGCGCGCTACGCCGAGCGGGTCCATCATCCGGGCCGTCTGAAAACGCCGCTGAGGCGGGTCGGTGAGAAGGGCGTCGGCATCGAGGCTTTCGAGCCCATTGGCTGGGACGAGGCGCTGGACGAGGTCGCGGGGCGCTTCAAGGATATCGCCGCGGAGTATGGCAGCGAGGCGGTCTGGCCCTTCTTCTATGCCGGAACCATGGGGTTCGTGCAGCGCGACGGCATCGAGCGCCTGCGCCACGTGATGAAGTATTCGCGCCAGCACTCGACGATCTGCTCGGCGCTTTCCAATGCCGGCTGGCTTGCCGGGATCGGGCTCGCGCGGGGGTCCGATTCGCGCGAGATGGCGAACGCCGACCTGATCGTAAGCTGGGGCACGAACCCGGTGGCGACGCAGGTCAACGTGATGCACCACGTGAGCGAGGCGAAGCGAAACCGGGGCGCGAAGCTTGCCGTCGTCGACCCCTATCGGACGGCAACGGCGGAGAAGGCCGATTACCACCTGATGCTGCGGCCAGGCACCGACGGCGCGCTGGCCTGCGCGATCATGCACGTGCTCTTCGCCGAGGGCCTGGCCGATAGAGAGTATTTGGCAAAGTACACCGACGCGCCGGATGAGCTCGAAGCGCATCTGAAATCCCGCGGGCCCGATTGGGCGGCCGGGATCACCGGGCTCTCAACCGAGGAAATCGTCGAATTTGCCCGGGCGATCGGACGGACGCCGAAGACCTTCTTCCGTCTTGGCTACGGCTTCTCCCGATCGCGGAACGGGGCGGCCAATTTGTTCTCGGTCTCGTGCATCCCGGCCGTGTCCGGCGCGTGGCAGCACAAGGGTGGCGGCGCGCTTTATTCGAACAGCCAGCTTTACGGCCTCGATCTCTCGTTGATCACCGGGCTGGATGCCGTCGACAAATCGACGCGGCTGCTCGATCAGTCACGGATCGGGCCGATCCTGACCGGCTCAGGGAACGATCTGGGCGACGGCCCGCCGGTCAAGGCGCTGCTGATCCAGAACACCAACCCGGTCATGGTGATGCCGGATACGACGTCGGTGCGCAACGGCTTTGCCCGTGACGACCTTTTCACCTGCGTCCACGAGCAGTTCATGACCGAGACGGCCGCGATGGCCGATATCGTACTGCCGGCGACAACGTTCCTCGAGCACGAGGATTTCTACATCGGCAACGGGCACACCCATATCCAGGTGGTCAAGCCCGTGATCGAACCGGTCGGCGAGAGCCGGCCGAACCATGACGTGATCTGCGGATTGGCCAAGCGTCTGGGCGCGCAGCACCGCGGTTTTGAGATGTCGGCATGGGAGCTGGTCGATGCCACGCTCAAGGCGTCGGGCCATCCGGATGCCGAGACGATCCATGCCGCACACTGGCTCGATTGCGCGGAGCCGTTCGAGGAGATGAATTTCTTGAACGGGTTCCCGACGCCCGACGGCAAGTTTCGCTTCAAGCCTGATTGGTCATCCATCGGCAGCGACCACGCCCGCATGCCGAAGATGCCGGACCATCACCGACTTCGCAAAAGAAGGAAAAGCGACCGACGGTGTTGATGCACCCGGAGGATTGCGCGGCGGTGGGTCTCGGCGACGGTGAAAAGGCGCGAATCGGCAACGCGCAGGGCTCGGTCGTGGTTCACACGCGCCCCTTCGATGGGCTACAGCGCGGGGTCGTGGTCGTCGAAAGCATCTGGCCCAACGCCGCCTTTGTGGAAGGAAACGGGATCAACACGCTGATCAGTGCCGAACCTGGTCCGCCGCGCGGCGGGGCGGTGATCCACGATACCGCGGTGTGGATACGGCCGGCCTAGACGCCGCCGGGACACAGTCGGGCGACATTCTCCTGTCAGCACTGTATGGTTCAGTTGCCTTTGCAATCGACATGCTTGATTGTGCTGAGGGGGACCAAATCGAGGATCGTCGGAGCTTGGGGTGAGCCATCCGGGATCGGTGAGCGGGCCCGCGCGGGCCACGGGTCGCACGAAGGTTGTCGTGCTCGGCAACGAGAAGGGCGGCACCGGAAAATCCACGACAGCAATGCACCTGATTATCGGGGCTATGCGCGAAGGCGCACGCGTGGGCTCGATCGATCTCGATTCCGGCCAGGCCTCGCTGTCGCGTTACATCGCCAATCGCCGTGAATTCGCCGACGAGAACGGTGTCGCGCTGATCATGCCCGAGCACCACCGGTTGGTGCTGAGCCAGGATGACAGCCGGTCCCGCGCTGGCGACGAGGACAAGGGACGGCTTATCCGCGAAATCAAGCGCCTGTCGCAGGCCAACGACATCGTCTTCATCGACACGCCCGGCGGTGACACCGATATCGGCCGAACCGCGATCCGGTTTGCCGACACGCTGGTCACGCCGATCAATGACAGTCTGATCGATCTCGACCTGATTGCGCGGCTTGAAGGCGACCCGCCGGAGCCGGTCGGGCCTAGCCGGTTCAGCGAAAAGGTCTGGGAAGCGCGCAAGGAGCGGGCCAGCGACGGGTTGGGCCCGATCGACTGGGTGGTGCTGCGCAACCGGGTAAGCACGCTGGCCTCGCGCAACCGCCAGGCGATCGAAGCGGCGCTCGACGAGCTGTCGGGCCGATTTGGCTTTCGCGTCGCCACGGGCTTCGGCGAGCGCGTGGTCTTTCGGGAGCTTTTCCTTCAGGGCCTTACGGTGCTCGATTTGCGCGAGAGCGGCACGAATGTGCCCCTCAATATGTCGCATATTGCCGCGCGCCGGGAGGTTCGGCGGTTGCTGGAGTTTATCGGGCTCGTTGATTTCGGCGACGAGCTGGAGCAGGCCGCCTCGTCCTGAGGCTGGACGAAACGCCCGGAAATCCTTATCTCAGAAGAGATAAACAAGCACGACGCTGAGGCAGATGACCAAGCGCAAGGCGGGTCTGCCGGCGCGTTCGAACGCCGGCGAAGTCGAAGAGTTTCTAAAGAAGGTGGCGACGACGCCGGTGACTAAGCCGGCCAGTCAGCGCGGCCGGCTGATGTTCGCCATCGATGCCACGGCGAGCCGCGAGCCCACTTGGGATATGGCCTGCCATCTGCAAAGCGAGATGTTCGAGGAGACGGCCAATCTGGGCGGCCTGGACGTTCAGCTGGTCTATTACCGGGGTTTTGGCGAATGCCGGGCCACGCCCTGGGTCGGCAACTCGCGCGACCTGGTGGCGCGCATGAACCGGGTGCGCTGTCTCGGCGGCCGGACCCAGATCCGCAAAGTGCTCCATCACGCCATGAAAGAGACCAAGCGTCAGCCCGTCGATGCGCTGGTCTTTGTCGGCGACTGCATGGAGGAGGATGTCGACAAGCTGTGCCACCAGGCCGGCGAGTTGGGGCTGCTCGGCGTGCGGGCCTTCATGTTCCACGAGGGGGGTGAGCCGGTCGCCCGGCGCGCCTTCGAGCAGATCGCCCAGCTGACCGGCGGCGCCTATTGCCCGTTCGATGCCGGCAGCGCGCAGCAGCTGAAGGAGCTTTTGTCCGCCGTAGCGGTCTACGCGGCGGGCGGGCGCAGGGCGCTTGAGGATATGGGGGCCAAGCGAGGGGGGGCCGCCCTTCTGATCACCCATCAACTGAAATAGGGCGGGCGCGCCCATGCCCTATTTCCTCCTGGGTCTCGCCTTCGTCGCGGCGATTATCGTCCTGTCGCGATGGTTCCAGTCCGCCAATTCCGTCCAGATATCCCACGCGCTTCGTTGGGCCGGCATAATCGCAGCCGGCCTGGCCACGGCTGTCTTCTTCATCGCCGGACCCTTGCCGCTCGCCTTTTTCAGCATGTTGGGGTTTTTCTACCTCCTGATGCGCCTGCCTGGGCCGAGCCCAACCTCGTCGCCCGGGCCCCGCCGGCGCAAAAGCAAGCAGTCGCGGGTCGAGACCACCTATATCGATATGATACTCGATCACGACACCGGCGAAATGGCGGGCAGGGTCCGCAAGGGCCCCTTCGAGGGTCGCGATTTGAGCGAGATGCGGCCGGAGGAGCTGCTGGCGCTATGGCGCGAATGCGTGGCCCGTGACGAGCAGTCCGCCCGCGTTCTGGAGAGCTTCCTCGACCGCCATTTTGGCGGTTGGCGCGAAACCGCCCAATCGCAGGACGAGGCGCCGCGCCGGGCCGGCCGCATGGGCCCGGACGAGGCCTACAAGGTGCTCGGTCTCAGCCCCAATGCCAGCGATCAGGAGATCAAGGACGCACACCGCAAGCTCATGCGCGAGCACCATCCCGACAAGGGCGGCTCGGCCGAGCTGGCGGCGCGGATCAACGAGGCGCGTGACGTTTTGTTAGGCGGATGACAAGGATTTATTGACCATACTGAAGGACTAGAGCCGGGCCGCGGCTGGATCGCCGGTCCGGGACGTTCATTTGCGGTGCCATTGTGCGCATGCTTTGATGCGCGCCGATGGCGGTATTTCGCCGATAGGCCATGGAATGCGCGTGACTCAGAGCGGCGTCAGATCGGGTCTTCTCAACTTCGCGTTGCTGGCGATCGTCGGCGGGCTGACGCTCTATTTCCTCATCGTCGCCAAGAACCTCCTGATCCCCTTCGTGATCGCGGTGGTGTTCTGGTATCTGATCGACGTGCTGGCCACGACCTACCAGCAGCTGCCGATCTGGCGCTGGCACATGCCCCGGTGGCTCAGCGTGACCTTGGCGTTTCTGTCCTTCGCCGCCGGCCTGGCCATTCTCGTCAGCTTCGTGAGCGCGAATTTCTCGCCTCAGAACCTGCAACAAGTTGCAAACGATTTCGAGGCGAACCTCAGCACGGTGCTCGATAGCGCGATCAAGCTGCTACCGATCAAGGAAGGCTCGCTGACCGTGAACGAGCTGGTCGGGCGGATCAATTTCAGTCGCGTCGCGGGAAATCTGGTCTCGGCCGTGACCAGCATCGCTGGCGACATCGGCATCATCGTCGTTTACGTCATCTTCCTGCTGCTGGAGCAGCTGACCTTTGATCGGAAGCTGGTCGCGCTGGTGAAGGACAAGGAGCGCCGCGAACGCGCGCGCCGGATGCTGAAGCAGATCGGTCAGGACATTCAGCTCTACATCCGCATCAAGTTCACCCTGGCGCTGATCACCGGGCTCCTCTGCTACGCGATCATGCGGGCGGTCGATCTTCGCTTTGCCGAGGTCTGGGGCGTGCTGATCTTCTTCATGGCTTGGATTCCCACCGTGGGGCCCATCATCGGCATCATCTTTCCGCTGGTTTTCTCCATCGTGCAGTTCGCCAGCGTCTGGCCGATCCTGATCGTCGCCGTCGGGGTCGGGGTCACCCAGGCCGCGATCGCCAATATCATAGAGCCCAAGCTGATGGGGAGCTCACTCAATCTGAGCCCCCTTGTCGTCATCGTTTCGCTGGTGGTCTGGGGCACGATCTGGGGCGTCACGGGCATGTTCCTGTGCGTGCCCATCATGGTGATCCTGATGATCGTGCTCTCGAACTTCCCGCAGAGCCGGCCGGTCGCCGTGCTGCTGTCGAGCGACGGCCGCCTGAAGCACTAATGGACCGCTCAGCCGCAAAGCGCTGCGCGACCGACGGGGCCAAGCTTGCGCCTGTGGGCAGCGCGTGCCAGAACAGCGCCGCCCTGATGCGAGCCCCGCATGGAAGTCGATGCAGCCGGCGGCAATCAACGAAACCTTCGATCCAGACGAGCAACCGATGATCCGACCGGTCCGCAAGGCCGTGTTCCCGGTCGCGGGGCTCGGCACCCGTTTTCTGCCGGCGACCAAGGCGGTCCCGAAGGAGATGCTGCCAGTGGTCGACAAGCCGCTGATCCAGTATGCGGTGGAAGAGGCGCAGGCGGCCGGGATCGAGGAGTTCATTTTCGTCACCAGCCGCGGCAAGGCGGCGATCGAGGACCACTTCGACCGCGCCCCGGAATTGAGCGAGGCTTTGCAGTCGCGCGGCAAGACGGCCGAGCTCGAGGCCATTTCCAGCTGGATGCCGGCGCCCGGCCAGATCAGCTTTACGCGCCAGCGCGAAGCCCTGGGGCTGGGTCACGCGGTCTGGTGTGCCCGCGCCTTCGTACGCGACGAGCCGTTTGCCGTGGTTCTGCCCGATGATCTGGTGGCCGGCGGGACGCCTTGCCTGAAGCAACTGGTCGATGCCTATGCCGAAACCGGCGGCAACGTCGTGGCGGTCATGGACGTGCCGCGCGAGCATACGAACCGCTACGGGATTCTGGATATTGACGATGACGACGGCCGCCTCGCCTCGGTCAAAGGGTTGGTCGAAAAGCCCGATCCCAAGGATGCCCCATCGACCCTGTCGATTATCGGCCGCTACATATTGCAGCCGCAGGTGCTGGCCGAGCTTGATCGGCATACCAAAGGCGCCGGCGGCGAGATCCAATTGACCGACGCGATCGCGCAGACGATCGGAGGGGTGCCGCTGCATGGTCTCCGCTTTGACGGGACACGGTATGATTGCGGCGATCGGGCAGGATTCGTCGAGGCAACGATGGCACTTGCCCTCGAGCGCGAAGACCTCGCAGACGCGGTCATTCGCGCAATGGGCCGGCTGATCGGCAAGCGATAGACTGCCGCGGATACCGCGCGGCGCGAAGGGAACAGCTATGCGAATTGCGATGATCGGTACGGGCTATGTCGGGCTCGTCTCCGGGGCCTGCTTCTCCGAGTTCGGGCATCACGTGACCTGCGTCGACGTGGACGCAGACAAGATCGCTCGTATCGAGCAGGGCGAGATGCCGATCTTCGAGCCCGGCCTCGACGTGCTGGTGGAAAAGAACGTCGCCAACGAGCGCCTTCAGTTCACGACGGATCTCGCCAAGGCCGTCTCGGCCGCCGACGCGGTCTTCATTGCGGTGGGGACGCCGACGCGGCGCGGCGACGGCCACGCCGATCTCACATACGTCTATGCCGCCGCCGAGCAGATCGCGGCGGCGATCGACCACTACACCGTCATCATCACAAAATCGACGGTGCCGGTCGGCACCGGACGCGAGGTCGAGCACATTATCCGCAAGGCGCGGCCGGACGCGAATTTCGATGTCGTCTCCAATCCGGAGTTTCTTCGCGAGGGTGCGGCGATCGAGGACTTCATGCGGCCCGATAGGATCGTCATCGGCACCGAATCGGACGCCGCCAAAGAGGCGATGCGCGTGCTCTACCGGCCGCTTTTCCTGCGCGAAACGCCGATCCTGTTCACGTCGCGCGAAACCTCCGAGTTGATCAAATACGCGGCCAATACGTTTCTTGCGACCAAGATCACCTTCATCAACGAGATCGCGGATCTCTGCGAGCGGCTTGGCGCCAATGTTCAGGATGTCGCCAAGGGCATCGGTATGGACGGGCGGATCGGCGCCAAGTTCCTGCATCCTGGGCCCGGATACGGCGGCTCATGCTTTCCCAAGGACACCCTCGCCTTGGTGCGCACCGGCCAGGAATACGGATCGCCGTTGCACATTGTGGAAACGGTTGTCGAAACCAACAAACAGCGAAAAACGCGGATGGCTGAAAAGGTCATTGCCAGCTGCGGCGGTTCGGTCGACGGCAAGACGATTGCCGTTCTTGGGCTGACCTTCAAGCCGAACACGGATGACATGCGCGACAGCGCCAGCCTTACCATCGTCCCGGCGCTGCAGGCCGCAGGCGCCGATATCCGCGCTTACGATCCTGAAGGCATGGACGAGGCAAAGAAGCTGCTGAACGACATCACCTGGTGCGACGACGCCTACGAAACCATGGAGGCAGCAGACGCTATTGTGATCATCACCGAATGGAACGAATTCCGCGCACTCGACCTTGCCCGCGCCAAGACGCTGATGCGGACGCCGGTGATGATCGATCTGCGCAACATTTACACGCCGGCCGAGATGGCCGATGCCGGATTCGCCTATACGTCGGTCGGCCGTCCGGCGTCGGGGACGATACTCGACGAGCGCAAGCGAGGAACGGCCTGATGGCGGGGACGCACCGCTTCAATCCCACCGTCCTGCGGGAATACGACATCCGCGGGATCGTGGGCGAGACGATTACCGAGGACGATGCGCGCGCGGTCGGCCGGTCGTTCGGTACGGTGGTCGCCCGCAATGGCGGCTCAAAGGCCGCGATCGGATATGACGGTCGGCTGAGCTCGCCCGCGATGGCGGCGGCGCTGGAGGAGGGGCTTTGCTCGGTCGGAATCGAGGTCTTGCGTGTTGGCCGTGGTCCGACGCCGATGCTCTATTTCGGCGTCTACGCGCTCGAAGCCGATGGCGGCATCATGGTCACCGGGTCGCTCAACCCGCCGGATTACAATGGCTTCAAGATGATGCTCGGCCACGACGCTTTCTATGGCGAAGCTATTGCCGAGCTTGGAACGATCGCAGCGAGCGGCGCGTTCGCCGAAGGACAGGGATCGGCCGCCGATGCACCGATTTTCGACGACTACGTGGACCGTCTGCTCGCCGATTATCGTGGCGACCGCGCGCTGAGCGTCGCCTGGGACGCCGGTAACGGCGCGGTTGGCGAGGCCATGGTGGCGTTGACTGAGCGCTTGCCTGGCGCGCATACGCTGCTCAACCAGGCAATCGACGGCACATTTCCGAACCACCACCCCGATCCGACGGTGGAAGAGAACCTTGAGCAGCTGAAGGCGGCGGTCGAAACGGCTGGTTGCGATCTAGGCGTGGCTTTCGACGGCGACGGCGACCGGATCGGCGCCATCGATGGCAAGGGCCGCGTGCTCTGGGCAGATCAGCTCATGGTCCTGTTTGCCGGCGAGATCCTCGCCGAGCGGCCCGGCGAGACGATCATCGCCGACGTCAAGGCGAGCAGCGTTCTGTTCGACGAGATCGCGCGTATGGGCGGCCAGCCACTCATGTGGCGGACCGGCCATTCGCTGATCAAGGCCAAGATGCGTGAGACGAACGCACCGCTTGCCGGCGAAATGAGCGGCCATGTCTTCTTTGCCGACAAATACTACGGATTTGACGATGCGCTTTACGCAGCGGTGCGCCTCATCGGGATCGTCAGCCGGTCGGGAGAAAGCCTGGCGGCGATTCGCGACCGGTTGCCCGCCGTGGTCAATACGCCGGAGATCCGCTTCGATTGCGAGGAAGACCGTAAGTTCGCCATCGTCGAGGAAGTGCGCGAGCGATTGTCGAAAGCCGGCGCGGACGTCAATGGCATCGATGGTGTACGGGTTAGCACCGACGACGGCTGGTGGCTGTTGCGCGCCTCCAACACGCAGGCGGTGCTGGTCGCACGCTGCGAAGCCAAGGACGAGGCTGGCCTCGGCCGACTGAAAGCGCAGCTGGCCGGGCATCTGCAACAGTGCGGTCTCGATATGCCTGCGTTTTAGGGCCGACAAACAAAGCGATGGGCCGCAGACGTGTTTGATTTCTTCTTCTACGGAACCCTGGTCGATGCCGATGTCAGGCGGCTGGTGCTGGGTCGGGAGGTTCCGGATGCGGCGGTCCATCCTGCGGAGCTCGCCGGGTTTCAACGATATGCCGTGCAGGACCAGCCCTATCCGGCCGCCGTGCCACGGCCTGGTGCGACGATCGATGGCGTGATCATGCCGGGCGCAAGCCTAAGCGATGCGGCGAAGCTCACCTGCTTTGAGGGGGCCGACTACGAGGCCCGGCTCTGCCGGGTGACGCGTTCGGCCACCGGCGGCCGGGACCAGGAAGCTTGGGTTTTCGTTGCCAGCGATCGCGTGCCGCGGGGTGCGCCGCGCTGGTCGATCGATGACTGGCGAGCGCAGCACAAGCCGGCCTTTTTCGAGATCGCAGCTAAGTGGCTGAGCGAAATCAGCGACGCTCACGTTAGTGCAGCCGAAGCGCTCTGGCGCCAGCGATCGGAGACCCCGGGCGCCCGATAGGCTCGGCCCGAGAAAACCGGAAAACGTTAGCTTCTGGACGGCCCGCGGACGGCGCAACGCTTGCCGTTCCGCTTCAGTGAGCGGCAGGCGATGTAAGCCTGCTTCCGCGTCAGGCCGCGCAAGCGAGCGCGATACCGGTAGCGCGAGCGGCGGACCTTGATAACCGTCGGCACAGCGCGACGCAGCGTGCGGGCGCGGCGCTTGGCGAGATAGGTCGCGCGCTTGGCCCGCCGATAGCTGCGGAAGGCGCCAACCTGGACGCTCCAGCGCCCACGACGGACGGCATGCCTGCGGCTGCTGTGTCGCCGAACGCTGCGCTTGCTGTGCTTGGTATAGCGCGCTGCCTTGTAGGTGCGCGCGGTGGCGAAGGCCGAAGCCTTGCGTTGCGTGCGGCCCTTCATCACGTGCCGGCCGCGCCGGATCAGAGACGCATAGCGCGTCTTGCTGCCGAATGAATGGTTCAGCAAGCTCGTCATCCGAATGTCGCGATGGCGGTGCGAGCGCCCGCCCAGCACCACGGCCACGACTCGAGTGCCGGCGCGGTTGCGGGCGGATACGATCAGATTGTAGCCGGACGCCCGCACATAGCCGGTCTTCAGACCGTCGACGCCCGGGTAGCGGCCCAGCAACCGGTTGTGGTTACCGTAGCGCCGGCCCCGGAAGTAGAAAACACGCGTGCCGAAGTAGTGATAGTGGTGCGGAAACTTCTTGATGATCGTGCGGGCCATGATGGCCATGTCGCGGGCCGTGGTGAGCTGACCGCGTGCGGGCAGACCCGAGGCATTGCGGAAGGTCGTGCGGGTCATCCCGATCTGGCGCGCGCGAATTGTCATCATACGGGCGAATCGGGCCTCGCTGCCGCCCAGGGCCTCGGCGACCACGACAGCCGCGTCGTTTGCCGATTTGGTGACCAGGGCCAGGATCGCTTCGCGCACCGTGATCGTGGTTCCGGCACGCAGGCCGAGGCGCGACGGCGAGGTATACTGGGCGTGTCGCGAGACACGCAGGCGCTGGTTGAGCTTGATCCGCTTGGCGTCGAGGGCTTCGAAGAGCAGATAAAGCGTCATGACCTTCGTGAGCGATGCCGGCGCATGCAGCTTGTCAGCCCGGTAATTGCTGATGACCCGGCCGGTCTGCCAATCAACGACGATTGAGGCATAGCTAGGCCGTGCCGCAGCCGGGTTCGGCGCGGCGAGCACAAAGACCATGGCGACGGCCGCGGCCATTGCCGTTGCGACCGACAGAGAACGAACCGAATTCCGCATTTGCGTCAAAGCCCCACTAGTCAAAAACGCCTCCCGTCTCAAGTTCCCAGAATCGAACGGTTCGTGCCGTTGATTCTACGCTGCGGACGAATCCTTGTCCATCGCTGCGCTTGTGTTGCCGATACTGACCCACAAATAGTTAACAAAAGTTAACTTTTCGACGATTTCGAGAAAATTCCTGGCTTTTTTGTGCCGAATACTTCCGCTTGGATCGGCCCAGGAGCCTCCTCAGACTTAACCATACGCGCCGTTTTACGCCGTCCGGCAAATTCCTATCCCCGACATTGTGGCAGTATTGTCATTTGTGTGGCGCAAGTTGGGCGTCATGTCCGACGCTGATGGGACAATCTCGCGGGGGCTTGCCATCCGGCTGACGGGATGATGCGCCTCGCCTCGCCCGGAGATCTCCGGTGCGTGGCTCAACCCAGCCTCTTGGGAATGGCGTCCTGCCTGGCGAGCTGATCGCGAAGCTAGCGGGCGCAGCCTTTCAAGACCTGCAATCGTAGACGCGGCGAGACCGCCAATCGGTCCGCGAAACCGAGCACCATATAAGCCCCTCGATGGCAATGATAATCTGAGCGTCCGGCAGGACGCATGCCTCCAACCCCGTTTATTTTGACGAATCGAGCTTGAAACTGCCGGTCATAATGGCGAATCTCTTAAGCGACGACGTTCACCGAATCTTTCCCATGTTCACTGCACACTCGGGGCGAATTTCGCAAAACAGGTACGTCGCAAGGGCTATGAGCGACGACAAAGACAAGAACGATGATGGCTCTAATACGGGCGTGGTCGTCAGGACCCGGCCGAAGACCAAGAAGCCATCGATGTACAAAGTGTTGATGTTGAACGACGACTACACGCCAATGGAGTTCGTCGTTCACGTGCTTGAACGCTTCTTCAATAAAAACCGGGAGGAGGCAACCCGCATCATGCTGCATGTCCATCAAAAGGGCGTCGGCGTCTGCGGTGTGTTTACTTACGAGATCGCGGAGACCAAAGTGAATCAGGTCATGGACTTCGCGCGGCGTCATCAGCATCCTCTTCAGTGCACGCTGGAGAAGGAATAGCGCAAACCGGCCAGGAGATCGGATCCCCCGTATGCTGTCATCGAATCTCGAGCAAAGCCTCCACAGAGCTCTCGCCTATGCCAATGAGCGGCGCCATGACTATGCGACGCTCGAGCATCTTTTGCTGTCGCTGACGGAGGATCAGGACGCGGTCGCTGTGATGCGGGCCTGCGGCGTCGACATCGATCGTATCCGCGCGGAGCTGATCGACTATATCGATAATGAGCTCGATGATCTGATCGACGAATCGGGCGAGGAAGCCAAGCCGACGGCCGGCTTCCAGCGCGTGCTGCAGCGCGCCGCGATCCACGTTCAGTCGAGCGGGCGCGAGGAGGTGACCGGCGCCAACGTGCTGGTTGCCATGTTCGCCGAGCGCGAGAGCCACGCGGTCTTCTTCCTGCAAGAGCAGGACATGACGCGCTACGACGCGGTCAATTACATCTCCCACGGCATCGCCAAGGTGCCCGGCAAGTCCGAAAGCCGGACCGTCCATGGCTCCGAGGAAGAGGGCGGCGGCGAGAACGTCGTAAAGCAGGGCAAGGAAGCGCTGACCAGCTACTGCGTCGACCTGAACGAGAAGGCGAAGAAGGGCCGCATCGATCCGCTGATCGGCCGCGCCGCGGAGGTCGAGCGCACGATCCAGGTCCTGTGCCGGCGTCAGAAGAACAATCCGCTTTATGTCGGCGAGCCGGGTGTCGGCAAGACGGCGATCGCCGAGGGGTTGGCCCGCCGGATCGTGCATGACGAAGTGCCCGATGTCCTGAAGGGTAACACCATCTATGCGCTGGACATGGGCGCGCTGCTCGCCGGCACGCGTTACCGAGGCGACTTCGAGGAGCGGCTGAAGGCCGTGCTTTCCGAGCTCGATGCCATGCCGGGCGCGATCCTCTTCATCGACGAGATCCACACCGTAATCGGTGCGGGCGCCACGTCAGGCGGTTCGATGGACGCGTCGAACCTGCTGAAGCCAGCGCTCGCCTCGGGCACGCTGCGCTGCATCGGCTCGACGACCTACAAGGAATTCCGAAACTACTTCGAGAAGGACCGGGCGCTGGTCCGCCGCTTCCAGAAGATCGACATCAATGAGCCGTCGGTCGAGGACACGGTGAAGATCCTGCGGGGCCTCAAGCCCTACTACGAGGAACACCACAAGGTGCGCTACACGGCCGAGTCGATCCGCTCGGCGGTGGAGCTCTCGTCGCGCTACATCAACGACCGCAAGCTGCCCGACAAGGCGATTGACGTGCTCGACGAGGTCGGCGCCGCCCAAATGCTGTTGCCGTCGAGCAAGCGGAAGAAGACCATTGGCGTGAAGGACGTCGAGGCCATCGTCGCCAAGATCGCGCGGATTCCGCCGAAGAATGTGAGCCGCGACGACAGGCAGACGCTCGAGACGCTCGATCGCGACCTGAAGCGCATGGTATATGGCCAGGATCAGGCGATTGCGGCGCTTTCGGCTGCGATCAAGCTCGCCCGTGCGGGCCTGCGCGAGCCGGAGAAACCGATCGGCAACTATCTCTTCTCCGGTCCCACCGGCGTCGGCAAGACCGAGGTTGCCCGCCAGCTGGCGATGACGCTGGGCGTCGAGCTCATCCGCTTCGATATGTCGGAATACATGGAGCGGCACTCGATCTCACGGTTGATCGGTGCGCCTCCGGGCTATGTCGGCTTCGATCAGGGCGGTCTCCTGACCGATGCGATCGACCAGCATCCCTACGCTGTGTTGCTGCTCGACGAAATCGAGAAGGCTCATCCCGATCTCTTCAACGTGCTGCTGCAGGTCATGGACCACGGCAAGCTGACCGACCACAACGGCAAGACGGTCGACTTCCGCAACGTCATTCTGATCATGACGACCAATGCGGGCGCCGCCGATCTCGCCAAGCCGGCGATCGGCTTCGAGCGGTCCGAGCGGATCGGCGACGACACCGAGGCGATCGAGCGCATGTTCACGCCGGAGTTTCGTAACCGCCTCGATGCGATCATCGGCTTCCTGGCGTTGGGGCCGGAGGTCGTGGAGCGGGTTGTCGACAAGTTCATCATGCAGCTTGAGGAGCAGCTCGCTGACCGCAACGTGACCATCGAGCTCACGCCCGAGGCGCGGAAGTGGCTCGCGGAGCGCGGCTACGATCCGAAGTTCGGCGCGCGGCCGTTGGCTCGCTTGATCCAAGAGAAGATCAAGAAGCCGCTCGCTGAGGAGCTCCTGTTCGGCAAGCTGGAGAAGGGCGGGACGGCGCAGGTTCGCGTCTCTAAGGACGATGAGCTCGCCTTCAGCTACCAGAAACGTCCGCCGACGACGAAGGGCTCGCGCAAGAGGCGTAAGGGCGATCCCGACAAGGGTGGACCCGACGGTAAGTCGAGCGAGCTGGTCGAGCCGCGGTGATCGCTGCGGCCGGAAGCGCCGGCCGCAGTTTCGCCGGCGGTGGTGCCTGAATTTGGATATGCGGCGCTAGTCTTCGCTGCGGCGGAAGGGCGAGATCTCTTCGACATAGGCCATGTCGTGTTCGATCGCCGCGCGCTCGCGACGACAGAAGTCCTCGACCGCCTCGCGGAAATTCTCATCGCGCAGCCAGTGTGCGCTCCAGGTTCGGCTGGGCAGATAGCCGCGCTGGATCTTGTGCGGGCCCTGCGTACCGGCCTCGACCCGCGCCAGACCATGGGCGATGGCGAAATCGATGGCCTGGTAATAGCAGGCCTCGAAATGCAGGAACTTGAAATGTCCGGCGCAGCCCCAGTTGCGCCCGTAGATCGCATCACCGCCGCGAAGATTGAGCGCGCCCGCGACGATCTCGCCGTCGTATTCGGCGATCATCAAAACGACGCGGTCGCCGAGCCGCTCGCCCAATAGGGTGAAGAACTCGCGCGTCAGATAGGGGTAGCCCCATTTGCGGTCATAGGTCGCGATGTAGAATTCATGGAACGCATCCCAATGACGGGGCTGGATCTCGTCGCCGACTAGCGGGCGCACGGTGATGCCGGCATCGAGCACCTTCTGCCGCTCTTTTCTGATGTTCTTGCGTTTGCGCGAGGTGAGCGCGGCCAGGAAATCGTCGAAGCTCTCATAGCCGTCGTTCTGCCAGTGGAACTGCTCGCCCATGCGCACGGCAAAGCCGGCATCGGCTAAGGCATCCTTGTCTTCCTCGCGGGCAAAGGTGACGTGGAGCGAGGAGACGCCGCTCTTCTTAGTCACCTCGATAAGTCCTGTGATCAGGAATTGCCGGTTGCGCGCCTCGTCGTCACCAGGCCGGACCAGCAGGCGAGGGCCGGTGACGGGCGTGAATGGCACGGCAACCTGGAGCTTCGGGTAGTAGCGCCCGCCGGCACGCTCGTATGCGTCGGCCCAGGAGTGATCGAAGACGTACTCGCCCTGCGAATGCGATTTCACATACATCGGCGCGCAGGCCATCGGCGTGCCCGCGCCGTCCTCCAGGACAACATGCTGCGGCATCCAGCCGGCCCGGTCGGTTGCCGAACGGCTTTCCTCCAGCGCGTTCAAAAAGGCGTGGCTCACGAATGGATTGTCGTCGGGCGCACCGATCCGCGCGCAGGCGTCCCAGTCGGCTGCGTTGATGTCGGCGATACGGCCGTAGATCTTTATGGTCGCGGAGTCGCCACCGTCCGGCATGGTCTCACATTACGGAAAGCTGTGTTGACCGCCAAGCCCTCAGGCATGTTCGAGGCGGGGGTTCATTGCAGGTTTCGAGCCTTTCGCGCTCGCGTCGCCCAAATTTCAGCTTTGCGCGCATCGGGCTTGAACCCCATTGCGCCATGCAGGTAGCCCTTGGTCAACTCGTCCATCGCGCCGACATGACCGGCCGCCGCCGCACGCTCCATCCAATGGCGGGCCCGGCCCAAGTTCTTCGTTGTCCCAACCCCCATCTCGTAGTGATAGGAGGTAAGGAACATCGCCCGCCGCTCGCCGAGATCCGCCGCCCTCAAAGCGAGGCGGAAGACGGTTTCGTCGCGCCGGACGTTGCGGAAGATGATCGTAGCGAGCATCAAGGATTTCAGATTGTTGGGCTCGATCCTGAGCGCCGCCTCGATCGGCCCGACGGCGGATGGATAGGCCTGGAGGAAGCCATAGACGGACGCCAGGTCGAACTGACCCTGCCAGTCGTTCGGCCATCGCGTGGTGACGGCACGAAATGCTTTGATCGACTCATCGAACAAATCCGCTTCGAGATAGGCATAGCCCAAACGTCGGCGGAGCGTTTTCGAGTTCGGGTCGGCCTTGATGGCGGCAAGACACGCTAAGGCCGCGTCTCGGCCTTTAAGCGAATGACAGCGGGCGGCGTGGCCTGTCCTGGACGCCGCGGCAATCGAATTTGCCCGCGCAAGCAGGACTGCGGCGGCCAGGACGACTATGGAGATAGGTGAAAGCGCCAGTCGCGTCATTTTCCAGCTCCTCAGCCAACCACGACGGTGTGGGCGTCTTCGCGGGTCCTAGTCGATGCGCAGCTTGCCTTTGATGACCTTGCGAGTCGGCGTCAGCGGCATCGTCTTAACGATTTCCAGGCGTTCCGGCCAGCGCCGCTTGGGCAGCTTCTCCTGGTCCAGGAAAGCGCAAAGCTCATCAAGGCTCAATTTTGTGTCGGGAGCAAGCTCGACGAAGCAGCACAGCCGCTCGCCCAGCACCTCGTCGGCCATCGGCACGATTGCCGAGACGACGACGGCGGGATGCCGATCGATCGCGGCCTCGATATCGGCGGGATTGATCTTAATGCCGCCGCGATTGACAACATCCTTCAAACGGCCGCTAATGGTGACATTGCCCTCTTGATCGATTGAGCCCAGATCGCCGGTGCGGAACCATCGGCCGTCGGCGAAGGCCGCACGCGTGGCATCCGCGTTGTCGAGATAGCCGCCGAGCACGGCGCCGCCGCGGACCTGCAGCTCGCCCTCCTCGCCGGGCGAGAGCGGGGCGCCATCCGGCGAGCGGACGCGAAGCTCTTGTCCGGGAATGGCGCTGCCCACGCTGCCATGACGGACCGATGCCGGATCGCCCTGCCGGGTGACCGCCATGCACATGGCTTCGGTCATGCCGTACATCTGTTGCACCTTGCCGCCGATGAGGTCTTCGAAGGCCGCGGCGAGCTTTGGCGGGCAGACGGCGCCGGAGAAAATAGCCGTCCGGACCGAGGAGAGGTCCTTGTCGCCAAAGAGCCCCGCCTGGAGGCACGCCGCGACATGGGCGGGTGCAGTGAACAGCACGTCCGGCTTGGCCGCATCGACGAGATCAGCGTAGAGGTCGGGCCGAAATTGCGGCAGCAGCACCAGGGCGCCGCCGCAGGAAAGCGCCCAATGCACCACCATCATGCCGAACATATGGGTGAAGGAGGCGACCGACATGATCTTGTCGTCGGGCTTCAGCCCCAGGATCGGCTTGGCGGCGATGATCGTGGAGAGCGCCGTCTGATTGGTGGCCAGCACCGCCTTTGGGTTCGCAGAGGTTCCGGAGGTGAAGGCGAGCAGCAAGGGGTCGGCCGCGACGGGCGGATCGGGGATGTCCTCGATGGGGGGCGTGTCGGCGATCTCGGTCCAGGTGAGCGCACCCTTAGGCGCTTCTCCCAAGGTAATGACGTTTGCCAGTATGTCGGACGTTGCGGCGATCTCGAGCAGCTCAGGTGTCGGGTTGCCGGCCGGCCCCGGCGCGGTGACGATGGCCTTGGCGCGGGCATGGGCGAGCAAAGGCTTGAGCTCACCGGGCGTGTAGACGACGTGCATGAGGGCGGGAACGACACCGACAAGTGCCAGGCCAAAATACGTCAGGAGATATTCCGGCGCGTTGGGCAATTGCAGCGCGACGACGTCGCCCTTACGCAGACCTAGCCCTAAGAATCCTGCTGCGATCTGCCGCGCGCGGTCGAGCGCCTGGCCGTAGGTCACCACCCGGTCCTGATCGATCATCACCGGTGCATCCGGGTGCGTGGCCGCCCCGCGCTCAAGCCATCCGGCCACGGTATCGCCGGTCCAGATGCCTCGATTGAGAAAGTCGCGGACTTGAACCGGATCGAAGGCCAGCGCCGCCTTTAACGCCATGGCTTCCTCGCTTGCCCGGTAGCGTTCCTCCGGCGCGGTGTATCGCGCGTCGCGATAGCGCCTGCCGCCACCCAGATCGTAGAGCTTCTGGTATTGGTTCACATCGAAGCGCCGGCTCTCTTCGAGCATCCGGATGTAGCGGACCTGGTATTCGGACACGCCGGTCCGGCGGGCGATCTCGATATCGGACATGCCGGTGCCGGGGCGCTGCCGTTCGATTTCGTCGAAGTCAAGGGCTCTGACCGGGTCGCCGCGCCGGCGCTGGACGTTGTTCGAGAGATCGAAGATGAGATCGCTGTAGGCGGCGATCATTTCCTCTGTGATACCGAAGGAGGGGTAGCGCATCGGCGTGCCGGCCCTAGTTGCGCTTGTCTGCCCGGCGGGCCGCACCCCGCTTCACGCCGTCGGCCATTGGCGCTTTCGTTGCGACCGGACAGACGCGCATGCACTCGAAACACTGGCCCAACAGGCCGCCCGAGCTGACCGAGAGCTTGTAGAACAGCATCTTCGAGACTTCGCCGAACATGATATTCGCGCGCTCGTCGGCGTCGTCGGTCGCCATCGCGCTGTGCAGCACGTTGGGGACGATCTCGTACTGCTGGGACATCTCCGCGCATTTGTACATGTCGAAGTTCATTGCGGCCTGCTGCCCGTCCGCATCGATCTCACCGGAGAGGCAGCCCACGGGACACAACTACATGCACGGCGTCTGTTCGGTCTCGCGATACATCTTCACGCAGGAGGGCGCGGGGCAGGGGTTTGCCTTGAGCGGCGCGTCGGCCGGTAACGCCAACTCGGTGAAGACCGAGCCGTAATACATCATGCCGAATTCAGGATGGAGCAGGATGTCGCCCGCCAGCGACCGGGCGCCGAGCCCGGCCACCTCGGCATGGAGCTTCAGGCTCTGGAAGGCAATGCGGGCGCCGCCTTCCTGGTCGCTGTCGGGCGGGCAGTAGATCGAGGGCGCACCGAACTCGCGCTCGATGAAATAGGCGGTTCCGTAGGCGATCTTGTAGGCGAGGCCTTCCGAAGAGCCCATGAAGCCCATCGCCTTGGCCGATACGCCCCAGGCGCCCAACGTAGGCCCGCCGACCCCGATCGAGATCACCGAGCGGACCCGCGGCATGATGTCCTTCGGCCCGAAGCCTTCCGGCGCGATTCGCTGAAGCGCCTCGACGTCGGCGATACCGACCGCGAGCGCACCCTTTCGTTTCCCATAGCTGACGATCGCGTCTTTGGCTGCGACGTCGTCGGTCTCGGCGCGGGGCGATGGTCCGTGGTTCATGCGTCTGATTTCGTGTTGGTGTCCGCGGCATTGAAAGCATGGCGCGCCTCGATGATCAGCTCCGCGAGGGCTGTTTGGCGATCAAGCGGCATCGCTGCCAGCATTTCAGCAATCCAAGCGGTGTGATCCTCATTCATGGCAGCCAGGAGGGCGCGGCCGGCTTGGGTGACCCGGACCTCGTAGCTGCGTCGGTCGACCGGGCTCGCCCGACGCTCGATGAGGCCGTCGATCTCCATTCGGTCCAATACACCGGTCGCATTGCCGCCGACCGCAAGCAGGCGGGCGGAAAGCTGGCCGGTCGGCACCCATTCATCACCGACGCGCCAGACTCTGTCCGTGGTTCTGCCGCAATCGGCGGTTTGCCCGGGCTTCGATCAGCCGTGCCGCCTTCATCAGATGAAGCCACAGCCGCAGCGAGGGGTTGGCTGTCGGGTCCGGTGTTGCCGAGCGTGTGCGCTCCGGAGCGATTGTCATTCAGCCATACTCCACTCAGCATGCGTTGTTTTGATTATAGCAGCAGTTTCTTTGCACACAAAAATCTTATGCATAATATATTTATAGCTGAAATAATTGGGCTCACAGGCATGGGCTGTCCATGGCAGCGAGCGCGCTTCCCCGGCTGCGGCGGCACCCGGACGGGGCCTCTCGAGCGGCCCGTAGATCGCGTGCGCACCAGCCTCGCGCTCGATGAAACAGGCGATCCCCACCACGTCGGGAGAGGGATCTCCACCGAATCGTACAAATTTCGGCACGAAAATGCCTTCGCAAAGTCGCGATACGACCGGCATCGGTCCGTCTAATGACAGGCGGGCGGCGAAGGAGAGTTAGACGCGATGCGCAGACTTGCCCTGATTGCCACCGCCTTGGCAGCCGCCATTTTCCTCGCCGGATGCGCCGGTGGAGACGGCGTGGACAAGCATATCGGCGCTTTTCACAAGGGCTGCACCCCTGTCGGGGGCGGGGTTTCCTGCACCGGCGGGTGAGGTATTTGGCAGCCCGCCGAAAAAAATTCTCGCACCCGCAGTCTGAATAATCGGCAATGCGAGCCGAAGCTGGTCGCGCTAACCGGTTGATTTTGTTGCGTGATAATATATTCAATTTATCTATACTTTTAAATACTCAAGTTTTACTAAAATGAAAGTAAACGTTTATTTATATAAATCTTGACACTGAGCGAAATCAGTGGAAAATATCGATCATGTTTACTTGGTAATGCTTTGTAAATATTCTGGCGCGGGGCCGGAGTTTTTGGTATTTGAGATTGGGGCGCCGAAGGGCGCCTCTTCACTAGCATCCCCCGATGCGTTTTTTGAGCAGGTCGTGGGGGCCTAGCGGATCTCGAAGATGCCGTCGATCTCGACGGAAGTGGCGAAAGGCAGGGCGGGCGCACCGACCGCGAAGCGTGCGTGACGTCCCGCGTCGCCGAAGACCTCGACCATCAGATCCGAGGCGCCGTTGATGACCTTGGGCATGTCGGTGAAGTCGGGCGTGCACTGGACGAAACCGCCCAGCTTGACCACCCGGGTGACGCGGTCGAGCTCGCCGTCGAGCGCGTCCATGACCTGCGATAGGAGATTGAGACCAGTCAGCCGTGCGGCGTCGATGGCCGCTTCCAGCGAGACCTCGGCACCGACATGGCCGGTGCATTTGATGGCGCCGTTCTCGACCGGGCCTTGCCCGGCGATATGGAGCAGGTTGCCGGCGCGCGTCCAGGGCACGTAGTTGGCGGCCGGCGGCATCGGGTCGGGCAGGACGATGCCGAGCGCCTCCAGGCGCGGATGGGTCATGGATGCCATTGGGCGGGTCAGGCGATCTCGAAGACGGCGTCGACCTCGACGGCGACCCCAAGGGGAAGGGAGGGGGCGGCGACGGCGAACCGCGCATGCTTACCCTTGTCGCCAAAGACCTCGACCATGACATCCGATGCCCCGTTCGCGACCTTCGGCATGTCGGTGAAATCGGGATTGGCGTTCACGAAGGCGCCGAGCTTCACGCAGCGCACGACCTTATCGAGATCGCCACCGCAGGCCGCCTTGACCTGGGCGATGATGTTGAGGGCGCAGAGACGGGCCGCGGCCTGGCCCTCCTCGATGCTCAAGTCGGAACCGACTTTACCCAGATATTTGAGCTCGCCGTTCCAGAAGGTGATCTGCCCGGCGATGAAGACGAGATTGCCGGTGATGGCCCAGGGGACATAGTTCGCCGCGGGCGCCGCCGCTTCGGGCAGTTCTATGCCCAGCTCTTCCAAGCGCTTGTCGATCGTTCCGGCCATCGTTGTCCTCCCCGGCGATGTACGCATTGCCAAAAGCGCAATGCCAAAAGCGCAATGCCAAAAGCGCAATGCCAAAAGCGCAATGCCAAAAGCGCAATGCCAAATG
>JARRKQ010000030.1:0-21336 GCA_037387885.1 Alphaproteobacteria bacterium | reverse complement strand
CGCACCGTGCAGGGCGGACAGGTTGACCAGCGCCGGGTTCCACAAGTCATTGCAGATCAGCACACCGACCTTCCAAGGATTTGCGAGCTCGAACGTCTCGACATAACGGCCGGCGGCGAAATGCTTGCCCTCCTCCAGCATGCCGTAGGTAGCGAGGTTGATCTTGCGGTGCACGAAAAAGACTTCACCGTTCTGTACGGCGACGACGGAATTGTAGAACTGCGCCGCGACGCCGTCCTCTATGAGCCCGAAGAGCGTAACCATGTCGCCCGAGGCGCGAGCCAGCTCCAGGATGCGGGGATCGTCGCGCGGCAGCGCCATCTCCAGGAAGTTCGGGCCTATGCCGTGGCCGCTCAGCGACAGCTCGGGAAACAGCAGCACCTCGATGTCCTCGCGGCGCGCCGCCTCGATCATTTTGTGGTGCTTGTCGAACCCCGCATCGAGATCCTCGACGATCGTCTCCGTCTGGGCGACACCGATCTTGAGTTTGGCCGAGTCGTGCATCGCCTTCACTCCCAATTGCCGGCGGCGGTGAACGCCGCGGGGAGGCGGTGGTTCAAAGGTGCTTCGCGAAAGCCTGGTTGTGGCCTTTCAGCTTCGGGTCGGTGCCGAGCGAGTAGTGCTTCGACATGTCCGGCGAGTATTTGCTGGCCGGCGGCTGGCGGCCGAGCGCCTCGGCCATGGCGCGGACGTGGTGCGGGCCGGCGCCGCAGCAGATGCCGAGATAACGGACATCGAGCGCCAGCGCGTCGCGGGTGAAATCGGCCATCTCGTAGCGCGAGCAGACGAAGGGATCGAGCGCCGTCGGGAACGGCCGGTCGCCGGGATAGCTGTGGTCGTGCGGGTCGCTGAGCGCCTGGAAGGTCGGCTCGTCGGGCGAGGTGCGGTAGGGCACCGGCAGCGCTGCGACCTGGCCTTTGACCGCCGCGCGCACGGACTTGAGCGCCGGCAGCATGGTCGCCGGCCCGAGGGCACAGTTCAGCCCCACGACGTCGGCGCCCTTGTCCTCGAGCATCTTGCAAGCGTCGGCGGGGGAGGTGCCCTCGCGGGTCGTGCCCTGCTTGTGGATGGCGAAAGTGACGACCGAGGTGACGTTCGCGGCCTTCAGGACCTCGAGCGCGAGCGCGGCCTCGCCGGCCCAGGCGAAGGTCTCGGCGATGACGAAGTCGACCCCGGCATCGGCGGCCCAGCCGACCTGCTCCTCGAAGATGGCGCGCACTGCTTTCTGCGCCTTGGCGTCGTCGGGGTCGTAGATGTTGGTGTTGCAGATGTTGCCCGCGAGGAGCAGGCCGCTCTCGTCGGCGACCTCGCGGGCCAGCGCGATGGCCTGGCGGTTCATCGATTCGAGCTCGCCGTCGCGGCCGACCATCTTCAGCTTCTCGCGGTGGGCGTAGTAGGTGAGCGCCTCGACCACGTCGGATCCGGCGGCGACGAACTCGCGGTGGAGCTGTAGCACCGCCTCGGGATGCTCGACGATCACCTCGGGCACGAAGGCGCCCGCCTGGAGGTAGCCGCGCCGCTCGAGCTCGAAGAGATAGCCTTCGGCGCAAAGGACGGGGCCCGCCTCGAGGCATTCGAGCAGGCCGGGCTTGTCGACGGTCGTTGCGATGCTCATTGGTCACGCTCCTTTGCCGGGCGCGGTGGCGCATCAGTTCGCATTGCGCCTGCCCGGTCTTCGCACGGGATGGTCAATAATGCGTTAACCGCAATCGGGGCCCCGCGAGTCTCACGTTTCAGCTCCACGGGACGGGGCTGTGCGAGACGGGGTGAAGATGGCCGTCGGCGTAGCGCGAAAAGCGGAACGGTTCAAGGAGCGCGCTCGGCCGGCCCGGGATTACATCGGCCGCAGCTGACACCGGCTGTGGCGCCGGGGACAGCCGCATTTGGGCATGATGCAGAGGCTAGAGAGCTGTGTATCGAGTTGCGTTATGCGAATGCCCGTTTGCCAACGCTCACACTTGAAGGCAGATTGAGCGCCGTATTCGATCCAAGCGGTCCGCACCCAGGTTCTGCAATGCCGATCAACGAAACCGATCCGTGGCGCGAGCAGTATTTCGAGGGCGTACCCTGTCCCGATGACGTCGTCGTACCGACCGACGACGGCGACGCCTACAATCTCTATCCGGCTCAGCGCTGGGTCTACAACAAGCTCCTCGTCGCCGAGAGCCAGGGCATCCAATGCGCGCCGCACGGCCTTACCCCGCTCGCATTCCCGGTCTTCTCCAAGCCCATCTACAACATGCGCGGCATGGGCACGGGCAGCCGCGTCATCCGCTCGCTCGAGCAATGGCGTCGCCGACAGGCGCCGGGCCATATGTGGATGGAACTCCTCGAAGGCGAGCATGTCTCGACCGACGTCGCCGTGGTCGACGGCGAGGCGCGCTGGTGGCGCCACGTCACCGGCGAGCCGCTCAAGGGCGGCATGTTCGACTACTGGACGATCCACGGCGAGGCGCGGCCGAACATCGAGGACTATTGCGGCGCCTGGCTCATGAATAACCTCAAGGGCTATTCGGGCATGGTCAACTTCGAGACCATCGGCGGGCGCATCATCGAATGCCATCTCCGCTTCAGCGACCAGTGGCCCGATCTCTATGGGCCGGGCTGGATCGAAGCGGTGGTGCGGCTCTACAGCGAGGGGGTCTGGGACTTCGCCGATGCCGACCGGCGCACCGGCTACAGCGTCGTCCTCTTCGGCGCCCACGGCATCGACTACATGATCGACCGCACGCAAGTCCCGGAATTGTGCGACGAGTACGACGAGGTCACCAGCATCCAGATCACCTTCCACGCCGACCGGCCGGCCGAGACCCACGCCATGCCACCGGGCGGCTTCCGCTTGGCGATCGTCAACTGCTGGGACCTCGATGTCGGCTTCGATGTGCGCGACCGCCTCGCCTTGCGCTTCTGGTCGATCGAGCACGCCCGCACCCCGCGCGGACGTCGTGACAGCGCCCGGCGGGCCTCGTGACGATGGACCGGAGCGCCGCTTGAATATCGTCACCGAGTTCCCGCGTCCCGTCCGCGTCATCGAGAACACCTGGATCCCGATGCCCGACGGCGTCCAGCTCGCCGCGCGCATCTGGCTGCCCGAGGACGCTGCGGCCGACCCGGTGCCGGCGCTGCTTGAGTTCCTGCCCTACCGCAAGCGCGACTTCATGCGCGCCCGCGACGAGCCGATGCACCACTACTTCGCCGGCCACGGCTATGCGAGCGTGCGGGTCGACATCCGCGGCTCGGGCGACAGCGACGGCCTCACCCTCGACGAATACACCGAGGCCGAACACGACGACGCCACCGCCGTCATCGAGTGGCTGGCCGCCCAGCCCTGGTGCAGCGGCGCGGTCGGTATGTTCGGCATCTCCTGGGGCGGCTTCAACGCGCTGCAAGTGGCCGCGCGCCAGCCGCCGGCGCTCAAAGCCATCATCACGCTCTGCGCCGCCGACGACCGCTACGCCGACGACGCGCACTACATGGGCGGCTGTCTGCTCAACGAGAACCTGATCTGGGGCAGCGCCTTCTTCATGTACCACCTGCTGCCGCCCGACCCCGATATCGTCGGCGACCGCTGGCGCGAGATGTGGCTCGAGCGGCTGGAAAACGCAGTGCTGTTCCCTGCCCATTGGCTCGGCCATCAGCGCCGCGACGACTTCTGGAAGCACGGCTCGGTCTGCGAGGACTATTCGGCGGTCACCTGCCCGGTCTATGCGATCGGCGGCTGGGCCGACGGCTATTCGAATGCGGTGCCGCGGCTGCTCGAGGGATTGAGCGTCCCGCGCAAGGGGCTGATCGGCCCCTGGGCGCATGTCTTCCCGCATAACGGCGTGCCGGCGCCGGCGATCGGCTTCCTGCAGGAAGCGCTGCGCTGGTGGGACCATTGGCTCAAGGACGTGGACACCGGGGTCATGGACGAGCCCGCCTACCGCGTCTGGATGCAGGAGAGCCTGGCCCCGCAGCCGCAATACGACGAGCGGCCCGGGCGCTGGATCGCCGAGCCCGGCTGGCCGACGGACAATGTCACACCCCAGGCGCTGGCCCTGGACGCAGCGGGGCTGCTCGTCGCCGGCGATGCCGAGGAGGCGCTCCTGGAGCTGATTTCGCCGCCGGCCACCGGCATCACCGCGGGGAGCTGGTGCGCCATGGGCAGCGAGGGCGAGATGCCGATCGACCAGCGCCCCGACGACGGCCGCTCGCTCGTCTTCGACGGCGAGCCGCTCGAGGCGCCGCTGGAGATCATGGGCGCGCCCGAGCTCCATTTGACCTTCGAGTCGAACCGGCCGGTCGCGCAGGTGATCGTGCGTCTGAACGA
Organism: Alphaproteobacteria bacterium; assembly: GCA_037387885.1. Classification (GTDB taxonomy): domain Bacteria; phylum Pseudomonadota; class Alphaproteobacteria; order JAPULJ01; family JAPULJ01; genus DATKZM01. The sequence goes on along the minus strand of JARRKQ010000030.1, from coordinate 17,027 downwards.
CGTCTTTCCCGACGGCACGTCGGCGCGGGTCAGCTACGGCGTGCTCAACCTTACCCACCGCGACAGCCACGAGCATCCGAGCCCGCTGGTGCCCGGCCAGCGCACGCAAGCGGTCGTGCGCTTGAACGACATCGCCCACCGCTTCGCCGCCGGCAACCGCGTGCGCGTGGCGATCTCGACCGCTTACTGGCCGATCGTCTGGCCGACGCCGGAATGGGTCACGCTTGGCGTCTACACCGGCGCCACCACGTTTCGGCTGCCGGTGCGCGCGCCACGCGCCGAGGACGACAACCTGCCGGCCTTCCCGCCGCCCGAAACCGGCCCCTCGGGCAGCGGCACGGTGCTGCGCGATTCCACCCTCCGCCGCACCATCGAGCGCGACCTGTTGACCGGCGACGTGATCTACCGCATCTACGACGATGGCGGCGAGTTCGACGGTGCGGGGCTCATCCATCTGGAGGATATCGACCTCGAGGCGGGCTTCGCGCTGCTCCAGCAATACCATATCGGCGAGGCCAGCCCGTTGACCGCTTCGGGCGAGATCGTCGCCCACGCGCTGCTGCGCCGCGGCACCTGGGCGCCGGAGCTGCGCGGCCGCATCGAGCTCACCGCCACCAAGACCAATTTCATCGTCACCGCGAAGATCACGGCCAATGAAGGGCTGAGCGAAGTCTTTGCGCGCGAATGGACCGAGACGATCCCGCGCGATCTGGTCTAGGGCATCCCCTACGCCATCCCCATCTCTGCCGCCGCGCGGGCCTGCGCGGTCTCCAGGATCAGGCGCAGAAAGTCGCGGTACTCCATACCGGCGAAACCGGCCATATAGGCGAGCTTACCGTCGTTCGACCAGGCGGGATTGGAGTTGCATTCCATGAACTTGATCCGTCCCTCGGCGTCGGCCCGGAAGTCGAAGCGACCGTAGTCGCGGAGGCTCAGGCGCTCGAACATCGTCGTCGCCGCGGCCTCGATTTTCGCGCGATCCGCGGCCGACAAGCGCGCCTCGCGGAAATGGATATCGGACCAGTAGGGCGAGTCGGGCATCGCCTTCGACTCGAAGCCGAGGAGGCGCGGCAGCTCGGGATCGAGCTCGCCATAGTCGACTTCGAGCGGCGGCAGCACAGTGAATCCGCTGTCCGGATTGCCGATCACGCCGATGCCGTATTCGGTGCCCGAGAGGAACTCCTGCACCAGAATCGCCCGGCCGGGCAGCTCGGCCTGTACGGCGCGCACACGTTTCCCCGCCGCGGCCCGGTCCTTGACGATCGCATCGACCGTGATGCCGACGCTGCCGTCGGCGCAGGCGGGCTTGACGAAGGCCGGATAGCGCTCGGGTAGGCAGGCCGCGACGTCGTCGTCGGGCGCGACAGTGACCTCGTCGGGGACGTCGATGCCCGAGGCGAGCGCGATCGCGCGCACGATCGACTTGTCCCAGGCGAGCACCATCGCCGCCGGCGGTGCGCCCGAATAGGGCACGCCCAGCATCTCGAGGTATGCCGGCAGGTTGAGCTCCCTCGTAGGATCGTTGCGGAAGCCGGTGTCGCAGAAGTTGATCACGAATTGCGGCGGTGCTGCGCGCAGCTCCTCCAGGATCGTCGTGTGGTCGTCGAGATAGCCGAAGGAGTAGCCGGGCAGGCTCGCGAACGCCGCCTTCATCGCGTCGCGCGTCGCGAAGTCCTCTTCGTGGAAGGCGCCTTCGCGTTTGGATCCGTCGGCAAGCCGCGGGTCGCCCAGCAACACGGTGACGTCGGGGAAATAAGGACGTGCGGACGCGTCACCCATCCAGGCCATCCCTCTCTTTGGATCTATCTCGGTCGCGCTGTTCGGCCGGAACCGTTATAGCATCGCCCCGGCGGAACGGCCGCCAATGCGACAGGCGGTCGAGATAGACGTAGATGACCGGCGTCAGGTAAAGCGTCAAAAGCTGCGAGACGAGCAGCCCGCCCACCATCGCGAGACCGAGCGGCTGGCGCGCCTCGGCGCTATGGCCCGGGCGCGCCGGTCCGGTCAAGCCCCATTTCCACCGGATCTGCGGACTTGCGTCGAGCCGTGGATCACCGGAAAGATCGCGAACGCGATTTGACCTCTCCCAGCCCGATTGGGTTCGCCAGACGTGCGTAAGACGCAAAGCGATCGCTGATCGAGCGTTCGAACCCAAGAACGGATAGACCGAACTCGGCAACCATGAGAAGGCGGAACGCGACACTCCATCTCACACCGGGCGCATCGCAAAATGTCCCGATGTCGCTTTCAGGGGATTTCGAGCTGTGGGGCCTTCGGTGTGTGGTCGCGAAGCAAACCGGGGTAACTTTGGCTATGATGCCAACCCGACCTCAATAACGTCGCAAGCCCGGAAGAGGATTGATGACCATGTCGAAGGCTCCCGAACGGCTCAAACTGACCGACGGTATGGAAATCAGCCGTGTGGTGACGGGCCTGTGGCAGATCGCCGACATGGAAAAGGGCGGCGACGTGATCGACCCCGAAAAAGGCGCCGATCATCTGCAGGCCTATGCAAACGAAGGGTTCTCGACTTTCGACATGGCCGACCATTACGGCAGCGCCGAGATCATCGCGGGCCGCCTGCTGAAGCGCTATCCCGAGACCGGGGACCGGCCGCTCGCCTTCACGAAATGGTGCCCTGCGCCCGGACCGATGACCGAAGACGTGGTGCGCGCCGGGATCGATGAGCGCCGCGAGCGGCTGGGCGTGGAGCGCATCGACCTGCTGCAGTTCCACTGGTGGACGTTCGAGCATCCGGCGTGGCTGGATGCGCTTCATGTGATGGCGGAGCTGCGCACGCAGGGCGAGATCGGCGAGATCGGCGTCACCAACTTCTATGCCGCCCATCTGCATCTGGCGCACGCAGACGGCATTCCTCTGCTGACCAACCAGGTCTCGTTCTCGCTACTCGACCGCCGGGCCGCTGGGCCGCTGGCGGATGTATGCGCGGCAACGGGCATGCGCCTCCTCGCCTACGGTACGCTGTGCGGCGGCTTCCTTTCGGACAAGTGGCTCGACAAGCCCGAGCCGGCGGACCTGTCCGACTGGAGCAGCATGAAGTACAAGCGGTTCATCGACGTGATCGGTGGCTGGGAGGCCTATCAGGGCGTGCTGCGCGCCGCCGCGACGATCGGCGAAAAGCACGGCGTTTCGATCTCCAACGTCGCCTCGCGCTGGGTGCTCGAGCAGCCCGCCGTTGCCGGGGTGATCATCGGCGCCAGGCTGGGCGAGCGCGAGCACCGCGGCGACAATCTGCGCCTCTTCTCCTTCGCGCTCGACGCGCAAGACCATGCGATGCTCGACGAGGCCTTCGCCGCCACCCAGTCCGTGCCCGGCGACTGCGGCGACGAGTACCGCAAGCCGCCGTATCTCACCGCCTCCGGCGATCTCAGCGATCACCTGACGTCGCTCGAAAAAGCGTATGCGGCCGAGGACGTGCCGGGCAGGCCGGGCGAGCGACGCGTTCTCTCGGGCAGCAAGTGGGAGGACATTGCGGGGTATTGCCGGGCGCGGCGGATCGGCGACCGCATCCTGGTGTCGGGAACGACCGCGACGGCGGGGGCCGACCGGGTGGTGGCCGCCGGCGACGCCGCCGCGCAGACTACCTACATCCTCGACAAGATCGGAGGTGCGCTTACGGCCTTGGGTGCGTCGATGGAGGACGTCGTTCGCACCCAGGTCTACCTCGCCGATGCCGACGACGTCGTGGCCGTGTCCGAGGCGCATGGGCGCGTCTTCGGGGCTATCAAGCCGGTCAACACCACGAACGCCATCGGCGCGCTGATCGGCGACTACAAGGTGGAGATCGACGCGGAGGCGTTGATTGCCAGCTAGCCGTAGCGGAAGGGCTGCGTCCGTCGTTCGAGCGCCGCGATCAGGGCGCCCGCAACCGGATGCACATTCCCGCTCGCGGCTGCTGCCAGATCGACCTCGGTCGTCAGGCGCAGATCCCCAATCTCGATCTCGGCGCGGATGGCGTGCTCGCCGCCCGGTCCGGAATCGATGATCTCGATCACCGTATTGTCGAGGCCGGATCCGCATAAGGCCGCCGCGACGGCGGAGTTGACGTCGTCGGGGAAGCGCCGGGCCGCCTCACGCAAGGGCCCTTCGTAAAGCACGCCCGGGCGGTCGCCCAGCTGTGGCCGGGCGGCCCGCAGCTTGAGCCGCGCCGGGACGCCCGGAACGCACTGATCCGCCGCCGCGATCCAGTCGGAGAACAGGCGCATCGGCCGGGCGTGCTTTTCCGCCAGATCGCGGATTTTTCGGCGAAAGTCGTCATCGGCCAGCGCGCTGGCGCCGACCGTCCATAATTCGGAGCGCGCCGGGATGTCCAGGCCGTATTGGCGGAGGGCGGCCGGGCCGGCGGCCTCGATGACGATATCGGCCGGCGCGTCGAGAAACGCGCCGAGCTCGGTGACGCCGTCCGCAATGTCCGGGTCATGTCCGCGGGTCAGGATCCGGCCAAGCCGCAGGTCGGGGCTCTGCCGGATATGGGCGATCACCGGTGCTGCGATCCGCCCCGCACCGATCACGCTTACCGTTGTGGGCATGGTAGTTCGGGCATCGCGTTTTGGACATTGTGGCCGGCGGATAAAGCGCGTCCCGGACCTCGCAAAGAGGCCCGGGACAATCCGATATGCCCGCTCGATGCGCGCGCTTCGGCCTGCTTACTTCTCGAGCTTCGCTATGAACGCCTCGACGTCCTTGAGCGGGATGTAGCGGAGCTCCTTGATGCCGCTACCGGTGAAGCTCCACACCAGGCCCGGCGCGGAGACGTCGCCGTTGCGGTCGAACTGGACCGCGCCGGTCGCGCCCTGGTAGCTCACCGTCTTACCCGCCTTCAGCAGGGCCGAGGCCTTCTTGAACCCCGCCGCATTTGCTTGGACGGGCGTCCCGTTCGGGTCCGTCACCGCCGGGACCTTGGCGGCGATGGCCGGACCCTTGGCGTCCTTGCCCGCCGCCTGCATGGCCAGCAGCACGATCATGGTCGCATCGTAGCTGTTGGAGAGCCCAGGGCCGTTCGGCTCCTTCTTGAAGCGGGCCTTATAGGCCGTCACGAAGGCGCTCGCAGATTTCGTCCGGGGCGATGCGGTATCGGTCCCGACCACGTCGCCGAGATATTTGATGCCAACGCCCTTGCGGAAATCGTCGGATTTGAGCGAATTCGCCACGATCATCTTGCGCGTCCCGCCGAGCGAGATCCACTCGCGGACGACGGCGATGCCCTCCTTGGGATAGAGGGCGAGGTAGACGCCATCCGCCTTCGCCTTCCGCGCCTTGGTCACCTCGGCGCGGTAGGACGGCTGATCGTTGTTGATCGGGATGGCGGCCGTGACTTCGATGCCGACCGCCTTCAGGTCGTGGACGACCAGCTTGACCATGTCCTGGCCCCAGTCGTCGTTCTTGTAGAAGACGGCCATCTTCTTGTAGCCCTTCTCCTTGGCGATCAGGGTCGCGATGGAGGCCTGCACGCGGCTGGTGGCGAAGGTGCGGAACCACAGGCCCTTCGTCTTGCCCTCGGCCGCGAGGCGCGAGAAGCTGGTCGACGACGAGCAGCACGACATCTGCATGACACCCGCCGGCACGGTCACAGAAGTCAGGATCGGCATGGAGACGCCGCTCGAGACCGCGCCGAGGATGACGGGCACCTTGTCGATGTCGACCATGGACTTTGCCGCATCGACGCCGACCTTCGCCTGGACCTGTGTGTCGCGGAGGATCATCTGCACCTTGCAGCCATTGACGCCGCCTGCCTTGTTGGCGATGTCGACGGCGAACTGCGCGGTCGCGGCGATGGGCCGGCCCCAGTCCACCGAGGTCGGCAGGACCGCGCCGATCTTGACGGTACAGGCTTCGGCCCGGGCGCTGCCCGGGGCCGCCGAAAGCCCGACCAGTGTGGCCGCCGCCACGATGGCCGCGGCTCGTAGTCCCGTGTGTAGCATTTTCATATTCCCTCCTCCTGGCTGGATCCCGTTACGTGGATTGTACCGGACGGCGCGGGGTTTCGCCTCCCGATTGTGAAATCACCAATTTCTCCGGCAAAAGGCCCTGTGGCCGCGCCAGCAGCATGCCGACGATGACCAGGCCGATCAGAATGTATTGAATGGTCCCGGTGTAGAGCTGCAGCTCCACCGGCGCCAGGCGCGCGAGCACCCATCCGCTCGACGTCCACGCCGCCCAAATGACGAAGGCGCCGAGCAGGGCGCCCCGGTTGTTTCCGGCGCCGCCGACGATGAGCATCGCCCAGATCTGGAAGGTCAGGATGGGCAGGACGTCGTCCGGGCTCACGAAGGCGTAGAAGGTGGCGTAGAGGGCGCCCGAGGTTCCGATGATCATCGAGCCGGTGATGAAGCTCGCGAGGCGGATGCGTGCGGGGTTCTTGCCGAGCGACTGGGCGGCGTGCTCGTCCTCGCGGATGGCGCGCAGCAATCGGCCGTAGGGCGAGCGGATCAGGCGGCCGAGGCCGTAATAGACGGCGGTGAGCACCGCCAGGACGAAGGCGAAGAAGCAGAGATTGAAGAGGAACGGATCGCCGATCGCCGCTTCCAGCGGACGCTCGAAGCCGCGCAGGCCCTTCGCACCCCCGGTAAGCCATTCGCTGTTGCGCACGAAGCTTTCGAAGGCGACGGCCACGCCGAAGGTGGCGATCGCGAGATAGTCGTGCCGGAGCTTGAGCGTCGCCACGCCGACGATCCAGGCGAGCAGGCCCGAGGCCACGATCCCTCCCGCCAGCGCGACCGGATAGAACAGGTCGAAGCCGCCGAACTGGCCGGCCTGCGGCGTCCCGCCGAGGAGGATCGTCGCATAGGCGCCCATGCCGAAGAACGCCGCGATGCCGCCGTTGAAAAGGCCGGTATTGCCCCAGTGCAGATTGAGCCCGAGGACCGCGATCGCCAGGATTGCGGCCAGCGTCAGGAAGAACACCAGATAGGAGACGACGCCGATCATCGCAGCTCTCCGAAGATGCCCTGCGGGCGGATGAAGAGCACGGCGAGGATGATCAGGAACGGCATGGCGGGGCTGTAGCCGGGCGGCAGGATCACCAGCGCGAGGCCGAAGGCGATGCCGACGAGGAAGCCGCCGATCACGGCGCCGTAGACGCTGCCGATGCCCCCGGCGATGGTGGCGGCAAAGACGGCGAGCACGAAGTTCTGCCCGATGACCGGCGAGACCTGGTTGTCGAGCGCATGAAACACCCCCGCCGCGCCAGCCAGCGCGCCCCCGACGATCCAGGTTACGGCGATCACGGTCGAAAGCCGCACGCCCGCGACCTGCGCCAGCGTCGGGTTCTCGGCCACCGCGCGCAGGGCGTAGCCGAACGTCGTGCGCGACAGGACGAGGTGCAGGACGAGCATGATCAGCACCGCCGCGCCGAACACGAACACCTGGTCGGGCTTCACCAGCAGGTGGGGGTCGGTGCTGATGGTGACGGCCATGACGATGTCGTCGCTGTAAAGCCGCGGCTTGAGGCCGAAGATCAGGGAGATCACGCTGCGCACGATGAGCGCCACGCCGAAGGACGCGAAGACCATCGAGAGCGGCCCCGCGGTCTCGCGGATGCGCTTGAAGACCAGCCGGTCGATGACGACGGCCGAGAGCCCGGTCAGCACCATCGAGACGAGAATGGCCAGGAACAAGGCAAAGGTCAGGCTGAGCGGCCCAACGGCTGCCTTTGTCGCCGGCACGATCGATTCGAAGAGACGGTCGAAGACCAGCGCGACGTAAGCGCCGATCGTCAGCAGCTCGGCGTGCGAGAAGTTGGCGAAGCGCAGCAGATGCATGACCATCGTCAAGCCGATGGCGCCGAGCGACACCACCGATCCGACGAGGATCCCATCGAGCAGCGCCTGGATCATGGCGTATCCACCCGTTTGCCGCCGAGATAGATCTCTCCGACCACGGGATCGGACAAGAGCTTCTCGGCGGGCCCGTCGATCTGGTTCCGGCCTTCGGCGAGGATGTAGCAGTGATCGGCGATGCTGAGCGCTTGCTTGACGTTCTGCTCGACGAGCAGGATGGAGACGCCCTGTTCGGTGAGGCCGCGCGTGAAGGTGAGCACCTCGCGCGCCGCCTTCGGTGAAAGCCCGGCGGACGGCTCGTCCATGAGGATGACCGAGGGCTCGATCGCCAGGGCCATGGCGATCGCCAGCATCTGACGCTGCCCGCCGGAGAGCGATTCGGCGCGCGCGCGCTGCTTCTCCGCCAGCGGCGGGAACAGCCCGAACAGCTCGTCGAGGCGCCGCGCACCCGACTTGCTGCGGCGCAGGACCAGGAGAAGGTTCTGGCGCACCGTCAGGGTGCGGAAGATGTTCTCGGTCTGCGGCACATAAGATATGCCGAGCGCCGAGAGCTGATCGGGGCGAATGCCGGCGATGTCGCGGCCGCGCAGGCTGATGGCGCCGTCGGACACCGCCACCAGTCCCGCGACGGCCTTGATCAGGGTCGACTTGCCGGCGCCGTTGGGGCCGATGATGACGGCGATGCTGCGCTCGGTCAGTTGGAGGCTGACCCGGTCTAGGATCGGCAGATCCTTGACGTAGCCGGCGACCAGGCCGTCGACGCTCAGGACGGTGCCGGGCGCGGTCATTCGACCTCGGTCCCGAGATAGGCCTCGAGCAGGATGGGATCGTTCCGGGCCTGCTCAGCCGTTCCCTCGAAGACAATGCGCCCTTCGGCCAAGGCGATCACCGGCTCGCAATGGCGCATGACGAAGTCCATGTCGTGCTCGATGATGAAGAAGGTCGTGCCCCGCCGGTTGAGCTCTTCGATACGCTCGATCAGGATCTGGGTGAGGACGGGATTGACCCCCGCTGCCGGCTCGTCGAGCAGGATGACCGACGGATCGCCCATCAGGACGCGCGCCAGCTCCAGCAGTTTCGTCTGGCCGCCGGAGATCTTTCCGGCCGGATGGTCGGCCAGCGCCGACAAGGTCATGAAGTCGAGGATCTCCATCGCCTTGTCGCGCAGGGCGCGTTCCTGATCGGCGACCTGGCGCGCGCACATCAGCGCGCCGAAGATCGATTCCCCGACTTGGCGCGTGGGGGCCAGCATGACGTTCTCCAGCACGCTCATGCGCGCGAAGGGCCGCGGGATCTGGAAGGTGCGCGCCAGTCCCTGGCGGTAGAGCTGGTCGGGCGGGAGGCCGGTGACGTCGCGGCCTTCGAAGATGACGGTGCCGCTCGTCGGCTTGAGAGAGCCGGTCAGGGTGTTGAAATAGGTCGACTTTCCCGCACCGTTCGGGCCGATCAACCCGGTGATCGAGCCCCGGCGGATCGACAGCGACACCGCATCGACCGCGCAGAACGCGCCGAAATTGCGGGTCAGCGCACGTGTCGCGATGATCTCGCTCTCACCGCCGGGCGATGTCACTGCGCCGGTGCCATCAAGGCTTGAGCGTGTCTCACTCAAGGGTGGCCTCCGGCCGAGCGCTTCAACCGGGCCATGGCCGAAGGCCGCCCTTGAGACGGCGCGAGATCACGTAGCCCGGCACAAGCTCAATGCGCTCAACCTGAGCCAAATCTCCTGCTCCCTTAATTTCCCGATCGCGGAACGACCGTGTGCTCCGCGCGCGGGTAGGTCTTGGACTCCAGGCGTGAGATACGAAACCCCGCGCCGCAATGGGGGTCCGTACAGCCGATCACGGCGTCGCTCGCCATCCAGTCCGTGTCTTGCGTCGGGCGCTGCTTGGCAGGGACGAAGGGAAGCACCGCGAGCATGGCGTAAAGCCCGAAGGTCTGTCCGGCCGGCATCTCGATCAGGCTGCCACGAACCATGAAGCTGTCGCCCAGCGTGTGCTTGCACACGAATGGCTTTGCCTTGTCGTGGTGAATGACCTCGATCTTGAGATCGTAGAGGCTGAAGCTGTCTTCGCTCATCTCCCTCTTTTCGCTCATCTCCTTCAACGGCCCTCAGCGAGCGCCGGCCCCCTTGAGATTTTGGTTCGTCCAGTTGAGCGCGCCATGCACCCCGCCCGGCTCGCGCTCCACGCTGTAGCAATCGCCGGACGGCCCATCGGCGCGGCTGACGACGGACGCGATGGCGGCGCGGTCGGCGTCGTCGAGGCGAATGGCGTCGATCGCAAGAAGGTCGGCCAGATGACGGTCCGTGCGGGCACCGACGATTGCCGTTGCGACGCCCGGCCGGTCGAGGATCCAGCGGATGGCAATGGCGGTGATGCTGACCTCGTGCCGCCTCGCGACGGAGCCGAGAACGTCCAGCAGCTCCTGAAACAGCTCCCAGCCGCCGAATTCCTCGATGATGAGACGATACTTGGCCTGCGAGCGGTCGGCCGGCGTTTCCGGCGCGTGTGCGTCGAGCCATGCGTCGCTGAGGAAGCCACCGGCCACTGTGCCGTAGCACTGCAAATGAATGCCATGCTCGCGGCAGAACGCGGCCATACCGTTCTCGACCCGGCGGTCGAGCACGGAGTACTGCACCTGGTGGCTGACGACGGGCACGTCCGCCTCGATCGCTTCCTTGAGGTGAGGGACGTCATAATTGGTGACGCCGATCAGCCTGAGCTTGCCCTCTTGGCTCATGTCGCGCAGCCAGAGCAGGCTCTCGATGTGGCCGGGGATCGCCCAGTCCCACCAATGGAACTGCACCATGTCGAGCGTATCCTGGCCGAGCCGCTGGCGCGCCCGGTCGACGATCAGCTCGATATCGGCGCGTTTGATGCCGCGCAACGTGTCACGGTCGGGCACGAGCTTGGTCTGGACGGTCAGTTGGCGGGCGAGATCCGGATGCGCTGTGCGGAAGGCGCCGATCAGCTCCTCGACCCCGACATAGTGATCGGCGCAATCGAAGTTCGTGATCCCGGCTTCGACGAAGCGGCGCATGGCGTCGACCGCTTCCGCACGCTCGACCTTGGGGCCGTGGCGTTCTGCGAGCTGCCAGTTGCCCTTGGTCAGCCGCGACACGCTGTATCCGGGCACCAGCTCGACGCGCGCGACGGCCATCCGCCTAGTCTTTCCTCAACGGCACGGCCGTGGTCTCGCCGTGGCGGAATGTGCGCTTGCCGATGCGGCTGATGCGAAACCGCGTGGGGCAGTTCGGGTCGGGGCAGGCGACCTCGGCATCGGTCGCCATCCAGTCGTTCGCATCGACCTCGCGCTGCTTGGCCGCCAGCAGCGGCAGGACGGCGGCGAGCGAATAGATGCTGAAGGGCTGACCGGGCGGCAGGTGGAGCAGCTCGCCCCGCAGCTCGAAGTAGTCGCCGACCTTGTTGCCGCAGTAGATCTTGGCGCCGGGCGGGGCCACGACCTCGACCCTCAGGTCGTAAAGCTCGAATTCGTCGTCATGTTCGGCGGTCATGGCATTGCCTCTTGCTGCGCCTCATGCAGCCGTTTCGGGCGCGCGTTCCAGCTCGATGCAGATGTCGAAGAGGCGGTTGATGTCGGCCTCGATCGCGGCGCGTACAGCCTTGGGATCGTGCTGCCGCAGCGCATCGATGGCGGTGATGTGAAACTCCGCGCCGCGCCCGCTGCGCGCATCGAAATACTCCGCAGCGCGCCGGATATTGGGGCCCACCTGCAGCCATAGGCTCTCGATGATCGGCAACAACACCTCGGAGCCCGACAGCCGGTAGAGCTGCATGTGAAAGGCCTGGTTCTGGGCGACGCTGGCCTCGGGCCGCGAGGCGTCATCGGCGCGCACTTCTTCGGCGACGAGCGCGGCAAGCGCTTCGATGTCGCGATCGCTGCTCCGCGCGGCGGCCAATTCCACCGCCAAGCCTTCGATTGCGATGCGCGCGCGGCGCAGATCTTCCATCCGCTCGCGATCGATGACCGGTACGCAGGCCGAGCGGTTGGGGGAGGCGACAAGCGCCTTCTCGGCGACGAGCTGGCGGATCGCCTCGCGCACCGGCTGGGCGCTGGTGCCGAAGGCATCGGCCAGATCGTGGATGAGCAGCGGCTGGCCGGGCTGAAACCGCCCGCGCATCAGAAGGTCGCGCAGCTGACGATAGACGCGTTGCTGCACCGTCTCCCGCTCGATCGGAACAACGTCGATATCCGTGGCCGCAGCCCGCGCCATTAGACCTCTCTTTTCGTCCGAAACATTGCATCCAGATATTTGATCAAATATTTTATATCATAAATGGCCTGCCGCTGCCAATATCCCATTACGAGCTGGCGCAGGGTGGGGCGGCCGCCTGGAACGTGAGGGAGGAGAGATGAGCATCGAACGCGTGACGATCGCGCCGGGACTGGAGGTCTCGCGGATCTGGAAGGGCGGCTGGCATCTCGCCGGCGGTCACGGCGATGTCGCCGAGGAGAACGCCATCGACGACATGGCCGCTTTCGTCGAGGCCGGCATCACCACGCTCGACACGGCGGACATCTATACCGGCGTCGAGGCGCTGATCGGTGCGTTCAGGCGGAAATACCCCGAACTCGCCGGGCGCATCGAGATCAACGACAAGGCCGTGCCCGACTACGACCGGCTGGAGGCCATCACCGCCGCCGAGATCGAGGCGACGGTCGACCGATCGCTCAAGCGGCTCGGCGTCGAGCGCGTCGACATGCTGCAATTCGCCTGGTGGGATCCCAATCGCGGCGACTATATCGCCGCCGCCAAGGTCTATGACGACCTGCGCAAGCGCGGCAAAGCCCGCACCATCGGCGGCATCAATTTCCGCACGCCCGAGATCGAAGCGATGCTCGACGCCGGCGTGCCGCTGGTCTCGCATCAGCTGCAATACTCGCTCCTGGACGACCGGCCCGAGCGGAGCGGCCATGTTGCGCTGTGCCTGGAGTGCGGCGTCGCTTTGACCTGCTACGGCGTTGTCGCCGGCGGCTTTCTTTCCGAGCGCTGGCTAGGCGCGCCGGAGCCGGGCGAGCCCTACGCCAACCGCTCGCTGCGCAAATACAAGCTGATCATCGACGATTTCGGCGGCTGGGCGCTCTTTCAAGAGTTGCTCGCCGCGCTCGACGCGATCGCCAAGAAGCACGGCACCAGCATCGCCAATGTCGCGACCCGCGCGATCCTCGACAAGCCAAGCGTCGCCGCGGTCATCATCGGCGCCGTCAATCGCAGCCACCTTGCCGACCATCTCGCCATTGCAGGTCTGAAGCTCGACGATGCCGACCGCGCGGCCATCGCCGCGGTGACGGACAAGCGCCAGGGACCGGAAGGGGACATCTACGAGCTGGAACGGAACAAGACCGGGCCCCACGGCCGGATCATGAAATACAATCTGAGCGCCGGCCGCGACGGGTGATGCGCATAAAGCTGGTGAAATTCGAGCCAACAATGAGCTTGCATGCGCAAACGTTTTCGAGATGGTACTTGAGTTTGTTAACTGCTGTACGTGCCTGTGCTCTTGAGGCTGCAGGGCAGATAGATAAGCAGCCTGCAGGAAATACGCTTGTTAAGGACGGGTAATGGTTGGCACGGGTCTCGCTTATGCGCCGAAGGGCCTTATTGGTCTTCTGACACCTCAGGCCAACACGACGGTCGAACCGGAATTCGCCATCCTTTGCCCACCCGGCTATGCCGCGATCAATGCGCGGTTGACGAGCCCCGCATCTCAAATGGTCGACCGGTTGTCGGAGTATTTCTCGACGCTGAAGAGCCAGATTGCGCGCTTCTCGAACGCGCCGATTGATGCTTATGCGTTTGCGTGCACCGGCTCGTCGTATCTGGCGGGGCGCGAGGCCGAGGAGGCCAAATGCGCAGAAATCGAGGGGCGAACGGGACGGTCTTTTATTGCCGCCGCTGGCGCCGTCCGCGACGCATTGGAGACCCTCGGTGCACGGCGCATCGGGCTGGTCTCGCCTTATCCGCCTGATCTTGATCGCGCGAGCGATGCCTACTGGACCAGCTGTGGTTTCGAGGTCACCGAAGCCATTACCATCACCGACGCGTCGGCACCGCACCCGATCTACGGAATTTCAGCGGACCGCACCCTGGCGGCGATTCGCGACATGAAGGGCAGGGCGGTCGACGCGATCGTCTTGCTTGGGACCGGTGTGCCGACGCTTGGGCCGATACGGCAAACAGCAAACAGCGATGGGCCGCCGGTGCTCTCGAGCATGCTGGCGCTTGCCTGGCGGACGATTGCTGCGCTCGACGGGCGTCCGCCAGAGCGAGGCGACTTGCTTGGATGGATCTCAGGAGAGCGCTGGGGCCAGCGCTTTGCGGCGGAGGTCGGCGCCTGATCGTGGCATTGTTGTCTTGGCTGTAACGCGAGCGGCACCTAAGCCCGATCGGCGAGTGCCTCAGCTTTGCGAAGTCCGTCGATCATTGAGCTACGAAGGAGGAAGGCGCGGGCGCGGGCGGGGTCCGCCGCGATAGCCTGCAGGGTCTTGAGCGACTCGCGACGCGCTGCGGGATCGGTTTCATTCATCCGCGCCCGGTTGTCATCCGCCTGCGCGATGATGTCGTTGAGAGCAACGGGGCGTCGTTCGCGCTCGTAAGCGTCCATAAGACCAGGGTCGCCGCCGTTGAGGACCTCGACCAATTTGCGCGTGAGGCTGAAGGCGTCATGGATGCCCCCGTTCATCCCCATGCCGCCCTTGGGGCTGTTGAGGTGGGCGGCGTCGCCGGCGATGAGGAGTCGCCCGACGCGGTACTTGTCGGCGATGCGCTGGTGCACCCGGTAGGCGCGCTTTTCGATGATTTCGATGGCGCCGATATCGGGTGAGATCTCATCGATATGCCGTTGAATAGCTTCATCTTTGAGGGCGGCATCCGGGGTCTGGTCGAGTGCGGGATAAAAGGCGCAACGCCAAACCTGGGAGAGATGGAGAAGGGAGAAAGTGCCGCCCGCCTTCCAGATGTAGCTGACCCCGGAAAGCCCTTCCAACACCGTCTCAAAGGGAAACCGGGTGGTGGCCAAGATGGTGATCTCGGGATAGGCGGATCCCTCGAACCGGGCGCCCATGGCCTCGCGCACCACGCTGCGGGCCCCGTCGCATCCGATCACATAGGCCGCTTCGAAACGTTTCGACGGTCCGTCCTCCGGCCCAACGTCGACCCAGGCATGGTTATCCGTCTGACCAGCGGCCGCGACCGTTTCGCCAAATCGAAGCGCGACCTGGCGCATCGCGGCTAGCCGCGCAACCACGGCATCGCAGTAGACGGATTGTTCGCATTGGAGACGGTAGGGATGGTTTGTGTCTTCGCACAACACCGAAAGATCGAACTCGGCCTTTTTGCCGCTCTCAAGTAACCGGATCTGCCAGGTCGGTGTGATACGGCCGTGTTCGATCAGTACCTTGGTCAGCCCACTGGGCTCGAGCATATCGAGCGTGGGCGGGTGCCAGGTCGAGGCGCGCAGCTCGTGCGGAAGGGACGGGGCGGCCTCGAAGACCGTGACAGGGACGCCGGCATCGGCCAGCAGCAACGCCGCCGTCAGTCCGACGGGGCCGGCCCCCACCACAATGACGTTGGTTTGGCTGTTCATGGCGACTCGTGTCCGCGTGCCGGAGCTCATCGGCTGGTTTCTGAAATATTGGGCTTGGTATAGGCTGCGTGAAGCGAATAGTACGTTAGACGACTAATGAACCAAGCCTGAGGGCGGGAGGACGAAAACATGGCAGGACGGACAAAGGCTTACTTCGATCACCTCGGCCGGCGGATCAGCCGGAGGCGCTTTGGCTCGGTCATTGCCGCCAGTGCGGTTGCGGCCGCGGTTCCGCTCAGACACGGCCTCGCCGCCAGCAAGCTCAAGGTCGGCATCTTGCTGCCCCGCTCGGGGCCGCAGGGCCAAATCGGCGCTGATTGCCTGCGCGGCGTTGAGGCCGGTATCCCGTTGCTGAAGGCCAAGGGCTTTCCGGAGCTCGAGCTGATGCATGCCGACACGGAAACCAAGGTGGACGTAGCGCGTGTGCGCGCGGCGAGCCTGATCAATGACGGGGCGCAGCTCATCATCGGCTGCTTCGATTCGGGCGCGACCATGGCCGCGGCGCAGGTGTGCGAGCAGCAGAATATCCCTCTGGTCGTCAATATCGCCGCCGTGCCCAAGCTGACGGAGCTCGGTTACAAATGGGTCTTCCGCAATTTCCCGACCGGTCCGATGGTGGTCAAGGACGCGTTCCTCAATCAGAAGGAGCTCTTCCAGATCAGCGGCCACACGCCCAAGACCGTGGCCCTGCTGCATGTGAACGACACGTTCGGCACCAGCCTCGCCGGTGCGCTGTTCGCCTTGGCCCCTCGGTTCAAGATGCCCTACAAGATCGTTGAGAAGATCTCCTACGATCCTTACGGCCGCGCCTTCGCCAGCGAAATCCGCAAGGCCAAGGCCAGCCGGGCCGAGGCGGTGTGGATGGTGAGCCGCCTCAACGATGCCATCGCGCTCACCAAGGAGATGATAAAGCAGCGCTACGAGCCGATGGGCGTGCTCTCGACCGGGCCGGGCTGGTATGAGGATGCCTATATGCGCGCGACCGGCAAGTATGGCGACGACGTCATCAGCCTGGTGCCGTGGCACGATGCCAAAAAGCCAATGTCCCAGGCCCTGGCCGCCGAGTTTTCCAAGCGGTTTCCCGACCGGAACCTCGGGCCCAACCACTCGCACACATTCGAGGC
The DNA here is from genome assembly GCA_037387885.1 of Alphaproteobacteria bacterium. Lineage (GTDB taxonomy): Bacteria > Pseudomonadota > Alphaproteobacteria > JAPULJ01 > JAPULJ01 > DATKZM01. The sequence goes on along the minus strand of JARRKQ010000030.1, from coordinate 497 downwards.
GCTGCTGATCACGTCCGATGCCTTCCGTCGCGCCGGCTCGACCAAGAACACCGCGCTGCAATCGGCGCTCAAGGCGACCGACATCAAGGACAACGTCTCCACGGGTCCCGGCATCAAGTTCAACGAAAAAGGCCAGAACCCGGATACGAAGAACTCCGGGGTGCAGAACCGCGGCGGCAAATCATTGGTGGTCCTGCCGAAGAGCGCGGCGGTCAGCAAGCCGATCTGGCCGATGCGCGGGTGGCGCAAGCGCGGCTAGCGAACCTCAGTGGGATGGGCGTGCCCGGCGGTCGGGCGGAAGGCGGCGTTCGCCGGTTGGCCCGCGTCACGCCCATCGGATCGCATGCCGCACAATGCGCTGCGGTTCTCTAAGTCCGACCTATTGCGGATCTTTGAACCGAACGCCTGGACCGCCGCCGTTTTCATCGATGAACTCGATGCCTGCGGGTTCGAAGGCGGTTTAGAGGTCAAACAGAATGCTGGCGCCGGCGAGCGGG
>JARRKQ010000029.1:0-36038 GCA_037387885.1 Alphaproteobacteria bacterium | reverse complement strand
CCATGTGATTTGAGTTTTATGCCGGGTTCCGGCTTTTTTGCTGCGGTGGTCTTTAGGATCGTGCAGGTTTTGTGTGATAGGCCCATATATGCTGGAAATACGCAGGAACGACGCCCAAACCGCGCCGCCCTTTTCTCCCAAGGCGCCCAACGATGTGAAGGACTGACATGGCGGAAAGCTACGACTTGATCGTGATCGGCGCGGGCCCCGGCGGCTACGTGGCGGCCATCCGGGCGGCGCAGCTGGGCCTGAAGACGGCCTGCGTCGAAAAGCGCGGCAGCCTGGGCGGCACCTGCCTCAATGTCGGCTGCATTCCCTCGAAGGCGCTTCTGGAGTCCTCGCATCTCTACGCCGAGGCGAGCAACGATTTCGCCAAGCACGGGATCAAGATCGAGAAGGTCGCCCTCGACCTCAAAGCCATGATGGGGCGCAAGGACAAGGTGGTCGAGCAGCTGACGGGCGGCATCGAGTTCCTGTTCAAAAAGAACAAGGTCGAATACGTGAAGGGCACCGCCGCGATCACCGCGCCCGGCGAGGTGACCGTCGACGGCAAAACCAAGCTCGCGACCAAGCGCATCCTGATCGCCACCGGCTCCGACGTGATGCCGCTGCCCGGCGTCGAGATCGACGAGAAGCAGATCGTCTCGTCGACCGGCGCGCTCGAGCTCAATAAAGTGCCGAAGTCGATGGTGGTGGTGGGTGCGGGCTATATCGGGCTCGAGATGGGCTCGGTCTGGGCGCGGCTCGGCGCCAAGGTGACGGTGGTCGAGTTCCTCGACCGCATCACGCCGGGCATGGACGGCGAGACCGCGAAGATGCTGCAGCGCCTGCTCGCGCGGCAAGGCCTCGACTTCAAGCTCGGCTCCAAGGTGACGTCCGCCAAGACGAACAAGAGCGGCGTGTCGTTGACCGTCGAGCCGGCCCAAGGAGAGGGTGGGGGTGGTGATGCGGAAACGCTGAAGGCCGACATCGTGCTGGTCGCGATCGGCCGGCGACCCTACACCGAAGGGCTGGGCCTCGAAGCGCTGGGCGTCAACAAGGACAACCGCGGCTTCATTCAGGTCGACAAGGACTACCAGACCAATGTCGAGGGCATCTTCGCCATCGGCGACGCCATTCCCGGCCCGATGCTGGCGCACAAGGCGGAAGAAGAAGGTGTCGCCGCCGCCGAGATCATGGCGGGCCAGCACGGCCACGTGAACTACGAGACGGTGCCCGGCGTGGTCTACACCTGGCCCGAGGTCGCCACGGTCGGCAAGACCGAGGAGGAGCTGAAGGAGGCGGGCACCGACTACAAGGTCGGCAAGTTCCCCTTCACCGCCAACAGCCGGGCCAAGGCGAACGACGACACCGACGGCTTCGTCAAGATCCTGGCCGACGCCAAGACCGACTGGGTGCTGGGCGCGCATATCATCGGACCCGACGCCGGCACGCTGATCCACGAGGCGGTGATGGCGATGGAGTTCGGCGGGGCGGCCGAGGACATCGCCCGCGCCTTCCACGCCCATCCGACCCTCAACGAGGCGGTCAAGGAAGCCGCTCTCGCAGTCGAGGGCCGGCCGATCCATATATAGGGGCTAGTCCAGTATAGTGGCTAGTCCAGGCGATAGATCCGACGCCAATGACGACCGGTGACAGCACCACCAACACGACCAGCGAGGGCGAGACCGGCGCCGCGACACTTTCGGCCGCAACGCCCAACCGGGGCAAGCTGAGCCCCGAGGCGGCGGCCGCCGCGCGCCACCGCCGCCGCACCCGCCGCGTCAAGCGCGGCTGGAAGCGTTTCCTGCTGCGTCTTACCGGCTGGGGATGCATCTTCCTCGGCATTCTCGGCATCTTCCTGCCGATCTTGCAGGGTATCCTCTTCCTGCTGATCGGCCTCTACATCCTGGGCCGCGTGAGCCCGCGTACGCGGCTCTGGCGCATGCGCCTCCGCCGCAGGGCGCGCGAGCGCTATCCGTGGCTAACCGGCAAGTTCGAGGAGGCCGAGGTCAAGGCGAAGTACTGGGTCAACAAGATCCTCAAGAACAACAAGAAGAAGGCCTGAGCCGGGCGCGCGATGGCCCGGCCTTTCCGCAAGCTGCTGCGCCGTTTCGGCCTCGACTACGTCAAGGCGCCGATCGAGCATTGGCAGCGCATTGCCGCGATGCTGGACGATGCGGGCGTCACCGTGCTGCTCGATGTCGGCGCCAATGAGGGGCAGTATGTCGGCTATCTGCGCAACGCCGGCTGGACCGGCCGGGTGGTGTCCTTCGAGCCGGTCGCGGCGGTCCATGCGACCCTGACGGCGAATGCCGCGCGCGATCCCGCCTGGGCGGTCGCGCCGCCGATGGCCTTGGGCGCGGAAGACGGGGAGGCGGAGATCACCGTCTCGAACGAGACCGATATGAGCTCGTTGTTGCCACTCAAGGACGAGATCCTGCAGGTCTCCCCGAGCTCGGCCGCGGCGGGAAAGGAAACAGTGACCGTGCGCACGCTCGACGGCGTGTTCGATCAGTTCGTCGAGACGGACGACCGCGCCTTCCTCAAGATCGACACGCAGGGCTATGAGCGCGCGGTGCTCGACGGCGCGGCCCAGTCGCTGCCGAAGCTGGCCGGATTGCAGGTCGAGCTCTCGCTCACGCCGCTCTATGAGGGCGAGGCCGATTGGCGGGTGCTCGTCGAGCGGATCGAAGGGGCGGGCTTCGCGCTCAGCTTCGTGCTGCCCGGCTATTACGACCGGCATTTGAAACGCATGCTGCAATTCGACGGGGTGTTCATGCGCCGCAACGGAAGCAGCACCGGCGCATGATGCGGCCGGTTCGTTTGATCGCGGCGATGTGCGCGGTCGAGGTCCTGGCGATGACGGGGATCTCGAGCTTCGCCGCCCTCCTGCCGACGCTCGCCGCCGAATGGCAGCTCAGCAACACCGATGCCGGCTGGATCGGCGGCGTCTATTTCGCCGGCTATGTGATCATGGTCCCGATCCTGACCAGCCTTACCGATCGGGTCGATGCGCGCCTCATCTTCCTGACCGGCGCGGCGATCGGCGGGATCGGCGCGGCCGGCTTTGCGCTCTTCGCCGACGGGTTCTGGACGGCGGCGTTCTGGCGCATGCTGACCGGCATCGGGCTTGCCGGTACCTACATGCCGGGCTTGCGGGCGTTGAACGACCGCCTCAAAGGGGCAGCGCAATCGCGTGCGGTCGCCTTCTACACGGCGAGCTTCGGCATCGGCATGAGCCTCTCCTATCTGCTGGCCGGCGAGATCGTGCGCCATTTCGATTGGCGGGTCGTGTTCTTCGTCGCGGGGGCCTGCTCGGCGCTCGCCTTCCTGGTGGCGGCGGTCGTTCTCGGCGGCCACGAGGCCGAAGCGCCCGGCAAGCCCGACACGCACCTCCTCGACTTCCGGCCCGTCTTCCGGAACCGTGAGGCAATGGGCTACGTGCTCGGCTACACCGCGCATGTCTGGGAGCTCTTTGGGCTGCGCGCCTGGATCGTCGCCTTCCTCGTCTTCAGCGCCGGCGTGCAGGCGGACCCGGACGTCTGGCTGCCGCCGACCGTGGTCGCGACCATCTTCATGCTGGTCGGCACGCCCTCGAGCATCGTCGGCAACGAGCTCGCCATGCGCTACGGTCGGCGGCGGGTGATCTCGGTCGTCATGGTGACATGCGCGCTGTTTGGCACAGCGCTCGGCTTTTCCGGCTCGCTCGACTATTCGATCGTGGTGGCGATGGCGCTCGTCTATGCGGCGCTGCTGATGGGCGATTCGGCCTCGCTTACCGCCGGCATGGTCGGGGCGGCCGAGCCGGCATATCGCGGCGCCACAATGGCGGTCCATTCGACGATCGGGTTTCTGGGCGCGGCCGCCGCGCCGCCGGTCTTCGGGCTCGTGCTCGATCTGACGGGCGGGCGCGCCGTCGCCTCGGCCTGGGGCTTTGCCTTCATCTCGCTGGGGGCGGTGACGCTGCTCGGCCCGCTCACCCTGACGATGGGCGCCAAGGCCGCGCAAGCGCGCATGGCCGGAACCGGACCGTCACGCTAACCCTCAGTTCGCGAAGGCTTTTTTGAGCGCTACGGCGCCGTCGGCCAGGCCGTCATGCGCGCGGTCGACCAGCGCGCCCATGCGCATGAAGCCGTGCACCATGCCGTCATAGCGGATGGTCTCGACGGGCACGCCGGCGGCTTTGAGCGCTTTGCCGTAAGCCTCGCCCTCGTCGCGTAGCGGATCGAACTCGGCCGTCTGCACCAGCGCCGGCGGCAGCCCGGCCAGATCGCGCTCGAGGCCAGGCGAGGCGCGGGGGTCCTGCGCCTCGCCTGGACCCGCGGTGTATTGCGCCAGCGTCCAGTCGATCGCCGCCTTGGTCAGCAGATAGCCGTCGGCATTGTCCTTCAAGGAGGCGTTGTCGGCGGTGAAATCGACGGCGGGATAGATCAACCACTGAAAGGCGAGCGTCGGCCCGCCGCCATCGCGTGCCGCTTGGGCCGTCGCCGCCGCGAGGTTGCCGCCCGCGCTGTCGCCGCCCACGGCGAGACGCTTGGGATCGCCGCCGATCTCGCTGCCATGCGCGGCGCACCATCGCGTCGCCGCGATGCAGTCTTCGAGCCCGGCCGGAAACTTGTGCTCGGGCGCGAGGCGGTAATCGACCGAAACGACGAGACAGCCCGCCTTGTCAGCGATGATCCGGCACATCGCGTCGTGGGTGTCGATATCGCCGAAGACCCAGCCGCCGCCATGAAAGTAGACCAGGATCGGCAGCGCGCCGTCGGCCTCGGGCGTGTAGATGCGGAGCGGGATCGGACTGTCGGGACCCTGGATCGTGCGGTCCTCGACGCCGCGCAGCGTGGGCGTCTCCGGCGTGAAGACTTCGGTGCTTGCGGAATAGAGCGCGCGGGCCTCGTCGGCGGTGCGCGCGTCGAAGACCGAGCCGCGCTCCGCCGCCGCATCGAGGATCGCCTGGCATTGGGGGTCGACGGGCATCTGTCTACTTCGAGCCGCGCGAGGCTTTGTGCGCGCGCGGATGCGCCTGGTCATAGACGGCCAGAAGAGCGTCGGCGTCGACATCGGTGTAGCGCTGCGTGGTCGAAAGCGACGCGTGGCCGAGCAGCTCCTGGATCGCGCGGAGGTCGCCGCCGGCGGCGAGCAGATGCGTGGCGAAGCTGTGCCGCAGCGCATGCGGCGTCGCCGAGGCGGGCAAGCCGAGCCGCACGCGCAGCTTCGCCATCAGCGCCTGAACAGTGCGGGCGCCGAGCCGTCCGCCGCGTGTGCCGAGGAAGAGCGGCCCTTCGCGGGTCAGCGTGTGCGGGCAGGCGGCGACATAGGCCTCGATCGCCTCGTGGACCGCGGGCAACACCGGAACGACGCGGTCCTTGCCGCCCTTGCCGCGGATCATCATGGTCTCGCCGCGCGGCCGCTCGCCGTAGTTCAAGGCCAGCGCCTCGTCGATGCGCAGGCCGCAGCCGTAGAGCAAAATCAGAACCGCCGCGTCGCGCTTGCCGACCCAACTTTCCCCGGCGATCTGCGCCCCTTGATCGAGCGTCGCCGCGGCCTCGGTCTCGGTAAGCGGCTTGGGCACGGCGCGGGGCAGCTTGGGTCCGCGCACTTGCGCGATCGCTGCGTTCTCCGCGCGTCCTGTGCGTTTCAAGTGGCGAAAAAAGCTGCGCACCGACGAGAGCGCCCGCGCGGTCGACGTCTTGCGGTAGCCTGTCCCCGCCCGCATGGCGAGCCAGGCGCGGAAATCAGCGGGTCTGAGGTTTGAAAGATCGGCAAGCGTCGGTGCGTTGCCCAGATGACCGGCGAGAAACGCCAGGAAAGCGTCGAGGTCGCGGAGATAGGCGCTCGTTGTGTGGCCGGCGGCGCGGCGCTCGGTTTCGAGCCAGCGTCGCCAATCCTCGATCGCGCCCGTCAGGTCGGTCGTGGGGGCGGGCGCAGGCTCGCTCAGCTTGGCAGGTTGAGCCATGTGCGCAGAGTGGCCTCGACGACACGGGCGAGGAAGTCGAGCAGCTCGGTGCTCTCGCCGTCCTGGAAGCGCGTGGCGTCGCGCGAGCCGAGCGCCAGGAGGCCGGCCGGCGCCAGCGGGCTGACACGTAGCCGCAAGAGCGCGTTCGACTGCACGAGCCCGGCCGCCTGGCGGAAGATCCGCCGGTCGCCGGCCGCCGTGTCGCCGAGCACGACGTCGTTGGCATGGCCCATCACGCTGTCGATGGTGCCCGGACGCAGGATCCGCACCCCGCCGCGCGTCACGCCGGGGACATTCGGTTCCTCGGTCTCCACGCACAGCGCCACCGCATCGACGTCGAGGCGCACCGAAAGATCGGTGGTCAGCGTCTGGATGACCTCCTCGAAGGTGCGCGAGGCGAGCAGGTCGATCACCGCCTCGTTGATGCGGGTCTGGCGGATGCGGTGCGCGCGGTTGGCGCCGATCAGCACGCGCTGGTTCTTCTTCAGCCGCGCCACCTCGCTGCGCAGCCGTTCGATCATGAACTGCTGCAGATCGACCACGCCGTCGCCGTTGCGCCGCGCCGGCGGGGTGAGGACGCGCATCAGATCGGGGCGTTCGGACAGGAAGTCCGGATGCCGGCGGAGATAGTCCGCGACCTCGTCGTCCGCGATCGGCCGCGCGGTCGGCTTTACTGCGCTACTGGGTCCCGTCACGGCTCTGCTTTTCCGCCGATTGTTCAAGGATGGATTGACCGGTCTTCTCCCAATCCGCCAGGAAGGCCGCGAGGCCCTTGTCGGTCAGCGGATGGGCGAAGAGTTTGCGGATAACATCGGGCGGAAGTGTGGCAACGTGCGCGCCCATCTTGGCGGCGTCCACCAGATGCATCGGATGCCGGATCGAGGCGACCAGCACCTCGGTCTCGAAGTCGGGATAGTTGTCGTAGATCTCGATAATGTCGGCGATCAGCTGCATGCCGTCGGTGCCGATATCGTCGAGCCGCCCGACGAAGGGCGAGATATAGGTGGCGCCCGCCTTGGCGGCGAGGATCGCCTGCGCCGGCGAGAAGCAGAGCGTGACGTTGACCTTGGTGCCGTCGGCGCTGAGCGCCTTGCAGGCCTTGAGCCCGTCCATGGTGAGCGGGACCTTGATGACCACATTATCGGCAATGCGCGAGAGCTTTTGGCCCTCGCGCAGCATGGTGTGGAAATCGGTCGCCGCGACCTCGGCGCTGACGTCGCCGGGCACGACCTGGCAGATCTCCTCGATCGTTTCGAGAAAATCGCCGCCGGCCTTGGCGATCAGCGACGGGTTCGTGGTCACACCGTCGAGCAGCCCCGTTGCGGCGAGCTCGCGGATCTCGTTCAGGTCGGCCGTATCGATAAAAAACTTCATAACTCTCGCTTCACGCTCCCATTTCCCACACTGGCAAGTCTCAAATTGCCATTTCCCGTATCCGGTGCCTGGGCGACGGGCCTTTCTGGCCGCGCGCGCGCGGCTCGACTAGGTTATACCGCATGGCCCAATCCCACGCCACCAGAACACCCCAAGCACAGTCCGAGCTCCTGCCGGCTGAGCAAGCGAGTGTGTTGCTGCCGCTGCCGCTTGCCGGCGCCTACGACTACCGTTTGCCGCCGGGCGACCCGCTGCCGCCGGGGACGTTCGTCGAGGCGCCGCTCGGCGGCCGCCATGTGCTCGGCGTGGTTTGGGGCGAACCGGAAGGCGGGATCGACGAGAAAAAGCTGCGCGAGGTAACGCCGCTGCCTGATGCGCCGTTGCTGCCCGAGGTGTCGCGCGATTTCGTCGATTGGGTGGCGCGCTACACGGTGCAGCCACCGGGCTCGGTCCTACGCATGGTGATGAGCGTTTCCGAGGCGCTCGAGCCGCCGCGGCCGGTCACCGCCTATATGCGCAGCGACCTCGACCCGGAGGCCGAAGGCATAAGGTTGACCTCCGCGCGGCGGCGCGTTCTCGCGGTTCTGTCCGACGGCCCGCCGCGCCTGGCCACGGAGCTGGCGCGCGAGGCGGGGGTGACGCCGGGCGTGGTGAAAGGACTTCTGTCCGCCGGTATCCTCGACGCCGTCCAGCTGCGGCCCTCGCCGCCGCGCCAGCCCGACCCCGACCGGCCCGGACCGGAGCTCTCGCAAGATCAAGCCGCCGCCGCGGATGAGCTGCTCCAGACTTTGCGCACCGGCGGCTTCAGCGTCACCCTGCTCGACGGGGTCACCGGCTCGGGCAAGACGGAGGTCTATTTCGAGGCGATCGCGCATGTGCTCGCCGAAGGCCGGCAGGTTGCGGTGCTGCTGCCCGAGATCGCCATGAGCGCGCAGTGGTTCGCGCGCTTCGCCGAGCGCTTCGGCGCGGCGCCGGCGACCTGGCATTCGGAGCTGTCGCGGCCCGAGCGGCGGCGGGTCTGGCGCAACGTCGCCGAGGGCAAGGTGAAGGTCGTGGTCGGCGCGCGCTCGGCGCTCTTCCTGCCGTACGCCGATCTCGGTCTGATCGTCATCGACGAGGAACACGACGCCTCGTTCAAGCAGGAGGACGGCGTCGTCTATCACGCGCGCGACATGGCCGTGGTGCGCGCCCAGCTTGGCGATATCCCGATCGTGCTTGCCTCGGCCACGCCGTCGCTGGAGACCTTGGCGAACGTCGATGCGGAACGCTATGCGCGCCTCCATTTGCCCGAGCGGCACGGGGTGGCCGAGTTGCCGGACGTGACCTTGGTCGACATGCGCCGCACCCCGCCGCCGCGCGGCAAATGGCTGTCGCCCGCGCTCACCGAGGCGCTGACCGAGACGCTTGCGGCAGGCGAGCAGGCGATGCTGTTCCTGAACCGGCGGGGCTATGCGCCGCTCACGCTCTGCCGCGCCTGCGGATATCGCATCGAGTGCCCGCGCTGCACCGCTTGGCTGGTCGAGCACCGGCTTGCCGGGCGGCTCGAATGCCATCATTGCGGACATTCGATGCGCCCGCCGCCCCAATGCCCGAATTGCGAGGCCGAGGGGGCGCTGGTGGCCTGCGGACCCGGCGTCGAGCGGGTTGCCGAGGAGGTGGCGGCGCTCTTCCCTGAGGCTGCGATCGCGGTGATGGCGTCCGACACAGTGCGCGGGCCGGAGGCGGCGGCCGAGCTGGTGCGGCAGATCCAGGACAAGGAGATCGACCTTCTGATCGGCACGCAGATCATGGCCAAGGGCCATCACTTTCCGATGCTGACCCTGGTCGGCGTGATCGATGCCGATCTGGGGCTCGCCGGCGGCGATCCGCGCGCCGCGGAACGGACCTTTCAGATGCTCTCCCAGGTTTCGGGCCGGGCGGGCCGCGCTGAGCGGCCGGGCCGCGTGCTCCTGCAGACCTACATGCCCGAGCATCCGGTGATGCGGGCGATGGCCTCCGGCGACCGCGAGCGCTTCCTGGCCGAGGAAAAGGCGGCGCGGCAGACGGCGAAATTACCGCCCTACGGGCGTCTCGCGGCCCTGGTCGTGTCCGGGCCTAACATCGCGCGGGTGGAGGAGACGGCGCGGATGCTGGCACTCAAATCGCCGCGCGTCGACGGCATCGACGTGCTGGGCCCGGCGCCGGCGCCGCTCGCCACGTTGCGTGGCCGGCACCGGCAGCGCTTTCTGGTCAAGGCCGGACGCGACGTGCGGCTACAACCTTACGTCCGCCAATGGCTAGCGGCGGTGAAAGTGCCCTCGGGCGTGCGCATTAAGGGCGATATCGACCCGTACAGTTTTCTTTAAGTCCGGCGCCCGGCATCCATCCTTCGAGGCCGCCTTCGGCGGCACCTCAGGATGAGCGCCTGAGTGACGACCAAGACAGGAGGCTCACCCTGAGGTGCCCGCGCAGCGGGCCTCGAAGGGCCAGCCGCCCAATTTTATGCTAACCTCCACGGTCGGGGAGGACGGGGCATGGCGGGATCGCTGACGTTGTCCTGGTGGGTGTTCGTGCCGCTGGCCGTGCTGGCGGCGCTCGGGCTGTGGGGCTTCGTGCTGCTGCCGCTGGCCCGGGCGATATTGCGGGCGCGCCGGCGCAAGGTCGTGGCCGCGCTCAACCCCAGGCTCCAGCTCGAAATGCCGCCCTTTCAGCTGACGCGGCGCGAATTCCTCGCCCACCGCCTCGCCAGCGACCCCAAGATCGTCGAGCTGGCCGAGGAGACGGCCGCGGCGCGCGGCGTTCCGGTCGAGACCGTGCGCGCCGAGGTCGAGGCCTATGCGCACGAGATCGTGCCCGCCTTCAATCCCTATTTTTATTTTCGCTTCGGCTACATGGCGGCGCGCTCGTTCATGCGCTCGCTCTACCGGGTACGGCTCGGCTATCAGGACGCGGATGCGCTTGCCAAAATAAGCTCCGAGGACAGCGTCGTCTTCTTCTGCAACCATCGCAGCAACATCGACTACGTGCTGGTGACTTATCTGGCGGCCGGCAACACGACGCTCTCCTTCGGCGTCGGCGAATGGGCGCGGCACTGGCCGTTCCAGCAGCTGATGCGCAGCGCCGGGGCTTATTTCGTGCGCCGCGATTCGAAGGACCCGCTCTATCGGCGCATCCTTGAACGCTACGTCCAGCTCGCCACCGAGGCGCGGGTGACGCAAGCCGTCTTTCCCGAAGGCGCATTGTCGCGCGACGGCCGGCTGCAGACGCCCAAGCTCGGGCTGCTCGACTACATGACCAATGCCTTCGACCGCGAGGGCGAGCGCGACATCGTCTTCATGCCGATCGGCGTCAATTACGACCGGGTGCCGGAGGAATGGAACCTCGTAACCAACCGCGACCTGGCGCTGAAAATGAAGGGCGACAGCTTCGTGTTGCGCATGTCGCTCATTTTCCTCGCAGGCACGGCGTGGCTGAAGCTGCGCCGCTGGCGCCATCCCTTCGGCTACGCGGTCGCCAACTTCGCCACGCCGGTGTCGCTCAAGGCCTGGCTCGCACAGCACGACGTCGATCCGCGCAGCTTGCCCAAGGCCGAGCGGTTCCGCTGGGTCGCGCGCCTGGCCGACGACCTGATGGGCAGCGTCGCCGCCGCGATCCCGGTGCTGCCGAGCGGTTTGATCGCGGCCGTGCTGATCGAAGCGCCGGATCGTTCCGTGCCGGTCGTTGAAATCAAGAAACGTGCGCTTGCCCGTGCCGCGCGGCTGGAGGCGGCAGGCGCGCACGTTTATAGTCCGCGTCGTGGCGCCGAACGCGCGATCGACGAAGGGCTGCGCATGTTGACCGTCCGCAAGCTGGTGAAGCGGGATGCGGATGGCTTTCGCCCGGTCGCCGCCAAGCTGCCGCTGTTGTCCGTCTACGCCAATGCCATCGCCCATCTCGACCGCGAACCCGTGAGGGCCACCGTCACATGAACGACGTATCGGCGATCAAGCGCCGGGATCTCGTGGTGCTGGTCCACGGTCTCGGGCGCTCCTCGATCGTCTTCTGGCGCATGACGCCCTATCTCCGGCACGCCGGGTTCGAAGTCGAGACCTACGATTATCCGAGCACCAAGCACAATGCGGCGGCGCTGACCAAGATGCTGATCGCCGATCTCGGCCGCTGGGCCGATGGCGGGCGCAAGGTGCATATGGTCGGCCATTCGATGGGGGGGATCCTGATCCGGGGCGCGCTGCTCGAGCCGCCGCCCTTCGATCTGGGCCGCATCGTCATGATCGGCTCGCCCAACAAGGGGGCGGGCGTCCTCAACCGCATGGGCCACCGGCCCTTCACGAGCTGGTATTTCGGCCCGGCGGCCCAGGATCTCGCAGTCGGCTCGGACTATCTGGCGGGCCTCGGCGTGCCCAAGGCCGAGATCGGGGTGATCGCCGGCACGACGCGCTGGCATCTCCTCAATCCGATCGCCTATGTGAACAAGTTCCTCGCGCCCGACGTGCCCAATGACGGCACGGTCGAGGTCGAGAACACCTATCTGGAGGGCATGACCGACTTCATCGCGCTGCCCGCCAACCACACCATCATGTGCCAGCATCCGCGGGTGATGCATCAGGTGCTCGCGTTCTTGCTCGACGGCGGCTTCGATCACGGCCATCGCTACGAGGTCTCCCCCGCACGCCAGCGCAGAAAAGCCAGTCAAGGCTAGCTAACGCTGGTTGAGCGCTCCGCATTTGGCCGTGATGGCGGCCTCGACCGCGGTGAACTTCTCGCGCACCGCCGGCGGCATGGCCGTCTGCCAGTCGCGCTTGGCGATGGCCGCGGTGAGCTCGACGAAATCCTGCGCCGACAGCCGGTCGCGCAGTCCCTCGGCCCAGCATTTGCAGCGGGTCTGCGAGCCGATGTGCTGCGAACAGCTGCGCACGAAATCCGACGATGACGCGCCACCGAGCGGGCCCAGCAACAGCACCACCACGACGATCGCGATCAGGACCAAGCCGCCGCCACCGGCCGCGGCCGGCACCACCCAGCGTGGCAGCGACGCGGCGCTGACCACGGCGACCGGCTCCCCCGGCGCGCTTGAATCGGTGGACGCGTCGTAGCGCTCGCGGCGCGACGCCTCGGGCTCGGCCGGCGGCGGCGAGGCCGCGGCGAGCGCCACCAACTCGGTGGGTGTCGCCATGCGCTTGCCGAAACGGATCGGCTGGTCGGCCCCAACGGTCGCTTCCTCGACCAGCTCCCAGCCGTCGGCGCCCTGGATCATGGTGCCGTTGCTGCTGCCGAGATCCTTCACCGAAAAGCGCCCGTCGGGCAGCGAGGTCAGCTCGGCATGGGCGCGCGAGATCGACGGATCTTCGATCACGATGTCGTTGTCGCTGACGCGACCGATCCTGTAACTCGTCATAGGGGCTTAGCGTTTCTTTGGTTTTGTTTTTGCCGTAGTGCCGCCGGCGCGCTTTTCCGGGGCCTTGCTTTCCGGTGCCGTGCTGCCGCCGATCGCACCGCTTGCACCGGGCATCTTGCCGTCCTTGTCGAGTTTCAGGACCCAGGCATCGTTGCCGCCGGCGCCGCGCGAGCTCGTATTGCCGGCAACCACAATGCTGCCGTCGCGCAGGGCCAGCACGCCGATGCCGTTGTCGAGCCCGGTGCCGCCAAACGTCTTGTCCCATTCGTGGCGGCCGGCGTTGTTGATCTTCATGAGCCAGAGGTCGCGTCCGCCCGAGCCCTTCGACTCGGTGAACCCGGATAAGATGAAGCCGTCGGGGGCGCGCACCATGCTGTCGACGCTGTCAACCTTCTTTCCGCCATAGGCGTGCACCCATTTGCGCTTGCCCTTGGCGCTGAGCGCGAAGAGATAGGCGTCGCCCTTGCCGCCGCCCCGCGCGCTGCGCGAGGCGCTGGTGGCCGCCACGAGGAACGTACCCTTGCGGCTGGCGAAGATGGCGCTGGCATAGTCTTTGGCGCGGCCGCGCGTGGCGAACTGCCAGACCACCTTGCGGGTCTTGGAGACGCGGGCCAGCCAGATGTCGGAGCCGCGCTTCCGCCTTGTGTGGCTGCCGGCGACGATGTAACCGCCTTCCGCCGTCTGCTCGATCGCCCGGATGCTGTAATCGCCGGCGCGGTTTCCGACGGTGACCTCCCATTGCTGCTTGCCGTTGGCGTCTAGCTTGATCAGCCAACCGCGCGAGCTTCCACCCTTGACCTTGGACTGCGTGTCGCCGGCGACCACGAAGCCGCCGTCGCGTAAGGCCACGGCTCCGCGGGCAACGTCGGCTGCGGCCCCGCCGATCACGGTTTCCCACAGGACCGCGCCGGTCGGATCGAGGCGGAGAACCCAGAAGTCCCAATCGCCCTTGCCTTTCTACTTGGTGCGGCCGACGGCGAGGTAGTTGCCGTCATTGGTGCGGATCAGCCCCTCGATGCGATCATCCTGCGCGCCGCCATAAGTGATCTCGCGCACTTTGTAGCCGTCCTTGTCGATCAGCACCGCCCAGCCGTCTTCGCCGCCCTTGCCGATGGAGGTCGTATAGCCCGCGACGATGAAGCCGCCATTGGCGGTGATGTGAATGGCGTTGGCGTGGTCATCCTTTGGCCCGCCGAAGGTCGCCGACCAATAGGCGCGCGGCACTTTTTCCACCGGGCCCTGCTTGGTCCCGCCCGCGGTAGCGGTGTCGCCCGAGCCGAAGATCTTGTCCTTGTACTGGATCGCCGCGAAGGTGCCGGCGCCGGCCAGCAGCAGCACGGCCGCGCCGATCGCCGACCAGGTGATCCAGCCGTGCCGCCGCCGGCGGCTGCGCGTCGGCACGGGCGGTGGTGGCGGCGGTACGGCCTCGTCCGTTGCACCGCTCTCGGTCTGCTTCTCGGCGAAATAATCCTGGTAGGAGCGCACGCTGGGCCCCGTATCCGCGTTCATGTCGGGCTTCGTGGCCTCGACCGGCGGTGGGTCGCTCTGGGTCGGAGCGGCATCGCCGGCCGGCGTGTTGCCGGCATTGAGCGAGCCGGGATCGATCCGCGCCGCGGCCTCGCCGGGTGCGGCGACCTGCGGCGGATTGGGGTCGGTCGGCGGCGCATCGGGCACCGCTTCGGGCAGCGGCGCCGGACCTTGATGCGCCGGGTCCGGACCCGGAGGTGCCGGCGCGGGGCCTGGCTCGGCATCGGTCGTGCCGGGCTCGAGACCGGTCTCCGGTGCGCCGATCAGCGCCGCCACGGTGGTCGCCGTGCCGCCGATCATGATGCGCTCGGTCTCGGTCACGTAGGCCTGCTGGACCTGCACCCAGTCTTCGTCGTCGCCCTGCACAAAGATGCCGTTGGTGCTGCCGAGATCGGCGAGCTGGTACTTGCCATCGTCCTCGATGCGCAGCTCGGCGTGGTGCCGCGACACCGAATGATCGCGGATGACGATGTCGTTGTCGTTCGAGCGGCCGATCGAATAGGTCTGCATGGCCTCGGACCTTCGGACGGTTGCGCAAGCGTGCGCGAAAGCTGTGACTGAGTGACCCGGCGCGCAGTATAGCCTCATGACATGGCGCGCCCAAGGTTGCGTGATAGAACCGGTCCCGCCGGCCCACCGGTATGCTCCCGCGCCGGGGCTCGGGCGTGCCCTGTTGTCCGGCCCGGCGCGGCGAAATCTCCCCGGCTTTCCGGCCTTTTTGACGCGCGAATCGGAGCCTGCCGCGCCCATCCGCCGCACCCCGCGCTCGCTTGCGCAGGTTGGGGGAACGTGTTACCACACGCTCGCCCTGGCCAGCGGGGGACGACCGGCCTGGGCTTATCTGGCGTTGCCAAATAAAATCAACGGGTTAATCGGAAATTATCGGGTCGGTGGAGGAGCTCTCAGTTGGCATCTGAGGCATCAGGGCTGGGCGGCATAGCCGAGCGGTACGCGACCGCTTTGTACGATCTGGGCGAGGGCGAGAAGGCCCTCGACGCGGTCGCCGACGACCTGCGCGGCCTGCAGCAAATGATCGGCGAGAGCGACGATCTGCGCCGCCTGATCCGAAGCCCGCTGATCACCCGCGACGACCAGTGGAAAGCGGTCGAATCCGTCATTCAGACGGCCGAGGTGAACGCGCTGACGCGCCGCTTCATCGGCGTCGTCACGGACAACCGGCGTCTCTTCGCTCTGCCGGCAATCATCACCGCCTTCCTGCGTCTGCTGGCAGCACGGCGCGGCGAGGTCACGGCGGCGGTCACCTCCGCGGTCAAGCTCAACGAGGCGCAGACCACGGCGCTCGAAGATGCGCTGAAATCGGCGCTCGGCGCCAAGGTCTCCGTGGAACTGAACATTGAGCCCGAAATTCTTGGCGGGCTGATCGTGCGCGTCGGCTCGCGCATGTTCGACAGCTCGCTGCGCACCAAGCTTTCACGAATGCAACTTGCGATGAAGGGGATCGGCTGATGCAGATCCGAGCGGCAGAAATATCCGATATCATCAAGAAGCAGATCGCCGACTTCGACACCCAGGCGGATGTCGCGGAAGTCGGCCAGGTGCTATCGGTCGGCGACGGTATCGCCCGCGTCTACGGGCTCGACCAGGTCCAGGCAGGCGAGATGGTCGAGTTCCCCGGCGGCATCAAGGGCATGGCGCTGAACCTGGAAACCGACAATGTCGGCGTGGTGATCTTCGGCACCGACCGGGACATCAAGGAAGGCGACACCGTCAAGAGGACCGGCGCCATCGTCGAGGTGCCGGTCGGCAAGGGGCTGCTGGGCCGCGTGGTCGATGCGCTCGGCAACCCGATCGACGGCAAGGGGCCGATCGCGTCGGACTCGATGCAGCGCGTCGAGGTGAAGGCGCCGGGCATCGTGCCGCGGAAATCGGTGCACGAGCCGATGCAGACGGGCCTGAAGGCCATCGACAGCCTGATCCCGGTCGGCCGCGGCCAGCGCGAGCTCATCATCGGCGACCGCCAGACCGGCAAGACCGCGATCGCGCTCGACAACTTCATCAATCAGAAGTCCATCAACGCCTCCGGCGACGAGAGCCAGAAGCTCTACTGCGTCTATGTCGCGATTGGCCAGAAGCGGTCCTCGGTCGCCCAGTTCGTGAAGGCGCTGGAGGAGAACGGCGCGCTCGAATATTCGATCATCGTCGCCGCAACGGCGTCGGAGCCGGCGCCGATGCAGTTCCTGGCGCCTTATACGGGCTGCACGATGGGCGAGTATTTCCGCGACAACGGCATGCATGCGGTGATCGTTTATGACGATCTTTCCAAGCAAGCGGTCGCCTACCGGCAGATGTCGCTGCTGCTGCGCCGCCCGCCGGGACGCGAGGCCTATCCGGGCGACGTCTTCTATCTGCATTCGCGCCTGCTGGAGCGCGCGGCCAAAATGAACGACGAGCTTGGTGCCGGATCGCTGACGGCGCTGCCCGTCATCGAGACCCAGGCCAACGACGTCTCGGCCTATATCCCGACCAACGTGATTTCGATCACCGACGGCCAGATCTTCCTGGAGACCGAGCTTTTCTACAAGGGCGTGCGGCCGGCGGTAAATGTGGGCCTGTCGGTCTCGCGCGTGGGCTCGGCCGCCCAGGTCAAGGCGATGAAGCAGGTCGCCGGACGCATCAAGCTGGAGCTCGCGCAGTTCCGCGAAATGGAGGCGTTCTCGCAGTTCGCCTCCGACCTCGACGCGGCGACCCAGCAGCTGCTCGCCCGCGGCGCGCGGCTCACGGAGATCCTGAAGCAGGGACAGTACGCGCCGCTGCCGGTCGAGGAGCAGGTCGCGGTGATTTTCACCGGCGTGCGCGGCTATCTCGACAAGATCGACGCCAACCAAGTGACGCGCTTCGAGGAGCAGTATCTCTCCGAGATCCGCAGCAAGGGCGGCGATATTCTAAAGGCGATCCGCGAGAGCAACGAGCTGAGCGACGAGACCGAGAAGAAGCTCGAAACATTCTGCGAGAACTTCGTCAAGACGTTCGCATAACCTTGGCGCCTGATCTCAATAGTTCGAGCCACGTGACGAGCGACGGATAGCCGACCATGGCCAGCCTCAAAGACCTGCGCAACCGCATCGCCAGCGTCAAGTCGACGCAAAAGATCACCTCGGCCATGAAGATGGTCGCGGCGGCGAAGCTGAAGCGCGCCCAGAGCCAGGCCGAGGCCGCGCGGCCTTATGCCGAGCGCATGGAGCGGATGCTGGGCGAGCTCGCCGGAGGCCTGCAGGGCCGCGAAGGTGCGCCGCCGCTGCTCGCCGGAACCGGCGCGGACCAGACCCATCTGATCGTCGTGGTGACATCGGACCGCGGTCTGTGCGGCGCCTTCAACTCATCGGTCGTGCGATCGGCGCGCCTGTTGATCGCCCAGTTGCTGGGCGAGAACAAGACGGTGAAGGTCTACTGCGTCGGCCGCAAGGGGCGCGACCAGCTGCGCCGCTTCTACGGCAACCTGATCGTCGATTCGCTGGAAGGCGTCGGCAAGCAAGGCATTCATTACAGCGAAGCCGAGGGGATCGCCGAGACGGTGACCTCGATGTTCGGCGCCGGCGAGTTCGACGTCTGCACGATCATCTACAATCGCTTCAAATCGGCGATCAGCCAGGTCGTCACCCGCCAGCAGCTCATCCCCTTCGCGGTGCCGGAGATCGATGAGGACGACGAGGGCAGCGATCACGGCGTCTTCGACTACGAGCCCGAAGAGGCGGAGATCTTGGCCGATCTGTTGCCGCGCAACCTCAGCGTCCAGGTTTTCCGCTCGCTGTTGGAAAGCTTCGCCAGCGAGCAGGGCGCGCGCATGACCGCGATGGACAACGCGACCCGCAACGCCGGCGACATGATCGACGGCTTGACCATGACGTATAACCGAACCCGCCAGGCGCAGATCACCAAGGAGCTGATCGAGATTATCTCCGGCGCCGAGGCGCTTTAGAAACGAGATAGACAGTCGAACGCCGGTCCGGCGGACCGGCGAGAGATCGCGAGGAGCAGGATATGGCGAATAAGAACATCGTGGGCCGGATCACGCAGGTGATGGGCGCCGTCGTCGACGTGCAGTTCGAGGGCGACCTGCCGGCGATCCTGAACGCCCTGCATGTCGACCACCAGGGGCAGACGCTGGTCTTGGAGGTCGCCCAGCATCTGGGCGAGAACATGGTGCGGACGATCGCCATGGACACGACCGAAGGCCTGGTGCGCGGCCAGGAAGCGGCCGACACGGGCAATCCCATCATGATCCCGGTTGGCCCGGAGACGCTCGGCCGGATCATGAATGTCGTGGGCGAGCCGGTCGACGAGCGCGGGCCGGTGGTGACCAAGGCCAAGGCGCCGATCCACAGGCCGGCGCCCGAATATGTCGAGCAGTCGACGGAATCGGACATTTTGATCACCGGCATCAAGGTCGTCGATCTGCTGGCGCCTTACGCCCGAGGCGGCAAGGTCGGGCTCTTCGGCGGCGCCGGTGTCGGCAAGACCGTCATCATCATGGAGCTGATCAACAACATCGCCAAGGCGCATGGCGGCTATTCGGTCTTCGCCGGTGTCGGCGAGCGCACCCGCGAGGGCAACGATCTCTATCACGAGATGATGGAATCGGGCGTCATCGACCTCGAGGGCGACAGCAAGGCCGCCCTGGTCTACGGCCAGATGAACGAGCCTCCCGGGGCCCGCGCCCGCGTCGGTCTCTCCGGGCTCACCGTGGCCGAGTATTTCCGCGACGAGGAAGGCCAGGACGTGCTGTTCTTCGTCGACAACATCTTCCGCTTCACGCAAGCCGGCTCCGAGGTCTCGGCGCTTCTGGGCCGCATTCCCTCGGCGGTGGGCTATCAGCCGACGCTGTCGACCGATATGGGCGCGCTGCAGGAGCGCATTACCACGACCAAGAAGGGCTCGATCACATCGGTGCAGGCGATTTACGTGCCCGCGGATGACTTGACCGATCCGGCGCCGGCAACCTCCTTCGCACACCTTGACGCGACAACGGTTCTCTCGCGCCAGATCGCCGAGCTCGGCATCTATCCCGCGGTCGATCCGCTCGACTCGACATCGCGCATGCTCGATCCGCGGATCATCGGCGAGGAGCACTACACGATCGCGCGCGAGGTTCAGCGCGTGCTGCAGAGCTACAAGTCGCTGCAGGACATCATCGCGATCCTGGGCATGGACGAGCTCTCCGAAGAGGACAAGCTGGTCGTCGCCCGCGCGCGCAAGATCCAGCGCTTCCTCTCCCAGCCCTTCCATGTCGCGGAAGTGTTCACCAACACGCCGGGCGTCTTCGTCAGCCTGGAAGACACGATCAAGGGCTTCAAGGGCCTGGTCGAGGGCGAATACGACGATCTGCCCGAGGCGGCGTTCTATATGTGCGGCGGCATCGAGGAAGCCGTGCAGAACGCCCGCAAGATGGCGGCAGAGGCCGCTTAGGGCAGCCTCAGGCGCGGGAGCCGGTCATGGCCGACGAGAACAAGGTGCAGTTCGAGCTCGTCTCGCCCGAGGCGCTGGTCCTGTCCGTCGATGCGGACATGGTCGTGGTGCCGGGCGCGGAAGGCGATTTCGGCGTGCTGCCGCGGCATTCGAGGCTCATTTCCACCGTTCGGCCGGGGGTGATCAACGTCTATCAGGGCAACGCGGTCGATCAGCGCATCTTCGTGTCCGGCGGTTTCGCGGAGGTGACGCCGGAGCGCTGCACGGTGCTTGCGACCGAGGCGCTGGAGATTTCGGATATCGACCGGGATGCGGTCGAGGCGGAAATCAGGGATTTGAACGACGACCTCTCCGATGCGACCTCGGACGAGGAGAAGGGAAAAATCCAGGCCGGGATAGTAATCGCGCAATCAAAACTTGCCGCCGCACAGTCTTCGAACTAACTTCTCGTCGTCACATTCTGGAGTGCCGGGGTTTCGGGCGGGGATGTTTATCCCCTTAACGCCGGTACGAAAGACGGTATGGTGTTTACCATAACAGCGGTGCCAAAGCCGCGGGACGTGGGCATGCCGGGTCTTTCGGGGCCGGGGATGACGCCCAGCGGGGAGTGACATGAAACACTGGACCCTCGACGATATCGATTGGAGCGCGTTCGACGCCTCCAAGGTCGACCCGGAGACGTTGAAGGTCACCAAGGCCGCCGCCATGGTGGAGTTCAATGCCGGAGACTATGCGGCCTATCTGGGCGAGGTCTTTCATGACGACCCGGAGTTTCAGGCCGCCGCCGTCGAATGGGCGGCGGAGGAGACCCAGCACGGCCGCGCGCTCGCGAAATGGTCGAAGCTCGCCGACCCGGATTTCGATTTCGATACCTGCTTCGCGCGGTTCGAGGAAACCATCGAGCTGCCGACCGGGATCGACAGCTCGGTGCGCGGCTCGCGCACGGGCGAGCTGATCGCACGCTGTATCGTCGAAGTTGGCACCAGCTCGTATTACACCGCGATCGCGGATGCGACCGAGGAGCCGGTGCTGAAGCAGATCTGTCTCAACATCGCGGCCGACGAAATTCGCCACTTCGCGCTGTTCCGCAAGACGATGGACAAGTACCAGCCGCGCGAGCGGCTTAATCTCCTGAAGCGGTTGCGCGTGGCGATCGGGCGCCTGGCGGAAACCGACGACGACGAGCTGTCCTTCGCCTACTACGCGGCCAACCACGCCGAAGACGAGCCGTACGACAATGACCGGCACGGCAAGGCCTACCGCTGCCGCGCTTATTCGTACTACCGCCACCGGCATGTGAAGCGCATGGTCGCGATGATGTTCAAGGCGGTGGGGCTCCGGCCGACGGGGCTGCTGAGCCGGCTCATCGCGCGGCTCGGCTATGCGGCGATGCGCCATCGCGTGCGCCAGCTCGCCGCCTCGAGCACCTGAGCGGCATCCGCAACACGAAACATCTGACGGGTTAGTCGATCGCCTGCCGGATCTTGGGGCCGAGCTCGGCCACCACGGCGCGGTAGACGTCGCGCTTGAAGGCGACGATGAGGTCGGCCAACTCTTCGAACGCCACCCAGCGCCAGTCGCTGAACTCGGGATGCGCGGTGTCCAGATGGATGTCGCTGTCCTCACCTTCGAAAAGACAGGCGAACCATTTCTGGCTCTGGCCGCGATACCTGCCGCGCCAGCGCTTGCCGATGAATTCGGGCGGCAGATCGTAATCGAACCAGCCTTCGGTTTCGGCGATGATCCGCGCCTTGGCGGTGCCGATCTCCTCCTCCAGCTCGCGCATCGCGGCCTCGTCGGGCGCCTCGCCCGTGTCGACCCCGCCCTGGGGCATCTGCCAGGCGTCCTCATCGAGGCCGATGCGCTGGCCGACGAAGACGAGCCCCTCATGGTTGACCAGCATCACGCCGACGCAGGGGCGGTAGCCGTCGCTGGGCCTTGGGATCGGACGGAGCAGCTTGCCGGTATCGCCCGTCATTTCGCTTTTCTGAGCGCGGTTTCGGCGACCACCGTGATCGGCGCTGCCGTCAGATCGCGGTCGCGGAAGCTGGCAAGCCAGTGCTTGACGGCCTTGATGGTGGCCGGATAGGGGCGGCCGAGGGCCACGGCACGGCCGTCGGTCCGCGCCTGGGCGGCGACCGCGTTCAGCCGCGCGGTGATGCTGACGGGGGCCGGGTCGTCGTCGATGATCGCGGTGACGTTGGCCACCGGCAGGCCGAGCTCGGCGGAAAGCTTGTCGGCCTTGCCCGTTCTGGCCATGGACGGATCGACGAACATGAGCCCGCGGGCCTTCACCTCGCCCAGCACCGGCCGGAGGTGTTCGGGCGAGCCCAGGAACCGCCCGCCCTCATGGGCGACGATGCCGACATAGCCGGAAAACCGGCTCATCGACCATTTGAGAAGCCCGAGATTGCGCGCGGTGCTGTTCGATGTCAGCAGCGTCTGCTCGCCCGGATCGTTCTTCGGATAGCCTTCGGGCTCCATCGGCACGGCGAGCAGCACCTCGTGGCCCTTGAGGCGCGCCCCGTGCACCCCGTTTGCCTTTGGCGCGATAGGCCGCGCGGTAGACCTGCCAGGGCTTGCGGCCGTCCTCGCCGATCCGCGGCAGCATTCCGCTGGGGCCGTTCTCGAGGAGGTCGGGGTCGGCGACGACCGGCCCGCGCGGCGGCAGCCGCGCCGACGTGCCGCCGTCGGGTTCCTTCAGCGCCAACTCGACCGAGCCGTCACCCGACAGATCGAGCCAGATGAAGATCCCGGCGATGAGGATGATGAAGGCGGATGCCAGGAGCTTGAACAGCGTCATCGGTCAGTATCGGCCGTCACGTCGCATCCTCCGACGGACGGCTCACCAGACCCAATCCCTGGGACGCGCGGCGGCCCTACATGGAAACGCCGCATCCCCGACCGTCTAGTTGACCGCCCGCGACTTGTAGAGCGCCAGGCCCCGCAGCAGATCGATCGCCCGCGAGAGCTGGTAGTCCTGCGGCTTCGGCTTGGCGCCGTCCTTGCCGGCCTGAGGCTTGCCGCCGGCCGCGCCGCCGGTCTTGCCCGCATCGCCGCCCTTGGGCGCCGCGCCGCCTTTGTTCTTGTTGATGTCGAGCGCGCCGCGCAGATCGGCCTCGCGCCGCTGGCGGCCGGTCTTGATCGTCTCGACCTTGGCCTGCTCCACGACGATATCGGGCACGATGCCCTTGGCCTGGATCGACCGGCCCGACGGCGTGTAGTAGCGCGCCGTGGTGAGGCGCATGGCGCTGCCCTGGCGCAGCGGGATGATGGTCTGCACCGAGCCCTTGCCGAAGGACTTGGTGCCGAGAATGATCGCGCGGCGATGGTCCTGCAGTGCGCCGGCCACGATTTCCGATGCCGAAGCCGAGCCGCCATTGATCAGCACCACCATCGGCAGCCCATTGGCGAGGTCGCCGGTGCGGGCATTGAAACGCTGTGCGCTGTTGGCCTGGCGTCCGCGGGTCGAGACGATCTCGCCCTTGGAGAGGAAGATGTCGGAGACCGCGATCGACTGGTCGAGCAGGCCGCCGGGATTGTTGCGAAGATCGAGCACGACGCCGCTCAGCTTGTTGCCGAGCTGCTTCTTGAATTTCTCCAGCGCCGCCTTGGCGCCCGATGCCGCGCGCTCGTTGAACGAGGTGATGCGGATATAGGCGACATTGCCCTCGAGCCGCGCGCGGACGGTGCGGATGCGGATGACGGCACGCGTGATCGTGACGTCGAACGGCGCCTTGCCGAGTCGGCGGATGGTGATGCGGATCTTCGAGCCCACCTTGCCGCGCATCTTCTCCACCGCTTCCGACAGCGAGAGGCCGAGCACCGCCTTGCCGTCGATATGGGTGATGAAGTCGTTGGGCTGGATGCCGGCGCGCGAGGCGGGGGTATCGTCGATCGGCGAGACCACCTTCACGAAGCCCTTTTCCATCGTGACTTCGATGCCGAGGCCGCCGAACTGGCCGCGGGTCTGGACCTGCATCTCGCGGAAAGTCTTGGCGTCCATGTAGCTGGAATGCGGATCAAGATGGCTCAACATGCCGTTGATCGCGGCCGAGACCAGCTTTTCGTCAGACACCTTCTCGACATAGGACGCGCGGACGCGCTCAAAGACGGTGCTGAACAGATCGAGCTGACGGTAGGTGTCGGAGCGTCTGCTTTCGGTCGCTGCCGTCAGCGGCAACGCCAGAGAGATCATCACCACGAGTGCAGCAGCTATCGATTGACGGTTCATCCGTTTGCCTTGCTCGGTTGCGCCGCCAGCCACGGCAGCGGATTGATGGGTTGGCCCCTTCGGCGGATTTCGAGGTAGAGCCTTGTGCTTCGCGATTGTGTCGAACTCATGGCGCCTACGGGCTCACCGCCTAGAAGCCATTGATTGACAACGATGTCGACCCGCGCGAGGCCGGCAAGCAGCGTATGATATCCCCCGCCGTGATCGATGATCAAGATAAGCCCATAGCTGCGGAAGGGTCCGGCGAAAACCACGCGCCCATCGAATGGCGCCACAACCTGCGCCTCGGGCCGGGTTTCGATGACCACGCCCTTGTTGAAGGGGCCAATGTCACTGCCGTCTGCCCCAGCGCCGTCACCTTCGCCGGCATCCCGGGGCTGGCCGAACTTACGTATGATCGATCCTCGCACGGGAACAATTACTTTTCCGTGAGCCGCGGCGAAAATCCTGATCCCCTTGGGCTTGCTGAGCAGCGGGCCGCGCGGCACGACGGGGGTCCGCACGGCCTGGATCTGCCCGCTCCGCCCCACGCTGTCGAGCAGCTCGCGGAGATTGCGCGCGGCGCTGGCTAGCACCTTGAGCCGGGCCTGCATCAGGCGCTGCTCGCGCGCCGAGCGCTCGCGCATGGATGCGCCCTTGGCCAGCATGACGGCGAGGCGGGTCTTATCGACCGCAAGCCGCGCGGTGGTCCGCGCGATCGTGTCGCGCCGCGCGGCGATGCGGGTGCGCACGGATTTGAGCTCCGCCAGCTTCCGCCGCAGTGCTGCGGCATGGGCGGCCACCGCGCGCTGATAGTGCTTCAGCATCGTCGCCGCGCGCGCGGCGCGGACCGCGTCTCTGTGATGCGCGGCGAGCGATTCCGGCGGCTGGCGCGCCAGGCGCTGCAGGGCGGCGAGGGTAGCGGCATGGGCTTCGCGGTCGCGCTTCAGCCCGGCTTCGAGCGATTTCTCGCGTTCGGTGAGCGCGGCGAGCTCGCGCTCGATCCCGGTCAGCGAGGCTTCGGCGTCCTGCACCGCCTTGGCGATCTTGACCAATCGCGCCCGGAGATCGGCGACCTTGCGCTCCAGCGCCCGGTTGCGCTCGCGGAAGGTCTCCGTCGGCGTCGTGCCGATCGCGATATCGGAGTCGCTCGGTTTCGGGCCGCGAGCGGTTTCAGCCGAGGCCGGGCTCGCGGCGCACAGGGCCGACACGAGCCCGCCCAGGATCAGGCGTCGCGCGCTGATTACCAAGCGGCGGTCGATCGATCGGTCAGGCCGAGACGCGGTGTTCCGGCGGGGCAATGGCGGCTCCCGATGCTGCGATCAGAGACCCGCCGGTCATCTCTTTGGGTTGAGGCAAGCGCATCAGCGCGAGGAGGGTGGGCGCGACGTCGCACAGGCGCCCGTTCTTGAGCGCGGGCACCTGGGCTGCCGCGCTGGACACGACGACCGGGACGAGGCGCGTCGTGTGTGCCGTGTGGGGTTGGCCGGTTTGGGTGTCGCGCATCAGCTCCGCATTGCCGTGATCGGAGGTGATGAGGAGCGCGCCGCCCGCCGCCTTCACTGCGTCGTCGAGCCGCCCGAGGCAGGTATCGACCGCCTCCACCGCCTTGATAGCGGCCTGCAAGTCGCCCGTATGGCCGACCATGTCGGTGTTCGCAAAGTTGACGACGATGAGGTCGTAGCGCCCTTGCCCGATCGCGGCGACCAGCTTGTCGGTCACCTCGGGCGCCGACATCTCGGGCTGCAGATCGTAGGTCGCGACCTTGGGCGAGGGCACGAGGATGCGGTCCTCGCCGTCGAACTCGCGCTCCTCGCCGCCATTCAGGAAGAAGGTGACGTGGGCGTATTTCTCGGTCTCGGCGATGCGGAGTTGTTTGAGGCCCGCCTGCGCCACCACCTCGCCGATGGTGCCGGGGAGAGTCTCGGCCGGGAACAGCGCCGTCATGTGCTCGTTGAGCGCCTCGGAATACTCGACCAGGCCCGCGCGCGCCGCGAAGTCGACGACGCGGGTGCGGTTGAAGCCGTCGAACTCGGGATCGGTGAGGGCGGTCAGGATCTGGCGCGCCCGGTCGGCGCGGAAGTTCGCCATCAGCAGCCCGTCGCCATCGGCCATGCCGGGGAAGCCGTCGATCACGGTCGGCTTGACGAACTCGTCGCTCTCGTCGCGGGCGTAGGCGTTGTCGACCGCCGTCAGCGCGTCGGACGCGCTCTCGCCCTTGCGGTCGACCAGCGCGTCATAGGCGAGCGCGATGCGCTCCCAGCGCTTGTCGCGGTCCATGGCGTAATAGCGGCCGATGACCGTCGCAACCGTCACCGGGGCGATGGTGTCGTCGACATCGGTCAGCAGGTTTTCGAGATAGCCGCGTGCGCTCTTCGGCGGCGTGTCGCGGCCGTCGAGCAGCACATGGACCGCTACCGTCACGCCGGCGGCGCTGATGATGCGCGCGAGCGCTGCGATGTGATCCTGGTGCGAATGCACGCCGCCGGGCGAGACGAGGCCCATGAGATGCGCCGTGCCGCCGCTCGCCTTCAGCGCCTCGATGAAGGCGCGGAGCCGCTCGTTCTTGGCGAGCGAACCGTCGGCGGCGGCCTTGCTGATCTTCGGCAGTTCCTGCAGCACCACGCGGCCGGCGCCGATATTCATATGTCCGACTTCAGAGTTGCCCATCTGGCCGTCGGGCAGCCCGACCGCGCCCGCCGAGGCATCCAAGAGCGCATGCGGACAGTCTGCCATCAACCGGTCCCAGACGGGCGTCCGGGCCAGGGCGATGGCGTTGTCTTCGCGCTCTTCGCGGTAGCCCCAGCCGTCGAGCAAACAGAGCACGACGGGCCGGGGGCGGGTGGTCTCGCTCATGGGCCATTATATAGGCCAAGCCGAAGGGCTTCGGTAGATCGGATCGGCAACACTCGGGGAAGAACTGAAGCGGCCGTTAACCCTATTCCCGATGGTCCTACGCCCGGTGATAGGGGTGCCCCGCCAGGATCGACTGGGCGCGGTAGAGCTGCTCGGCCAGCAGCGCGCGCACCATCATATGCGGCCAGGTCATCGGACCCAGGGATAGCGTGAGCTGCGCGCGGTCGAGGACCGAGGTGTCGAGCCCGTCGGCGCCGCCGATGACGAAGGCGAGGTCGCCGACCCCGTCGTCGCGCCAGCGCCCCATACGCTTGGCGAAATCGGCGCTGGAGAGCGTCTTGCCCCTCTCGTCGAGGGCGATCACCGTGGCGCCCTCGGGCAGCGCCGCGAGCAGCTTCGCCGCCTCGCGCTCCTTGCGCTGGGGCGCGGGCAGGGGGCTGCGCTCCTCGACCTCCTTTAAGGTGATCGGCCAGGAGATACGCTTAACGAAGGTCTCAAAGAGTTCGCGTTCGGGTTCGCGGCGGAACTTGCCCACCGCCGCAATGACGATCCGCATGGCCTTCACCTTTGCCCGTGTCGCCGTGTTGCGAAAGCCCGGCCGCCGCCGGACCTCGCCCCCCTTCACAGTGGGGTCAGGCGATGAGCTCGGCGTTCCCGGCCGATTCCGGCACGGCGTGACCCCACATCTTTTCCAGATTGTAGAAGGCGCGCACCTCCGGACGGAACAGATGGACGATCACGTCACCGCCGTCGATCAGGACCCAGTCGCCTTGTCCCAGTCCTTCCGCCGGCACGGGCTTGACGCCCTCAGCCTTGAAGCGCTGGATCAAATGCTCGGCGGTCGCCGCGACATGCCGCTGCGAGCGGCCGCTGGCGATCACCATGAAATCGGCGATGCTGGATTTCCCGTCGAGTTCGATGACGACGATGTCCTCCGCCTTATCGTCCTGGAGCGAGCCTTTCACTGCTTCGAGCAGCGTCTTCGGGCTGGGCGGGGTCTTGTTTCGTCGCGCTATGGTCATCTCCTCGTGGGCTGGTTCACTCCTCCCCTGGAGACGGCGGCCAAGCCGCTCCACGGGCCCTCAATGCAGTGGCTGATGTCGGGTCGAGCCGCATGCGGCAAAAGACCCAGGCCGGCGGCTTCGACCCGGCGAGCCGCCCCGCCTCGGATTCGGGCAGGCGATACCGCCGGAAACGCCGCGCGGCCGGACTGGCCAACGCCCCTAGAGAATAGGAAGGACGGGCGAAAACCGCAACGGGCACTGTGTGAAAGATCCGTGACCACCGGTCCCAGGCGGGGATCTGGATCAGATTGTCCGCACCCATTAACCATACGAAATCGTGGGCCGGAAAGCGCTGGACCAGCGCCGCCAGCGTATCGGCGGTGAAACGCGTGCCCAGGCGGACCTCGATATCGCTCACCTCGATGCGCGGGTGGCGGGCCAGGGCCTCGGCCGAGGCGAGCCGGTCGGCGAAGGGCGCCATGCCGTCATCGGATTTGAGCGGGTTCTGGGGGCTCACCATCCACCAGATCCGGTCGAGACCGAGGCGTTTCAGGGCCGCGAGGCTGAGGTTCAGATGTCCGCTATGGGCGGGGTTGAACGAGCCGCCGAGAAGCCCGATCCGCAGGCCGCGCGCAAGCCGTCCCGGGACGGACTGCGCCGGAGCGGGCTTGCGGTCGGTGGTCTTATCGCGGGCCATGCTGCCACCTCTAGCGCAAATGACCCGGCGGGTCAGCCTGTCATTCGCCGGCTTTCGCACACCCGAGGTTTCCGTTCCATCACTTCGGCAGTAGCATGCGCCCGCCGACCCTTCATCACGCAGGCCCAAAATCATGGCGAAGTCCGAAAGCACGACCAAAAAGCACCCCTACCGCGCGCCCAAGGCCTACAGAAACGACGATTTCATGGCCAGCCCCGACGCCCGCGCGCTGCGCATCCTGGCGGAGTATCTGGAGCCGATGGAGCGCTTCGAGCATTACGACATCCGCGACACGGTGCTGTTCTTCGGCTCGGCGCGCCTGATCGCCGAGGACGAGGCCAAGGCCGCGCTTGCGGCCGCCGAGGCGGCGGGCGAGGGGGTCGCGCTGGCCCAGCGTCGGCTGCAGATGTCGCGGTATTACGAGGCGACGCGCGAGCTCGCCCGGCGCATCACCGAATGGTCGAAGGGCCTGAAGGACCAATCCCGGCGCTTCGTGGTCTGCTCGGGCGGCGGGCCGGGCATCATGGAGGCGGCCAATCGCGGCGCCTCGGAGGCGAAGGGCGACAATATCGGGCTCGGCATCTCGCTGCCCTTCGAGCAGTCGGGCAACGACTTCATCACGCACCGCCTCGCCTTCGAGTTCCACTACTTCTTCATGCGGAAGTTCTGGTTCCTCTATATGGCCAAGGCGATGGTGATCATGCCCGGCGGCTTCGGCACGCTCGACGAGCTCTTCGAGACGCTGACGCTGATCCAGACCGGCAAGACGACCAAGCGCCTGCCGCTGGTCCTCTTCGGCAACGAGTTCTGGGACAAGGTGATCGACATGGAGGCGATGGCCGAGTTCGGCACCATCAGCCCCGAGGACTTGAAGCTAGTCTACCGCACGGATTCGGTCGACGACGCCTTCGACTACATCACGGGCGAGCTATCGGGCGAGCCGCTGAAGCATCCGGGCGGCTTTATTTGAGGCGCGTTGCCTAGACCTGCGGCGAGTCCACCACGAAGAGGCGCACAAGATCGCTGCCGGGGCTCAAGCGGTGGCGGTGCGCCGGACCGGACGGGACGACCACCGCGTCGCCCTCATGGAAGGGTTGTTCGACGCCGTCGAAGTCGATGATGCCCTTGCCCTCGAGCACGTAGATGACATGGCCGTGCTCGCACCAGCTCGGCTCCTCGTAGCCCTTCTCGACCTCGATCAGGCGCAGCCGGAGCCCGCGACGGTGGACCGCCTTATGGCGCATCTTCGGATTGGGCGACTCCCAATGCAGCAGCGAGAAGTCGATGCCGTGGCCGCCAGTATTCAGGATGTCCGGACCGCGCGTCATCGGCGTGCTCCCCGTCGCTTACGGCCGGGTCTGGCCGTTGCCGCGCACGACGTACTTGTATGACGTGAGCTGCTCGGCGCCGACGGGGCCGCGGGCGTGGAGCTTGCCGGTCGAGATGCCGATCTCCGCGCCCATGCCGAATTCGCCGCCATCGGCGAACTGCGTCGAGGCGTTCCACAAGAGGATCGCCGAATCGAGGCCGGAGAGGAAACGCTCCGCGGTCGCCTCGTCATCGGTGACGATGGCTTCCGTATGCTGCGAGCCGTGCGTCTCGATGTGCTTGATCGCCCCGTCCACACCGTCGACCACCTTCACCGACAGAATGGCGTCGAGATATTCGGTATCCCAGTCGGCCGCGGTGGCAGGAGCCACGCGGGAATCCAGACCCTGAACGATGTCGTCGCCGCGCAGCTCGCAGCCGGCCTCACTCAGCGCATCGATGATGCCAGGCAGATGGCTCTCGGCGACAGGACGGTCGACGAGCAGGGTTTCGGCCGCCCCGCAAATGCCGGTCCGCCGCATCTTGGCGTTGACCACGATGTCGCGCGCCATCGTCTTGTCGGCGGCGCCGTCGACATAGACATGGCAGATGCCGTCGAGATGCGCCATCACGGGCACGCGGCTCTCGCGCTGCACGCGCTCGATCAGCCCCTTGCCGCCGCGCGGCACGATGATGTCGATATAGTCGGGCATGGTCAGCATGGCGCCGACGGCGGCCCGGTCGGTCGTCGGCACGCCCTGAATGCTGGCCTCGGGCAGGCCGGCCGCGCGCAGGCCGTCCTGCAGGCAATCGGCGATGGCGCGCGAGGAACGGATCGATTCCGAGCCGCCGCGCAGGATCGAGGCGTTGCCCGCCTTCAGACACAGCCCGCCGGCATCGGCGGTCACGTTCGGCCGGCTCTCGTAGATGACGCCGATGACGCCGAGCGGCGTGGCGACGCGAGCGATATCGAGGCCGTTCGGACGCTGCCAGCGGGCGAGCTCGCGGCCCACCGGATCGGGCAGCGCGGCGACCTCTTCGAGGCCCCTGGCCATGCCCTCGATACGCTCGTCGTTGAGCTTCAGGCGGTCGCGGAACGACGGCTTGAGGTCATTGGGCGCCTTGGCCATGTCCTCGTCATTGGCCGCCTGGATCTCTCCCGCGCGGTCGCGGATCGCGGCAGCCGCAGCATTGAGCGCGCCGTTCTTCGCCACGGTCGTCGCGGTGGCGAGCACGGCTGCAGCGGCGCGCGCGGCCTTGGCGAGCGTCTCCATCTGCGCATGGACATCGTCCGCCGCGCCCGCGTCGGGTATGGTGACTTCGTTCATGGCCGTCTGCCCGGTTGGCCCGGTTTGCCCAGATTGCAAGGCGCGCATACTGCGTGATTTCGCGAAAGCAGGCAACCGCCCGGCGGATCGCCTATACTGGCGATATGGCTTGGGACCCGGGACTTTACGAGCAATTCATGGGCTCGCGGCTGCGGCCGGGGGTCGATCTGATCGCCAACATCCCCGACGTTGCTGCCGACCGCGTGATCGACCTCGGCTGCGGCACAGGGCGGCTGACCCAGCGCCTGCGCGCACGTTGGCCGCGTGCCGAGGTCGTGGGCCTCGACAGCTCGCCCAAGATGCTGGAGCAGGCGCGCGGCGACTTCCCGGCGATCGAGTGGGTCGAGGCCGACATTGCCGGTTGGGCGCCGGAGGAGACGATCGACATCATCATGTCGAACGCCGCGCTCCATTGGCTGCCCCACCACGGCATTCTCTTTCCGCGTCTTTTTGGTTATTTGGCGTCCGGCGGCGTCCTGGCGGTACAGATGCCGCGCAACTGGAGCGAGCCCTCGCATGTGCTGGTGCGCGAGGCTGCCGACGAACTGGGCGTCGGCGAGCGCATCGGCCCCGAATGGATCCCGGTCTCCGAGCCCGCCTTCTACTACGACCTAATGTCGCCCCTCGCCGCGTATCTGGATATCTGGGAGACCACCTACATCCAGCCGCTGGAAGGCGACAATCCGGTGGTCGACTGGATCCGCAGCACCGCGCTGCAGCCGGTGATGGACAAGCTCGAAGCGGACGAGGCGGCCGAGTTCCTGCGCCTCTACGGCGAGCGCGTGCGCAAGGCCTATCCCAAGCGCAGCAACGGCATCACGCTCTTCCCCTTCCGCCGGCTCTTCATCATGGCGATGGCCGCGGTGTGAATTGAATGGCCGAAGACCTCCTCACCCGCCTGCAGGACTGGTACGTCGCGCAGTGCGACGGTGCGTGGGAGCATCAATACGGCGTCACCATCGAGTCGCTCGACAATCCCGGCTGGCGGGTGACCATCGATCTCACCGGCACGCCGCTCGAGAGGCGCGATTTCGACGGCGTCGAGATCAAGCGCAGCGAGCACGACTGGCTCGATTGCCACGTGCAGGACAGGAAATTCGTGTCGGGCTGCGGCCCACGGAACCTGCCGGACCTTCTTGCGACATTTCTCGATTGGGCGGAGGCCTGAGCCTTAGTCTTTGCTCTCGCGCTCCATCACCAGGTCGTCGCGGTGGATCATCTCGTCGCGGCCGCGATAGCCCAAAATCGCTTCGATCTCGCTCGATTTGCGGCCGATGATCCGGCAGGCCTCCTCGGCACCGTAAGCGACCAGCCCGCGGGCGATCTCACGGCCTGCCGTGTCGCGCACGATCACCGCATCGCCGCGCCGGAACGAGCCCTCGACGGCCGTGACGCCGGCGGGCAGCAGGCTCTTGCCGCGGCCGAGCGCGCCCAGCGCCCCGTCGTCCACGGTGAGCGCGCCCGAGGGGTTGATGGCGCCGGAGATCCAGCGCTTGCGGGCGGCGAGCGGCTCCTGGTCGGGCAGGAACCAGGTGCAGCGCGCGCCGTTCTCGATGGCGCGGAGCGGATGCGGGCCGGTGCCGTCGACGATCGCCATGCGGCAGCCGGCCCCGTAGGCGATCTTGGCGGCGGCGAGCTTGGTCACCATGCCGCCCGAGGAATAGCCAGGCGCGGCTTCACCCGCCATCGCCTCGATCTCGGGCGTGATGCGCGTGACCTCCGGAACGTGCTCGGCGCCACTGTCATGGCGCGGATCGGCGGTGTAGAGCCCGTCGATATCGGAGAGCAGGATGAGCGTGTCGGCGCTCGCCATCTGCGCCACGCGGGCGGCAAGGCGGTCGTTGTCGCCGTAGCGGATCTCGATGGTGGCGACGGTGTCGTTCTCGTTGATCACCGGAATGGCGCGCAGCTTGAGCAGGCTCTCGATGGTGCTGCGGGCGTTCAGATGCCGCCGCCGCGCCTCGGTGTCCTCCAGCGTCAGGAGCACCTGCGCCACCGTGATGCCGTGCTTGGCCAGCGCCTCCTGATAGGCGTGGGCGAGGCGGATCTGACCGGTGGCGGCGGCCGCCTGCTGTTCCTCGAGGCGGAGCGCACGGCCGGTCAGCCCCAGATGCCGCCGCCCGACCGCGATCGCGCCGGAGGAGACGATGAGCACGTCCTGGCCCGCCGCGTGGCGCGCGGCGATGTCTTCGGCCAGCGCATCGAGCCAGTCGTGGCGGAGCTTGCCCGAGTCGTCATCGACCAGCAGCGCCGAGCCGATCTTGACGACGATCCGCTTGGAGTCGGCAAGCGCGGTCATGGCACGAACTCGGCCGGCGCTGTATCGCCTTCGGCCTCGTGGAAGGCGGCGATCTGCGCGAGCAGCGTGCCGAGAACACGCTCGACCCCCGCGCCGGTGACGCCGGAGATTGGGCAGATCTCGCGGTCATCGACCCCGGCGGCATCGGCGAGCGCCCGCGATCTTTCCACGATCTCCGCCTTGGTCAGCGCGTCGATCTTGTTGAGCGCGATGAGCTCGGACTTCTCCGCCAGGCCGTGGCCGTAGGCGTCGAGCTCGGCCCGGATCGTCCGGTAGGCCTCGGCGACGTCCTCCTGCGTGCCGTCGACAAGATGCAGCAGCACGCCGCAGCGCTCGACATGGCCGAGGAAGCGGTCGCCGATCCCCTTGCCCTCATGCGCGCCTTCGATGAGGCCCGGAATATCGGCGAGCACGAACTCCTCACCGGCGTGATAGACGACGCCGAGCTGGGGATGGATGGTGGTGAAGGGATAGTCGGCGATCTTCGGCCGCGCGCGCGAGACCGCGGCAAGAAAGGTCGACTTGCCGGCATTGGGCAGGCCGACGAGCCCGGCATCGGCGGCGAGCTTGAGGCGCAGCCAGAGCCAATATTCCTCGCCCGGCTCGCCGGGCCCGGATCGGCGCGGCGCCTGATTGGTCGATGACTTGAAGTGCGAGTTGCCTTTGCCGCCCTTGCCGCCGCGCGCCAGCACGACCCGATCGCCGGGCTTGAGCAAATCGGCGACCAGGGTTTCCTGATCGTCCTCCAAAATCTGGGTGCCGGCCGGCACCTTCAAGGTGATCGACTTGCCGGCCGCGCCCGTGCGGTTCTTGCCCATGCCATGGGTGCCGCGCTGGGCCTTGAAATGCTGCTGGTAGCGATAGTCGATGAGGGTGTTGAGCCCGTCGACGGCTTCGGCGATCACGTCGCCGCCGCGCCCGCCGTCGCCGCCGTCGGGCCCGCCGAACTCGACATACTTCTCGCGCCGGAACGAGACGCAGCCCTCGCCGCCGTCGCCGCTCTTCACATAGACCTTGGCCTGATCGAGGAACTTCATGGCGCCGGCTCGTGGGTATCGCCGGCAAGGGCCAGCAGCGTGGCCGGGACCGCCTCGCCGCGGGCGGCGCAGGGGAGCATGCCCTTGCCGGTGACCCGGAAGCCGCACTTCGCCAACACCTTGCCCGAGGCCGGGTTCTCATCGAAATGGCCCGAGGTCAGCCGCGTCACGCCCAGCTCGTCGAACGCATAGCGCACGACACGCCCGGCGGCCTCGCTGGCCAAGCCCTGACCCCACCATTCCTCGGCGATCCAGTAGCCGATCTCATGTATGTCGCGGCGTGTGTGGCTGCGCCGCTCGAGCCCGACCGCGCCGATCACCTCGCCGTCATGCTCGATGGCGAAGACATACTCCTCGCCGCGCGCGCGTTTGTCCGCCTGGCCGGCGATCCAGTCCTCGGCCAGGCCGTCGGGGTAGGGATGCGGGACGACCGCGAGCATCCGCGCGACGTTCCAGTTGCCGCACAGCGCCTGGACCGCGCGCGCGTCGGTTTGCACGAAGGGCCGCAGGGTCAACCGGTCGGTCGTCAACACCGTCTCTGCGATTGTGCTGGTCACGGGATCGTCGTGCTCCAAACGAAAAAGAGGGAAATGGCGCCCCATTTCCCTCTTCCGGTCGTTTCAAGAATGGGGCGGCCGCTGCCGGCCCCGGGTCCACCGCCTGGGCCGAATGTCAGATCTATTCGCCCGGCTCTACGGAGACATAAGTGCGGCCGCGCGCCTTGCGCACGAACTTCACATTGCCGTCGGCGCGCGCGAACAGCGTGTGGTCCTTGCCGAGGCCGACATTCTCGCCCGGATGGAACTTGGTGCCGCGCTGGCGGACGATGATGTTACCGGCGATCACGGATTCGCCGCCATACTTCTTGACGCCCAGGCGCTGTCCCGGTGAGTCGCGGCCGTTGCGTGAGCTGCCGCCTGCTTTCTTGTGAGCCATCGCAGAACCTCTTGCTTACTTCTTCGTCGTGCCGCCGGACGGCTTCTTTGCTGCCGGTTTCTTCGCGGCCGGCTTTTTGGCCGCGGGCTTGGCGTCCGCCTTCTTCGCCGCCGGCTTGGCGGCAGGTTTCTTGGCGGCGGGCTTCTTGGCCGCCGGCTTCGCATCGGCCTTCGCCGCAGGCTTCTTCGCGGCGGGCTTCGTTTCGGTCTTGGCGGCCGGCTTCTTGGCAGCGGGCTTCTTTGCGTCCGCCTTCGGCTTGTCGTCCGCCTCGGCCGACGTCTTAGCCGCTGGCTTGGCCTTAGCCTTCGCCGCACTCGGCTTCTTGCCGTCGGTCAGGATCTCGGTGACGCGGAGCGCCGTCAGCTCCTGGCGATGACCCTTCTTGCGGCGATAGCCCTGGCGGCGCTTCTTCTTGAAGACGATGACCTTGTCGCCGCGGGTCTGCTCCAGGACCTGGGCGGCGACCGAGGCGCCGGAGACCGTGGGCGTGCCGATGCTCTGCGCCTTGTCGTCGCCGACCGCGAGCACGTCGCCCAAAACGATCACCTCGCCGGCCTCACCGGCCAGCTTCTCCACCACGATCACATCGTTCTCGGAGACCCGGTACTGCTTGCCGCCGGTACGAACCACTGCGAACATCTGACCAACCATCGTTAGAGAACACGGTAAAAAGGCGGGACAGGGCCCGTCGGGGCCGCCCGCCTCATATGCCGCGCGAACTAT